>JBDTTJ010000039.1:0-16322 GCA_039930645.1 Acidobacteriota bacterium
TGATCCTCGGCGCGAAGCTCGACGACATCGGCCTCTGGCGCAAGACGGGCCGCGCGGCCCTCTACGTCATGATGGCGATGACGCTCGTCTCCGGCTTCGACTATTTCCGGAAGTTCCTCCGGCCTCTCCTCGCCATGGAGCGCGAGCCGGGTGGCGGCTCGCCCTAGGGGCCGGCGACGCGGCGGAAGACGGCCTTCCGGATCTGGCGGCCGCTCTTCACGAACTTCATCTCGTAGTTCGTGCCGGTCGACCACTCGCCGGCCTCTTCGGGGGAGAGCTTCGCGAAGAGAGGCTCCGCCGACAGGACGGCGTCGATCACGGCCCAGTACTCCGGGTGGTCCGACGCGACGCGCAGGAGGCCGCCCGGTTCGAGAGCCCGCGCGGCGGCGGCAGCCCACCCGGGCTCCACGAGGCGCCGCTTGTGGTGCCGCTTCTTCGGCCACGGATCCGGGAAGTAGACGTGCAGCGCGGCGAGGCAGCCGGGCGCGAGGCGCGCTCCCACGAAGGCCTTGCCGTCGAGCCGTTCCACACGGACGTTCGTGAGGCCGGCGCGCTCGGCTCGCACTCGCACGATCGCCGCGTACTCCGCCTCGATCTCGAGGCCGAAGAAATCGCGCTCCCGGTCGGCGGCCGCGGCGTTCAGGAGAAAGCGGCCCTTGCCGACGCCGATCTCCATCTCGACAGGCGCCTTGCGCCCGAAGATCGTGGAGAACGCGACGACACCCGCCTCGGCGCTCTCGCCGGGAAGGAAGATTTTCGGCGGTGGGACCCTGCCGAGGTTGCGCGGCCCGGTGCGCGGAGGCCGGGGCGGCACGGCCACCCCGGAGCGCTTGAGCGCGCGGCGGATGGAGGGGCGGCTCACGTCAGACCGCCAGCGCGCGCGGGATCACGAGGACCCGGACGCCCACGTCGCCGAGCACGTGCGCCTGGCACGCGAGTCGGACGTTCGGTCCGAGGTCGTAGGCGATCTCGTTCTCCCCGATTGGAGAGAGATTCCCGGACCCGGCCACGACCTCGACGCGGCAAGTCGAGCACGTGCCCCCGCCCCCGCAGACGCGGCCGATCCTCACGCGCAGCGCGTCGGCTGCCGCGAGGACGGTCGTGCCGGCAGCCACCTCGGAGCGGCGGCCTTCGTTCAGGAAGACGACCTTCGGCATCAGAGGCGCGCGATGACCGCCCTGGCGTAGGCGGCGGTCGTCGCGGTCCCGCCGACGTCGCGCGTCTTCGCGCTGCCGTCGGCCATCGCGGCGTTGAGGGCCTTCTCGATGCGCGCGGCGCGCTCGTCCTCGCCGATGTGGCGGAGCAGCATCGTCGCCGAGAGAAGGAGGGCAGTCGGGTTCGCGATGCCCTTGCCGGCGATGTCGGGCGCCGAGCCGTGCACCGACTCGAACACCGCGCACTGCGTGCCGAGGTTGGCGCCCGGCGTGATGCCGAGGCCGCCGACGAGGCCGGAGGCGAGGTCGCTGATGATGTCGCCGTAGAGGTTCTCGAGCAGGAGCACGTCGAACTGCTTCGGGTTCATGACGAGCTTCATGCAGGCGGCGTCCACGATGACGTCGTCGGCCTGGATGTCGGCGTACTCCTTCGCCACCGTGCGGAAGCAGTCGAGGAAGAGGCCGTCCGAGAGCTTCATGATGTTCGCCTTGTGCACGGCCGTGATGCGCCGGCGGCCGTGCGTGCGGGCGTACTCGAAGGCAAAGCGCGCGATGCGCGTGGAGGCCTTTTCCGTGATGATCTTGATGGACTCGACGACGCCCGGCACGACAACGTGCTCGATGCCCGAGTAGAGATCCTCGGTGTTCTCGCGAACGACGACGAGGTCGAGGTCCCCGTACCGCGAGGCGATGTTCGGGAGGTTCTTCACGGGACGGAGGTTCGCGTACAGGTCGAGGGCCTGGCGAAGCGAGACGTTCACGCTCTTGTAGCCGCCGCCGATCGGCGTCGTGACCGGGCCCTTGAGACAGACCTTGGTGCGGTGGATGGAGGCCACGATGTCGGGCGGAAGCGGATTGCCCGTGTCGCGGAACGCGACCTCCCCGGCGTCGTGGCGCTCCCACGTGATGGGGGCGCCGGCTGCCGCGAGGATCTCCACGACGGCGGCCGTGATCTCGGGGCCGATGCCGTCGCCGGGGACGAGGGTCACGATGCGGTTCTTCGGGGTCACGATGGGGTCGCCTTTCGGTTGTCGGGGTCGCCCGCGGGCCGCGGAGCGTCCGGTCGGAGAATGCGAACGCGCTCGATGGCCCGGGGGGTGGCGCGCTCGATGAGAAACTCGACGCCGCCCGCGCGAGCGCGAGCGCCCGTGCGGGGGATGCGTCCGAACTTGCGAAGGAGAAGTCCGGCGACCGTCTCGGCCTCCGGGTCGTCGAACGAGACGGCGAGGTCCCGCTCGAGTGAGGCCAGAGGATACCCTCCTTCGACGAGCAGGGACGACCCCTCGGCCACGGGCGGCCGCGCGGGTTCGTCATGCTCGTCGAAGATATCCCCGACGATCTGCTCGATGAGGTCCTCCAGCGTGACGAGGCCGGCCACGGCGCCGCTCTCGGCCACGACGACGGCCATGTGGAAGCGGCGGCGCCGCATCTCGCGCAGGAGGTCCTCGGCGCGCTTCAGCTCTGGGACGAAAACGGCGGGTCGCAGGTAGCGGGAAAGGTCGAAGGTCGCCTCGTCGGCGTCCGTCACGTCGAAGAGGTCCTTCACGTGGAGGACCCCGATGACCTCGTCCTCGTGGCCCCGCGTGACGGGGTAGCGGCTGTAACGATGCTCGCGGCAGACCGCTTCGACCCGCTCGAACGACGACGTGACGTCAAGCGAGACGATCCGGGCCCCCGGCACCATCGCGTCGCGCACCGGCGTGTCGCCAAACGCGAGAACGGCGTGCAGGAGATCGCTCTCCTCGCGCTTGAGACCGCCCTGTTCGCGCGAGAGCGAAATGACGCTCTTGACGTCCGCCTCGGTGACGTCCGCGGACTCCCCGACGCCGAACGGCCCGAGGATCCATCGGGCGATGGCCGAGAAGAAGACCGTCGCGGGGGACAGGAGCCTCACGAAAGTCTCGACGGGGCCGACGAAAAGGATGGCGAGCGCCTCGGGCCGGCGGGCGGCGAGCGTCTTCGGGGTGACCTCCGCCACGACGAGGAGAAGGATCGTCGTGAGGACCGTTGCGGCGAGGACGCCCCACTTCTCGCCGAAGGCCGAGATCGCGAGGCCCGCGCCGAGGGAGCCGGCGGCCGCGTTCACGAGCGTGTTCCCGACCAGCAGCGTCCCAAGAGTCTTCGGCAGGTCCGCGCGCAGGCGCTCCAGGCGCTCGGCGCCCTTTCGACCCTCGGTCTTCATGCGGAAGACTGCGGAATCCGTCAGGGACGTGATCGCGGTTTCGGCCGCGGAGAAGAACGCCGATCCGATCGCGCAGAGGACGTAGAGGGCGAGGAGCAGGCCGTCGTTCACGTGCGCCCTCCCGCGAGCGCCCAACCCGTGCCGCGCGGCTCCACCGGCATCGCCTCGAGGGATTCGCCCGCACACGGCCCGGCCACGCAGAAGCCGTCTTCCACGGCGAAGAGCGCGCCGTGGTTACGGCAGGCGAGGAAGCCCTCCTCGGTCAGGAGCGGCTCGCCACCGCGGTCGAGCGGGATCGGGACGTGCGGGCAGACGTTCCGGTACGCGCGGGCGCCGCCGTCCGGCGTCGCGACGAGGATCCCCGAGACGGTCCCGGCGCCGTCCGCTCGCGGCTTGCGGAAGGCCAG
Source organism: Acidobacteriota bacterium (assembly GCA_039930645.1). Classification (GTDB taxonomy): domain Bacteria; phylum Acidobacteriota; class Thermoanaerobaculia; order UBA5066; family UBA5066; genus Fen-183. Next base: position 3,744 of record JBDTTJ010000039.1, read on the forward strand.
GGCACGGATCGAAGAGAGGGATTCGGATTCTTCTATGAAAGGGGAGCGGGAGCCGAGCGCTCGAACGAGGTCGCGGCCCTCGTCGGACTCCGTGTCCGCGAAATCGCCGCCTCCCTCCGCCAGGAGCCAGGCAACGGCAGGAGCGTCGAGCGGAGGGGTTGGCAGGAGTCGCGCCTCGGATGCGGACGAAAACCTCACGGCGTCCACGCCGGCGGCGCGCGGCACGCCGGCCAATCCAGCTATTCTGAGAAACAGCAGCGTCACGTGAGCCGAGGAGTCGTCCGGCACGACTCCGCGCGTCGTGTCGAACCTCCATGGCGCGAGCCCAACGGGCGTGACGTCCATCTCCTCGCGCCACTCCCGCACGAGCGCGTCCTCGGGCGTTTCCCCGTCCTCCACCTTGCCGCCGGGGAACTCCCAGAGGCCCGCCCAGGCGCGGCCCGCCGGACGTCTGGCGAGGAGGAGCCGCCCCTCGCGCACGAAGACTCCAGCCACGACGAGGAGGGTCCCGGGTCCGCTCACCGCCGCACCGCCGCGCGCGCGTTTCTCACGAGCCCGCTCCGCGTGGCGCGCCAGATCGCGGAGTCGAAGAACCGGCCGCGGAAGCCCTCCTCGTCGAGAACGAGGATCTCCTCCGGATCGATCGAAGCCGCGGGTCCGCGGGCGGGGCCCGCAGGGTCGAGGGCCGCGTTGAAGGGGCAGACGTCCTGGCAGTCGTCGCAGCCGAAGAGTCGGCCGTTCAGAGCGGCCTCCTCGACGTCCGTGAACGGTCCGCGCTTCTCGATCGTCAGGTACGAGAGGCACTTCGCCGAGTCGAGGACCCGCGGCGCCACGAACGCCTGCGTCGGACACGCCTCGAGGCAGGCCGTGCACGATCCGCAGCGGTCGGCGCCGTCCGTGAACGGCGAGGCGGACGGCGCGAGAGTCACGTCCGTGAGGATTTCGCCGAGGACGACGTGCGAGCCGACGCCCGGGACGATGAGCATTCCGTTCTTGCCGATGAAGCCGAGACCCGCCCGGACCGCGATCTCGCGTTCGAGGAGGGGCGCGGTGTCGACACACACGCGAAAGTGCGAGCCCTTCGGCGCGAGCGGATTCAGGTCGTCGACGACGCCCTTGAGGTGCCGCCGGACCACCCGGTGGTAGTCCTCGCCCCGCGCGTACGCCGCGACGTTCCCGCGGCCGGCCCCGGGGACGGCGCGGGCCACGGCGACGACCGACTTCGCGAACGGCAGAATCGAGTCGAACCGCATGCGAGCTGCCGCGTCGCGCTCGAGGTACGCCATCTCCGCGTGCCGGCCCTCGCGCAGCCAGTTCCGAAATCGGTCCCACGTGAGGGGCCGCGAGGCCGCGAGGACCCCGGCTGCCGCGAACCCCCGAGCGCGCGCCGACGCCACCGCCGCCCGCGACAGGGCGGCGGGATCGGAGGGTTCCGGGGGCGGAGGACGGCGCGGAACGCGCGCCACGGCGGGCCGCATAAACCCCCAGTCTATCAACGTCTTTCGTATGATCGAGCGGCCATGCCGCACTTTCGATCCGCGAATCTCTATCCCGTGATCTTCCTGCTCGTCCTTCTCGTGGCCGTCGGCGGCCTGAGCTACATCGTCCTGAGGCCGTTCCTTGCGGGCATTCTCTGGGCGTCCGTCGTCGCGGTGGCGCTCTGGCCGATCTGGGCGAGAGTCCGCTCCCGCGCCGGAAACCGGCACGGCCTCGCGGCGGGACTCTTCACGCTCGCGGTGGCGCTCGTCGTCCTCCTGCCGGCCGTGCTCCTCGGCGCGGCAATCCTCAACCAGGCGGCCGGCGCGGCGACCGCCGCCGCAGCGAGGCTGAAGGCGAACGACGTCCACTCGTGGAACGACGTCCTCGCGATCCCCGGCGTCGAGCGCGTGTCGGCATGGGTCCGCGGAACCGTCGGCGTTTCGGTGGAGGACCTCCAGACCAAGGCTCTCGAGATCGCGCGAAACGCCTCTTCGTGGCTCGCGTCGGCTGGCGGCGCCGCCGTGCTTTCCTTTCTCGACATCCTGGTCACGTTCGTCCTGACGCTCTTCCTGCTGTTCTTTTTCCTCAGGGACGGCGAGGGCATGGTCGAGGCCCTCACCGACCTGATCCCGATCGACGACGCCGAACGGCGGCGAATCGTGCGCTCGCTCGGCAGCATGCTCGAATCCATCTTCAAGGGCTCGATCCTGTGTGCGGTCGTCCAGGGCACGTCCGGCGCCCTCGCGTGGGTCGCCGCGGGTCTGCCGTCCGCGATTCTCGCGGGCGTCGCCATGAGCATCCTGTCCCTCCTTCCGGTCGGGGGGACGGCGATCGTGTGGGGACCGGCGCTCGTCGTTCTCTTCGTCAAGGGACGCACGGGGACCGCGATCGCGTTCCTCCTCTGGAACGTCCTCGTGACGTCCACGCTCGCGGACAACGTGCTCAAGCCCATGCTGATCGGGCAGAAGGGGAGCGAGCTCTCGACGCTTCTCGTCTTTCTCGGCGTCTTCGGCGGCCTCACGGCCTTCGGGCTCCTCGGAGTCTTCGTCGGGCCGATGTCCCTCGCCGTGGGCGTGATGCTCGTGAAGATCCTGCGCGAGATCTCCCGCGCCTCGCGCGCCGCTCGCGCAGAAGCTTGACGACGAGGACCCGGGAGTCAGGGCGCCCAGTCCGCGACGAAGACGTTCGTGTCGCCGGCTTTCGCGTTGTGGCGGTTCGAGCAGAACGCGAGACGCTTGCCGTCCAGGGAGAACATCGGGAAGCCGTCGAACGTCGGGTTGAACGTGATCCGCTCGAGGTTCGAGCCGTCCGTGTTCACGGCCCACAGGTCGAAGTTCCGGCCCTTCGCGTCGGCAGCGTTCGAGCAGAAGAGGATCCGGTCGTGCCCGCCGCGGAAGAAGAACGGTGCAAAGTTAGCGGCGCCGTTCGACGTGACCTGGCGGTCTCCCGTGCCGTCGGCGCGCATGGCGCGGATCTCCAGCGTCGTCGGTTTGATGAGCGAGCGGGCGAGAAGCGCCTTGAAGCTCTCGATCGCCTTCGGCTCGGTCGGGTGGTGCGCCCGGTAGACGAGCCACTGCCCGTCGTCCGAATAAAACGCGCCGCCGTCGTATCCGACGGTGTTCGTGAGGCGCTTCACGTTCGAGCCGTCCGCGTCCATCGCGTAGAGCTCGGGGTCGCCATCGCGGGCTGACGTGAAGACGATACGCTTGCCGTCCGTCGAGATCGTCGCCTCGGCGTCGTAGCCCGCCGTCGTCGTGAGCCGCTTGAGGCCCGACCCGTCGGCGTTCGCGGAAAAGATGTCGTATTCCGGGAAGAGCGCCCAGACGTACCCGTGTGACATGTCGGGCGGGGGCGGGCAGGCGTCGCCGCCGAGGTGCGTCGAGGCGTAGAGGAACCGCTTCCCGTCCGGGAAGAAGTAGGCGCACGTCGTCCGGCCCTTGCCGGTCGAGAGGAGACGCGTCGTCTTCTCCGGAGCGCCGGGGTCCATCTCGAAGATCTGGTCGCACGCGTGCGGCGGCCGCGTGGACTGGAAGATGAGCTTCTTCCCGTCCGCCGACCAGTAGGCTTCGGCGTTTTCGCCGCCGAACGTGAGCTGCCGGACGTTTGCGAGGTGTTTCTCGCCGTCGTACGCAAGCGGGGAGAGGGTTCCTTCGGAAGGATTGGGAGCCGGACCGTCGGCCGCGAAGACGGCGAATCCCGCGAGGGCGGCGGCGGCGGCGACGGCGAGGGACCTGCGGTGGTTTCTCATGTTTCGCGCTTAATATAAGCGACAGATGAGCCCGAACAAGAACGACGCGGCCGGGCGCGACGCAGCCGCCCTCGCCCGGGACCTCGTGACCCAGATCTCGGCGATCTCCGCGAGCCTCTCCTCGGGCCTCGAGTCGCGCTCGGCTGCACCACTCGCGGCGCCGGGCGGAGGCGTCGGGCCCGCATATGAATGGCCGCGCGCGCTCCTCGAGAACGCCGGCCGGTTCGTGAGCCCGGTCCTTCCGGCGGAGGCGGCGCTGCGCCCGCTCAAGGCCGCGCTCCTCAGGCTCCTCCGCATCGTCACCCGCGACCAGTCGACGTTCAACTCCGCGCTTCTCGAGTCCGTGCGCGGCGCGCTCCTCGAGACGGAGACGGCCCTGCGCGACGTCTCGGCGTCGGCGGGCGCCGCGCGCGACGCGTCACGCCGCGCGGAGGAAGCCGCTGCGCGCGTCGGGGCGGAGGCGGCGGTTCGACTCTCCGAGGCGACGGCCGCACTCGAGACTCGCCTCGACGCCGAGGCGGGGGCCATCGTGGGGAACCTCCACGCGGGCCTCGAGAGGATCGACGCGCTCGAGAAGGACCGCGACGCGCGCTTCGAGGCGCTCGCCCGGGAGAGAGAAAGAGATTCTTCTGAAAGAGAAGAGAGCGGGCGGCGGCTCGACGAGGCGCGCGAGGCGCTGCGCATGCTTCGCCTCGAATGGTCTTCCCTTCGAAGCAATTTGCAGAATGTCGCGGGTGGCGGGGCCCCGCCGGATGCGCGAGGGCCCGAAGCAAGAGGCGCCCTCCGCGCCGACGACCCTCTCCGCGCGGGGCTCTACGTGAGCTTCGAGGAGCATTTCCGCGGCAGCGAGGACGAGATCCGCCGCCGGCAGAAGTCCGACGCGGCGCTCTTTCGCGGAGCGCCGGGACCCGTCGCGGACCTGGGATGCGGCCGCGGCGAGTTCCTCGAGGCGCTCGCGGCCGAGGGTGTGAAGGGCATTGGATGCGACGCGAACCCCGTCATGGCCGCGCGGGCGAAGGAGAAGAAGCTCGCCGTGGACGCGGCCGACCTCTTCGCGTGGCTCACGGGCCGGCCGGACGGCTCGCTCGGCGGGATCACGGCGTTCCAGGTGGTCGAGCACCTTGCGCCGTCGTCGCTGTTCGATCTCGTCGAGCTATCCGCCCGTAAGCTCGCCGCGGGGGGACGCGTTCTCTTCGAGACGGTCAACCCGGAGTCGGTGTACGCGATGCGCTGGTTCTGGATGGACCTCACGCACGTGCGGCCCGTGCCGGCTCCCTCCCTCGCGCAGCTGCTCACGGCGAGCGGGTTCCGGGACGTCTCCGTCGCCTTCAGGTCTCCGGTTCCGGAGAGCGAGGGCCTGACCGCGGAGGCCGCGAAGGACCCGCGCCTCGCACCGATCGCGCGGCTCCTCTTCGCGCCGCAGGACTACGCCGTCACGGGCGTGAAGTAGGTCCGCGCATGGCCCGCATCCTCGTCTGCAACGCGCAGGTGCCGTTCGCCTCGGGCGGCGCCGAGCGGCACGCCGACGGCCTCGTGCGCGAAATCCGCGCGGCCGGGCACGAGGCCGAGCTCGTGCGGCTGCCGTTCAAGTGGTATCCGCGCGAGGAGATCCTGACGTCCGCGCTCGCGTGGCGGCTCCTCGACGTCTCCGAGGCCGACGGCAAGCGCGTCGACCTCGTCATCCCCATGAAGTTCCCGTCGTACCTCGTGAGGCACGAGAACAAGGTCGTCTGGCTCATCCACCAGTTCCGCCAGGCGTACGACCGATTCGGGACGCCCGAGAGCGACTTTTCGGCGTCGCCGGCCGACACGCGCTGGCGCGAGCTGATCGCGGATGCGGATCGCACAGGGCTCGGCGAGGCGCGCAAGGTCTTCACGAACGCGAAGAACACCGCCGCCCGCCTCGCACGCTTCAACGGGATCGCCGCCGAGGCGCTCTACCACCCGCCGCCGCTCGCGGGCCGGTACCGCACGGAGCCGTCGCAGGGGTTCGCGCTCGCGGCCGGGCGGCTCGACACGTGGAAGCGGATGGACCTCGCGGTCGGCGCCGCGGCGGCGGGGAAGTTCCGCCTCGTGATCGCGGGAGACGGGCCCGACCGGGCGCGGCTCGAGACGATCGCGAAGAAGAGCGGCGCGGACGTCCGACTGGCCGGCCGCGTCTCGGACGAGGAGCTCCTGACCCTTTATGCGACGTGTGGCGCGGTCATCTTCCCGCCGGCCGACGAGGACTACGGCTACATCGCGCTCGAGGCGTTTCTCTCGCAAAAGCCCGTCGTGACCTGCACGGACTCCGGCGGCCCGCTGGAGTTCGTCGTGGACGGCGAGAGCGGGCGGGTCGTCGCCCCGGAGGCAGCCGCGCTCGGCGCGGCCGCATCGGATCTTCTGGCGAATCCGGAAAAATCCCGAGAATTCGGAGCGAGAGGCTTTGAAAGGGTAAGAGAGATTTCCTGGAGCAACGCGGTGCGCATTCTCCTCGAGGCGGGGGGAATTCGATGACGCTTTCCGTCGGATTCATCGGTCCTCTTCCCCCGACGCGCTCCGGCATCGCCGACTACGACTCCGAGATCCTCTCTTCACTTTCAAAGAAATCTTCTCTTCTTCTCTCTTCCTACGAACCCGACGAGGCATCCGGGGCGTTGGGCGCGAAGCACGATGTCCTGCTCTTCCAGATCGGAAACGACCCGCTGCACGCACCGTCGGTCGAGGCGCTGTGCGCCCCCGCGCGGAAGACGCCGGCTGTCGTGGTGCTGCACGATTTCGTCCTCCACCATCTCTTCGCCGCGGCGTACCTCGACCGGGGCTGCGAGCCGGACTACTCCCGGGCCCTCGAAGCCGCGCACGGCTTGCGGGGTCGGGCGCTCGCAGAAGAGGGGCGGCGCGGCCCGCGCATCCCGGTGTGGGATCTCGACCCGTGGGCGTTCCCGATGTCGGCGGCGGTCGTCCGCGCGGCGGACGCGGTGATCGCACACTCGGCGCTCGTCCGGGGCGCCGTCCTGCGCGAGAGCCCGAAGACGCGCGTCGTGGAGATCCCGCACCACGTCGTGGAGGCGCCGCGCACGCCGAGGGACGAGGCGCGGCGCGCCCTCGGGCTGCCGCTCGACCGGCCGGTCGCGGCGTCGCTCGGCGTCGTCACGCCCGCAAAGAGGATCGGGAAGATCCTGGAGGCGCTCGCGTCCCTTCCGGCCGGCCGCCGGCCGTTCCTGTTCGTCGGCGGCGCCGTCGGAGAGGACGACCCGCTCCACCGGTACGTCGACGAGCACGACCTCGCGGGGGACGTCGCCTTCGGCGGCTACCTCTCGGACGACGACTTCTGGCGCGCCGCCTCCGCGGCCGACTTCGGTGTGAATCTCAGGCACCCGACGATGGGCGAGACGTCGGGCGCGGTCTGCCGGCTCGCCGGCTTCGGCCTGCCGCTCGTCGTCTCGGACACCGGCTGGTTTCGCGAGCTGCCGGACGCCTTCGCGTCCAGGGTGCCGGTCGGAGGCGAGGAGGTTTTGCGCCTTGCGGCCGAGATGGAGGCGCTTGCCTTCGATCCCCAGCGCACGCGGTCGCGCTCGGCGGCCGCGGTGGCATGGGGCGAAGCGCGCCGGCCCGATCGCATCGCCGAGGCGTACGCCGGCGTCCTGCAAGAGGCCGCGGAAGGGCGCGCGCGCCCGAAGGGACTGGCGGGCTTCGTCGCGCACGCGCTCGTCGAGGTCGGGGTGGGACGCCCGGGCCCGTTCGGCGCCGCGAGCCGGGAGGCGGACGCGGCGCTCGTCACCGCGGTCGCGTCTCGGCTCGCGCCTCTCCTGCGCTAAAGCCGGATCGCCTTCGCTGCGTCGCCCGGCGCGGCGCCCGCGCCCAGCAGTTCCAGCGTTCGCCCGACTCCCTTTCTAAGAAAATCCGTATTGATTTCTCCGGACCTGGGGCCGAGTCGCGCCAGCTTCTCGTCTGCGAGGCTCAGCAGCCGCACCGCCGGCGCGGCGTTGCCGCGCGTCAGGTGGACGCAGGCGGCCGCGACCTGGATGAGCGCCTGGAGGAAGAGTCTCTCGTCACCCTCGGACTTCATCCAGAGCGCCTCCCACTCCTCGTGCGCCTCGAAGAAGCGCCCCGCGCGGAACTCCTCGAGGGCCTTTGCGAAGAGCGGATCGCCGGAGAGTTCTGCGGGAGCGTTCAGCCCCGGCCCCCCGAAGCGGCCCTAAGGCGGAGAAGGAAGCCCTCGACGGGCAGGTAACCGTCGAACCGTCCCACAACCTCGCCGTCAGCGTTCAGAAGGAGGTACGCCGGAAGGCCCTCGACGCGGTAGCGCGTCGCGATCCTGCGGCCTCCGGCTTTCTCCACATCGACCTTGATCGGGACGAACGCCAGGAGGGCGTCCTGGACGCGGGGAACGGCGAAAACGTCCTCGTCCATCTTCGTGCACCACGTGCACCAGTCGGCGTACAGGTCAACGAAGACGAGCTTGTTCTCGGTGCGCGCCTTGGCGAGCGCCTCGTCGAAGGAGATCGAAACGAAGGGAAGAGCAGGAGAGGACGAGGGAGATTTCTTCGAATGGTCCAGAGGCGTCTCCGACGGCGACGCGGCTTCGTCGCGGCCCCGGCAGCCGGTGGCGGCGACGGCAAGAGCGATCAGCATGCCGGCGAGAGCCGGTCCCCTCTTCACCTTCAAAGAATATCTCCCTGGCGGCATGTCACGAGCCGAGAAGGCTTCTCGTGCGGAGACCCTCTTCCAGGTCGCCCGGCCCGCGCACGCCGAACGCGTCGATCCCGAGCGCCCGCGCCGCCGCGACCATCTCGGCGCGGTCGTCCGCGAAGACGGCGTCGCGTGGCAGGACGTCCGCGAGGGCGAGAGCGGCCTCGAAATGGGCGGGGTCGGGCTTGGCGAAGCCGATCTCGAACGAGAGCGCGCGCCTCGGCAGGAGGCGGGGAAGCTCCGGGGCGACGGCGAGAACGCCGTCCCAGTGGAGCGGGTTCGTATTCGACACGAGAACCGGCGTGACGTCCGGCGCAAGCCGCGGGAGGAGCGCGAGGGCGCGTTCGTCCCGGAAGAAGATGTCGCGCCAGGCCGGAATCCACACGTCGTCGGCCAGGCGGGGCAGTCCGGCGGCCGCTTCCACGGAGCGAAAGAAAGTCTGCGCGTCGACGCGGCCGAGGTCGAATTCGCGTTCGAGCGGACCGAAGACGTACGGCTTGAACGCGGCAGCGGAGACGCCCGTGGCCTTCTCGAGCCGCGCGAGCGTCAGTCCGTGGTCGAAGCGGACGAGAACGTTGCCGAGGTCCAGCAGGAGGGCACGCGCCACGCTACGGTCGGGCCGCCTGACCGGGGATGAGGTACGGGTCGCCCGTCCGGAGGTCCGTGACGGTGGCGTAGCAGAGCACCTTCGCGCCGTTCGAGAGGTCGACGTATACGTTCAGGCGCCACGGGCCGCCCTGCGGCGGGTTCGAGGAGGCGAAATCCTGGTAGAAGATGTCGTTGAGCTGGGTAAGGGAGTACGGCGGGACGACCTTGACGACGGTCTTGTAGACGTTCCCGACCGAGTCCACGAGCTGGACGCCCGCCTCGAGCGTCGTGCCCGTCGGGTTCATCACGACGGCGTTCGTACGGTGGTTCGGGTCGTTGACGAGCCCCGTGACGTAGAGATCGCCGAAGGTCGAGTTGTCGAACCCGAGAGCGTTGCGGAGGGCCTGTCCCGGCGAGAACTGGCCGTACGTGCCGGGCGTCGCTCCCGCGATGTTGAACGTGTTGCTCGTGACGATCAGGGGGAGGTTGCCCCTCACCTCGAGGAGGCCGTAGCTCGAGGTCTTGCCGAAATAGTCCTTGACGATGTCCGACAGCGTCACCGACTCGCGCGGGTCGAGGTCGGGCGTGATGCGGATGCCCGGCAAGGTCGAGCCGTCGCGGTCCGCCTCCGTGTAGTAGAGGCTGACGACGGCCTTGAGGCTCGGGTCGGGGTTGAAGATCCAGACGTCGGTGCGAAAGACTCCCGAGGCGCCGTTGATGTGGACGGCCGGGAGGAACGAATCCGCCGAGACGATCGAATCCAGCGCGGTTCGGGCGGCGGCGTCTCGCGGAGGCGCGGGGACGCTCGACCGGGGCGCAAGGGGCGCCGGCCGGGAATCGGAAGCCGGTTCGACTGCTGGCGCGGAGGCAGCGGCGAGGAGCGCGAGGAGGGCGAGGGCGGGTCCGAGGGGTTTCGTCATGGTCCGTCTCCCGCTTGGATCATCGCAAGGAACCTGCCAGCCTGCCCGCCCCAAAAAAGAGAAACGCCCCGGCGAGCCGGGGCGTCCTCGAGCTCCGCTACGGAGCGGAACCTACTTGGTGGCGGGGGCGGACGTCGTCGTGACCGTCGTGGTCGTGGTGGCCGTCGTCGCCGTGGCGGCGTCGGGAGCCGTGGTGGTGGTGGTCGTGGACGTCGTCTTCGACTCCTCGACGACCTTCGGCGCTTCGGCCTTGACTTCAGGCTTCTTCTCCTCGGGCTTGGAGCAGGCGACGAGCGACGTGGCGAGGGCGACGAGGGCGAGGGTGGACGTGAGCTTCTTCATGTTCAGGGTTCTCCTTTTTCGATTTCGTTCTTTTGGAACGTTGCGCCTTGTGGCGTCTTTTGGATCAAGCGTGTTGAAACCGGGCTTGGCGTACAAAACGGGCGGGAACACTCCAACTTCGACGGAATGAACTCCGCCTCGAGCTTCGGGGAGAGGATACGGGAAACACCCATTCTGTCAAGCCTGTCAGTGACTTGGCCCGGAAAGGTCGCCTGATACACTCCGCGCGGCGATGTTCGAGTCCCTCTCCAACCGGCTGCAGCGTGTCTTCAAGGAGTTGCGCGGCGAAGGCCACCTGACCGAGTTCCACGTCGACGAGGCGCTCAAGGAGATCCGTACCGCTCTCCTGGAGGCCGACGTAAACCTGAGTGTCGTCAAGGACTTCACGGCCGCCGTCCGGGAGAAGGCCGTGGGGCAGGAGGTCCTGACTTCCTTCTCGCCCGCCCAGCAGGTCATCAAGATCGTCCGCGACGAGCTGACCGCCATCCTCGGTGGGCAGCAGGCGCCGCTCGCGATCAAGAAGCGCCCTTCCGTGATCCTCCTGGTGGGCTTGCAGGGCTCGGGCAAGACGACCACGGCCGCCAAGCTCGCCCTCCACCTGAAGAAGGGGTTCGGCAAGCAGGTCCTCCTGATCCCGGCCGACGTACACCGGCCCGCCGCGACCGAGCAACTCCGCACGCTGGCGAAGGAAAACGGCCTGATGGCGTTCGACCCGAAAGGGGAGACGGACGCCGTGGCCCGTGCGCGGACGGCCGTCAAGGACGCGAAGCTCTTCGGTTACGACGTGGCGATCGTCGACACCGCGGGCCGGCTCCACGTCGACGAGGTCCTCATGGACGAGGTGGCGCGCATCCGCGAGGCGACCGAGCCCGACGAGATCCTCTTCGTCGCGGACGCGATGACCGGCCAGGACGCCGTCCGATCGGCCGAAGCGTTCGGCGCGAAGCTCCCGCTCACCGGCGTCATCCTCACGAAGACGGACGGCGACGCGCGCGGCGGAGCCGCGCTCTCGCTCGCGAAGGTCGTCGGCAAGCCCCTGAAGTTCACGGGCACCGGCGAGAAGGTGGCGGACCTCGAGGCGTTCCATCCGGACCGCGCCGCCTCGCGCCTCCTCGGTCTCGGCGACGTCCTGACTCTGATCGAGAAGGTCTCCGCCGAGACGGACGAGGCCGCGGCGCTGCGAGCGGCCGAGAAGCTGCGAAAGAACACGTTCACGCTGACGGACTTGCGCGAGCAGATGACGCAGCTGAAGAAGATGGGGTCCCTCGGCAGCCTCCTCGGCCACCTCCCCAAAGTCGGGCCGATGAAGCAGCTGCACGACCTCGAAATCCCCGAGGATGCGACGAAGAGCCTCGAGGCGATGATCGACTCGATGACCCCCGCCGAGCGCGAGGATCCGAAGATCCTCGACGCCGGCCGCAAGAAGCGAATCGCCAAGGGCTCCGGGACGAGCGTTCCCGAGGTCAACCAGCTCCTCAAGCAATACCTCTCGATGAAGAAGATGATGAAGGGCGCCGCGCGCATGCGCGGCTGACGTCCAGAAGAAAAGGAAAGACATGCTCAAGATCCGTCTCCGCCGCGTCGGCGGCACGAACGCCCCGGCCTACCGTATCGTCGTCTCCGACAGCCGCCGCACGCCCACCGCCAAGGTCCTCGAGGAGCTCGGCCACTACGACCCCACGAAGAACCCGCCGCTTCTCAAGCTCGACCGGGAGAGGGCCAAGGCGTGGATCGCGAAGGGCGCCTCCGCCTCCGAGACCGTGCGGATGCTCATCGCGAAACCCGCCTGAGGCTCCGCAGGGAGTGATCGCGTGATCGCCCCGGGCGAACGCATCGCGATCGGCAGAGTGATCAAGCCGCACGGGCTCTCCGGCGAGGTCGTCGTCGAGGTGTTGACGGATTTTCCGGAGAGATTCTCAGAAGGGTTGAGAGTCTTCCTCTCCGTCGGCGCGCTCGAGGCGCGAGAGGCACGCATCGTGGCGGTGCGCCCGCACCAGGGCCGCGTCCTCATCACCTTCGAAGGAATTTCGGATGTTTCGACTGCCGAAACGCTTCGGAACGTGGAGCTGAGCGTGAGCGCAGAGGACGTCTCCCCGCGCCCGCCCGGATACGTGTATCACTGGGAGCTGGAGGGTGCCGTCGCCGTCGACGCGAGCGGGCGCGAGCTCGGTCGAGTGACCGGCCTCGTCGATGCCGCGGGGCGGCCGCTGCTCGTTCTCGCGACGCCGCGGGGGGAGCGTGAGGTTCCGTTCACGGCCCCCCTCGTCGTATCCGTCGACGTCGCGGGCAAGCGCGTCGTCCTCGATACGCCGCCGGGACTCCTCGACTAGG
>JBDTTJ010000040.1:0-16039 GCA_039930645.1 Acidobacteriota bacterium
CCCTCGTGACGCGGATGGACTTCGCGCGCTGGGGCCACGCGATGCTCCGCCCGACTCCCGGCTTCCTCTCGAATCCCGTGCGCCGCCTCGCGCCCGAGGGCGGCGTCCACTTCGCGCACGCGGACTCGGCCGGCCTTCCGCTCTTCGAGGAGGCGCAGGACGCGGGCGTGCGCGCGGCGGAGGGTGTCCTCGCCGCGCGCGCCGCGCCCTTCACGTCCGTGGCGGCGGGACAGGATTGCGGAAGCGCCCCGCTTTCGTCCGCACCCTCGATGGTCTAACCTGCCGCGCGGAGATTCACGGGTATGAAGCGGGCGGGATCGAACACAGGGAAATCGGGGTCAAAAAAGAGAGCTTCGCTTGCCGGTGTTCTCAAGAAAACCGAGAAGATCAAGGACACGGTCAAGGCGGCGGCCACTGAACTCACGTCGGTAAATGAGTTTCTGAGGCAGGACAACGTCTCCGATCAGGGTATCAAGACCGCCCTCAACCAGAATGTAGGTGCGGAAAAAAAGGTCGGGAAAGCCGCCGTCGATTTGAAGGTGGTCAGCGCCAGACTCGTCAAAGAGGTCGCGGAGCGAATCGTCATCGAATCGGAGCTCGCCGACACGAAGAGTGACCTGGCGGAAGCGCGCGACGATCTGTCGAAATCCCAGGTCAAAGAGGAAGAAGCGCAACAGAGCGCGCTCAAGGACCCACTCACCGGCCTTCCGAACCGTGTCTCTTTTGAGCAGCGTCTCGACCATGGGTTGGCTCAGGCAAAAAGGCATGGTCGGAAACTTGCCGTCCTGTTCATGGATCTCGACGAATTCAAGCGCATCAACGACTCTCATGGTCATGATCTGGGAGACGAGGTGCTGGCGATGGTGGCAACCCGTCTCCAGTCTTCCGTCCGCGATGAAGACATGGTCAGTCGCTGGGGAGGCGACGAATTTGTGTGTCTGTTGTTGGAAGTCAAGGATGACGCCGGCGTGACGCGGCTTGCAGAGAAAATGATCAAGCGGGTTGCCGAAGCCTGCGAGTTTAAGGGGACCGCTCTTTCCGTAAGAGCCAGTATCGGTATTGCCATATACCCCGGGCATGGCGAAACGGCCGAAGTTCTTTTGAAGAATGCCGATACAGCAATGTATAGAGCCAAGAGAACAACGCACGGAGTTGTGCTGTTCCGAAAATCTCGTGAGCGAAAAGCGGACCAGGACCACGGGTAGTCCCTGGCTCTTCTCGCGCCGCGCCGATCTCCTGCTCTTCGGCGGGTCCGCGGCGCTCGCGCTCGCCCTGCTCGCACTCGGGAAGGCGGCCGGAATCCTGGATGGGGACGCGCCGCCGTGGCTGTTTCTCGTCGCGATCGTCGGCGTGGACGTCGCGCACGTCTGGTCGACGGGGTGGCGCGTCCTCGCGGACGGCGCCGACGCCCAGGAGCGCCTCGCGCTCTACGCCGGCGTCCCGCTCCTCGCGTGGGCCGCCGGCGTCGCCGCGTACTCCGTGTCGGCCCTCTTCTTCTGGAGGGTCCTCGCGTACCTCGCCGTCTTCCACTTCGTGCGCCAGCAGTACGGCTGGGTCGCGCTCTACCGCCGCAAGAACGGCGAGGGCGAGGAGGGGTCGTGGGGCCGGCGCCTCGACGCGGCCGCCGTCTACGGCGCGACGCTGACGCCGCTCCTCTTCTGGCACGCCCACCTGCCGCGCCGGTTCCAGTGGTTCCTGCAGGGCGACTTTCTCGCCGGCTTGCCGCCCACCGTCGCGCGCGCCGCGTTTCTCCTCTACGCGGCGGTGTTCGCCGCGTGGGCCGTCAAGGAGATCGCCCGCGCCCGCGCCGGCCGGCGCGTCTCGTGGGGGAAGATCCTCGTCGTATTGACGACCGTGGCCACGTGGTTTCTCGGAATCGTCGTCCTCGACTCGGACTACGCATTCACGGTCACGAACGTCTTCGTCCACGGCATCCCGTACCTCGGCCTCGTGTGGTTCACGTCGAAGGCGCGGGCCGAAGGCCGCCGCGCAGCCGGAACTCCGCCCGCCGCCGCGGACCGGTGGCTCGCGAGCCTGCCGCTCTTCCTCCTGCCGCTCCTCGCCATCGCGTTCGCCGAGGAGTGGGGCTGGGACCGCCTCGTCTGGCACGCCAACCCGCGTTTCTTCCCCGGCGCCGCGGCCGAGCCCGGCACGCTGGCGCTGGTCCTTCTCGTGCCCCTCCTCGCGCTGCCGCAGGCGACCCACTACGTCTGGGACGCGTTCCTCTGGAAGGTCAAGCCCGCGAACGAGGGCGCCGTCGGCGCGCTGGGAATCCGGTGAAGCCGCTCGGCGTGCACTTCCTGCTCGACGTCGCGGGCGCGCCGTTCGCGACGCTGGACGATCCCATCCTCGTCGAGACGCTGCTCGTCGACGCCGTGAAGCGGATGGGCGCGAAGGTGCTCGGCATCCACATCCACCGCCTGAGCCCGCAGGGCGTGAGCGGAGTCGTCGTGATCTCCGAATCGCACCTCACGATCCACACGTGGCCCGAACGCGGCGAGGCGGCCGTGGACCTCTTCACGTGCGGCGACGCGACTCACGCGCGGGTCGCCGTGGACGCGCTCGCGAAGGCGCTGGGCGCCGCGAGGTCGCGGGTCGAGGAGCGCGTGCGGGGCGTCGGCGGGTCTTAAGGGCTGGTTCACTCCGACTCAGTCAGAACACCAGCTCATATGAGACGCCCAACTTCTCGTAGACGGCAGTAGCACGCCGATCGCGCGTGAGCAGGGTTGCGCCCGCGTGACGAGCCGTCGCCGCAACGAGAGCGTCATACACGGCGCCGCCAGTAACCCCGAGCTCGGCCACCTGATCCAGCAGCCTCGGCCAGGACCGGGGAGGGAGCATCAGCGGGGTCTGACGGAATCGCTGCGCGAGAAAGGCCGCGACGATATCCGAGGGCGCCCTGTGCGGTGGCGGGAGGCGCGTCAGTACGGAGTATGTTTCGATCAGGACGTGCGCGGGGACTCGCGGCCCTCTGGCCAACACGGCGGCAGCGGGACCATGGCCCTCGTGCCACGACGCGAAGCCGGCGACGACGACGCTGGTGTCGACGGCGATCACCGGCGCGCGCGCTCGATGGTGGCGCGCACGACGTCGTCCGTAAGCGCCGGCAGATGGCCCTGCGGCACCGCGACAGGCCTCCCGCGGCGGCTCACAAGTGACATGGGGGTGGACAGAGGCTCGATCTCGATCTTCCCGTCGCGCTCGCTGATCTCGATGGCCCGTCCGCGGCCGAGCCCGAGGCGGTCCCGGAGGGTCTTCGGGATCACGACGCGGCCGGCGGAATCAATGGCAGATCTCATGCCATAACTCTACCATTCTCGCCGCGAGAACGGAGCTTGGGCACGTGGGGCGTTCTAGAACCAGTCGGACCGCATTCGCGCGTACGAGTCCTCGCTCTCCTCGCAGACCGTCGCGAGCGCGGCGGCCTTCGGGAGCTCGGTTCGGATCCAGTACTGCGCGGCCGCGAGCTTGCCCTCGTAGAACGCCTCCGGCCCGCGGCCCGCGTCGATCCCCTCGCGCGCGACGGCGGCCTGCAGAAGCCACTGCCACGCGACGACGAACGTGGAGAAGAGCTCGAGGTAGTCGGCGGCGTGCCGGAGCATGCCTTCGATGTCCCCGCCGGCGCCCTTCTTCCCGAGCGACGCCGTGAGCGCGCCGATCCTCTCGCCCGTCCCGCGCACGGCCGCGATCCAGTCCGGCGAGACGCCGGCCTTCTGCGCCCGCGCGCACGCCGACGCGACCTCGCGGCCCAGGGCCGCCAGCGCGGCGCCGTTCTGCGCGACGGCCTTCCGGCCGAGGAGGTCGAGCGCCTGGATCCCCGTCGTCCCCTCGTGGATGGAGTTCAGCTTCTGGTCGCGCCAGAGCGCCTCGGGCAGGTATTCGCTCGTGTAGCCGTAGCCGCCGTGCACCTGGACGGCGAGGGAAGTCGACTCGAAGCCCTTCTCGGCCGGGAAGCTCTTCGCCACGGGCGTCAGGAGGTCGAGGAGGAGCTGCGCGTGCTCGCGTTCGGCCGGCTCCGGCGCGTGCTCGGACGTGTCCGCGAGCCGCGCGACGCAGAGGATGAGCGAGAGCCCGCCCTCCACGATCGACTTCTGACGCAGGAGCATCCGCCGGACGTCCGCGTGCTCGACGATCGGGACCTGCGGCTTGCCCGGGTCGCGGCTGCCCGCGGGCCGGCCCTGCGGGCGCGTACGCGCGTACGCGACGCTCTCGTGGTACGCGACGGAAGCCGTCGCAACGGCGTCGGCGCCAACCGAGATGCGCGCCTCGTTCATCATCTGGAACATGTAGGGGACGCCCTGGTTGGGCTCGCCGACGAGCCAACCGCGGCAGTCGCCCGCCTCGCCGAACGACAGGACGGCCGCCGGGAGCGCCCTCCAGCCGATCTTGTGGACGAGCCCGGCCGTCGTGACGTCGTTCGGGACGAGGGAACCGTTCTCGAGGCGGCGCTTCGGGACGCAGAAGAGGCTCACGCCCCGGATCCCGGCGGGCGCGCCGTCGATTCGGGCGAGCGCGAGGTGGACGACGTTCTCCGAGAGGTCGTGGTCCCCGCCCGAAATGAAAATCTTCGAGCCCGAGAGGAGGAAGTGGTCCCCCGCCGGCGCCGCTTTCGTCGCGACGTCCGAGAGGCTCGAGCCCGCCTGCGGCTCCGTGAGCGCCATCGTCCCCGTCCAGCGGCCCTCGTAGAGCTGCGCGAGGACCATCTCCTTCAGCGCCGCGCTCCCGAACGCCTCGACGAGGTGCGCGGCGCCCGTCGTGAGACCCGCGAAGCTGTAGACGGAGCAGCAGCCCGCCATGACGTAGAGGTGGGCGGCCGTCGCGACGGTGAGCGGCAGCTGCGCCCCGCCGACGTCGAACGGACGGGAGGCCGCGACGACGCCCATCTCGACGAGCTTCGGCCAGATCGTATGGAGAAGGGGATGCACCGTGACGCGCCCGTGGGCGAACGACGGAGGCTCGGCGTCGAGCACGCGGTACGCCGGGAACAGCGTCTCGCGCGCGAAGCGGCGGCAGACGCCGACGTACGCGTCGAACGTCTCCCTCGCGTGGTCGGCGAATTGCGGGTACGCGAGGAGCGCCGCGGCGTCGTGGACCTCGTAGAGGAGGAAGTCGAGGCCGCGGTCGTCGACGAGAGGATTCACGGCTCCTCTCCGAGCCTCTTCTTCAGCTCCGCGAAATCGCGTGCGAGCGCGGCGACGGCCGACTCGAGGGAGGCGAGGCGCGAGGCGAGATCGTTCGGCGGCGGTCGAGGCGTCGCGTGCCCCGCCGCCTCGACGTCCGCGACCGGACCTCCCACGAGGTGCGTCCAGCGCGATTCCTTCTGGCCGGGGCGGCGCGCTGTCTCGGCGACGAGCGCCTCCGGGCCGGCGGCCAGGCGTCGCAGCGCGTCCTCGACGTCGCCCGGCGCGGCGAACGCGTGCAGCCGGTCGCTCCGCCCGCGCAACTCGCCCGGCGTCTGCTCTCCGCGCAGGAGGAGGAGCGTCACCACGGCCTTGCCGGCCGCGTCCAGACCCCACCGCCGGTCCACGTTCTGCTCCCACTTCTCGGCGCGCGCGCCGCCCGTCTTCCAGACGAGGACGTGCTCGCGGAGGCGCTCGAGGGCCGCGAGGACCGCCGCATCGTCCAGCTCCGTCACGGGTTCGCGGTTCGTTTTCTGGTTGCACGCCGCGACGAGCGCGTGAAGCGTGAGCGGGTAGTACTCCGGAGTCGCCTGCTGCTTCTCGAGCAGCGCGCCGAGAACGCGGATTTCGACGGCGTCGAGCGGACGCGGCAGCCGGGGAGGTGGCGTGTCGTCGGTGAGCGCCATGAGAACGGGGATTATGCGGCGGCCGACGCCCCCGCACCCCGCCCCGCGCTATCATGGGGGAGCTCGCGGGGAGAAGGAGACTTTCATGGAACCGGCTCGTCCGGCGCGGAGAGCTTCCGCATGAATCCCTCGAATCTCTTCGAGGTCAAAGGCGTCATGGGGATCGCCTTCCTCGGGTTCGCCGGCCTACTCCTCTTCATCCTCATCGTCTCGTTCCGGGCGCGCGCGACCGTGTTCTGCCAGTACCTCAAGGCGATGACCGGGATCGAGCTCAAGCCGCGCGACGTGGGCACCGTCTTCAAGGACCAGGGCCAGGACGGCGTGCGCGAGCTCTTCCTCGACCTCATCATCAAGGAAGACCTGCGGCAGACGGGTCCCCTCCAGATTCCGCCCGAGCTGCGCGCGGGCAAGCCCGGCAAGCCGAAGTCCCAGGGCTGACCGGCGGCACGAGCCGTGCTGGCCCGTCCCGAGATGACCCCGCTCGTCCTCTCGAGAGTGCGCGCCGGCGCCGTCCTGCTTCTCGCCGGGCCGCTCCTCGCGCAGGCGCCGCCCGGGGCCACGCCCGTCCCGACGCCCCGGCCCGGCGTAACGGCGGCCGAAGAGGTCACCGTGCTCCTGCTGGACGTCGTGGCGGTGGACGGCAAGAACCGCCCGGTGTTCGGCCTCCTCGCGGCGGACTTCGAGGTCCGCGTCGCCGGCAAGGTCCAGACGATCGACTCGTTCGAGCCGCCGCGCGAGCCCCGGTCCCCGGCCACGGCGAGGGAAGGGCGGCCCGATTCCGAGGAACGCATCGCGGGAACGACGACGCCGTTCGAGCAGAAGGGCCCGACGCGCCACGTCCTCGTCTGGGTGGATCTCGAGCAGCTCCCCCGCGTGTCGATCCTCGACACGGCCAAAGCGCTGCACAAGACGTTCGACCACGCGCCCTCGGGCCGCTACGGCTTCGCGACGCACTTCGGCGGAACGTCCGCACGCGTGTGGGACGCGGACTCGGTCGACGCGTTCCTCTACGAAGCCGACCGGATGAGCGCCGAGGTCGCCGAGGACTCCGGCGGCGCGGCCATGAAGCAGGCCGGCGCCCCCGGCATGGCCTCGCCGCGCGGAATGGAGTCGCCGCTCCAGTACGAGGCTCGGAAGCTCACCGAGGATCAGCTCATCCGGGACCTCATCGCGACCGAGAACGCGAACGGAGACACGCGCCTGATTTTCCAGGCGGTCTCCCAGTACCTCACAGCCGAGCGCCGGCGCGTGAGAACCCTCGTCGAGGATCTCCGCGAGGCCGCACAGCGTTTCTCCGCACTGGACGGCCCGCGCCACCTCTTCTACGTCTCCGAGGGCTTCGAGCGCGTGCCGGGCTTCAACTTCCTCGCGCGCCTCAGGGCCGAGGAAACCGCGAGCGTGCGGCCCGCCGCATCGGGAGGGAGCATTCCGGGCCTGCCTTCCGGAACCTCGCGCGGCCGCTCGGGCGCCGGGAGCTTCCCGACGATTCCGGGGGCGCCCGGAGCTTCGCAGGAGCTCGGCGCCGGCCGCTTCGTGTTCGACACGAGCGCGCTCCCGGAGGCCGACGATCTCGCGCGCTTCCTCGCGACGTCCGGGGTCATCGTCCATTTCATCGACCCCGGCTCGCTCGGCCGCGGGCTCCCTTCCGCCGCGGACCGGTACGCGTTCAACGCGAGCCTCCGCCAGGACGAGGCGCGCAACCTGCAGGACACGCCGATGCGGTACGTGCAGGAGACGGGCGGCATCGCCCGGGTCTCGACGAACGACATGTCCGCCGCGCTCGAGGGCCTCCTCGACGCGACGGCCGCAACGTACCGGCTCGGCGTCCGCCTTCAGGGCGTCGACCCGAAGAAGACCTACTCCGTCAAGGTCGCGACGCGCAAGGCGGGCGTGAACATGCTCGCGCGCTCCGCGTTCAAGCCCGCGGGGCCGTCGCCGAAGGCGGCCGCGGCGCTGGCGGAGGACGCGCGCCACGCCGGCGTCGCGGCGCGGGCCGACGCGAACCGCCCGGGCGCGGCGCGCACGGCGAAGAAAGCGATTCCCCTGACGCTCGAGTGGAAGGGCCGCGCCTCGACGACCTCGCCCGACCCCGGCAAGCCGTTCTGGAAGCTCGAGGTCAGGATCCCCCACGAGGAGCTGACCTTCGAAACCGAATCGGACGCCTTCGTCGCGAGCGTGAAGATCGTCGTCGAGGCCGTCGCGCTGGACGGACCCGCGCGCGATTCGGCGAGCGACGACTGGTTCCTCTCCTACGCGAGCGACGAGTACAAGGCCGTCCGCGACACGCCGGCCTCGCGCCTCGTCACGCTCCAGCTCCCGCCCGGCCGCTACAGCCTCACCGTCTCCGTGAACGACGCCCTCGGCGGGACGTTCGGGCAGGCCACGCTGCGCGTCGACGCGCGCTGAGTAGACTCGGGCCATGGCCCGAGACACGCGCCTCCCCGGCCCTCCCCCGCCGCACGGCGATTTCTCCCCCGAGGACTTCCGCCGCATGGGCTCGGCCGCCGTCGAGCGCCTCGCGCGCTACTTCGAGACGCTCGAGTCGCGGCCCGTCCTCGCGCGGACGAAGCCGGGCGAGGTCCTCGCGCAGATCCCGGCCCGTGCGCCCGAGCAGCCGGAGTCGTGGGAGGCGATCGAGCGCGACCTCGACCGCCTCGTGGAGCCGAACCTGACGCACTGGCAGCACCCGGGCTACCTCGCGTACTTCGCGAACACGGGCACGTCGCCCGCCGTCGTGGGCGACTTCCTCGCCGCCGGGTACAACCAGGTCGGAATCCTCTGGCGCACGTCGCCGGTCCTCACGGAGCTCGAGCAGGGCGTCGTGCGCTGGCTGCTCGACCTCGTGGGCCTGCCCGCGGGCCCGGACGGCTTCGACGGCCAGCTCGCGGACACGGCGTCGACGGCCTCTCTCATCGCGCTCGCAGCCGCGCGCGAGGAGGCGTACCCCGACGTCCGGAAGACGGGCCTCGCCGGCCGGCCCGCGGGCCGCGTCTATTCCTCGGAGCTCGCGCACTCCTCGATCGACAAGGCCTGCGTCGTCCTCGGCTTCGGGACGGAGGGCCTCGTCAAGATTCCGACGGACGCGAACTTCCGCATGGACGTCGAGGCCCTGGCCTCCGCCATCTCGCGCGACCGTGCCGCGGGCCGCGTTCCTGTCGCGGTCGTCGCGACGGCGGGGACGACGACGGTCACGTCCGTCGACCCGCTCCTCGCGCTCGCGGACCTCTGCGCGAAAGAGCGCGTCTGGCTGCACGTCGACGCGGCGTACGCGGGATCGGCCGCTGTCCTGCCGGAGATGCGCCCGCTCTTCGCGGGCTGGGAGCGCGCCGACTCCGTCCTCTACAACCCGCACAAGTGGATGCTCGTGCCGCTCGAGTGCACGGGCCTCTTCTTCCGCCGGATGGAGCGCGTGCGGCGCGCCTTCTCGGTCGTGCCGAACTACCTCGAGACGCCCGAGGGGCAGACCGTGCGCGAGTACATGGACTACGGTATCCAGCTCGGGCGCCGGTTCCGCGCGCTCAAGATGTGGATGACGCTGCGCGCGTTCGGCGCCGAGGGCGTGAGGACGCGCATCGCCGACGCGCTCGCGCTCGCGCGGTGGCTGAGGGCGGAGCTCGAGCGCGAGCCGGACGTGAAGCTCGTCGCCCCGACACCGTTCTCGGTCGTCGCGTTCCGCTGGCAGCCGGAGGAGATGGACGCCGCCGCGGCCGACGCCGCGAACGCGCGGATCCTCGCCCGGATCAACGAGGACGGCCGGACGTTCGTGTCGCACGCCCTCGTGAAGGGCCGGTACGCGCTGCGCGCCGCGATCGGGAACGCCCGGACGGAGCGCCGCCACCTCGAAGGCTTCCTCGAGGCGTTCCGCGCCGCGGCGGCGGCGGAGCGCCCGTAAACCTTCGCGTGAACGCGCCGTCTCATCCGAAGATGCCCCGCCCGAGTCTCGCGCTCGTCTTTGGATTGACGACCCTGTGTTCGGTTGCGGCCGCCGTGCCCACGAGCCTTTCCCTGCCGGGCATGGCGAACACGTCGGGACTAAACGGGACGCGATTCGAATCAGCCGTCACGCTCACGAACCTCGGACAGACGGGCGGCACGGTCGAGATCGGCCTCGTGACGCCGGGCGGCGTTCCGGCGCCCGCGGCCGTGACGCGCGCGCTGGCGCCGGGACAGACCCTTCGGATCGCGAACGCGCTCCGCGATCTCTTCGGCCTCGACGGCACGTTCGGGACGCTCACGCTCCGCTCCGAGCTGCCGATCGACGCCCGCGCGACGACGGCGAACACGCAGTCCCCTGCCGGGACCTACGGCCTCGGGCTCCCGTCCGCCGGCGCCGGCGACGTCCTCCTGAGCGGCGAGACGGGCCACGCGCTCTGGGTGTCGCACGGACCCGACAGCTCCCGCGGGTTCCGCACGAACGTCAACGTGACGTTCCTGTCCGCGGACAGCTCCGTCACGATCTCCGTCTTCGACGAGACGGGCCTCTTCCGCGGTAGCCGCACCGTCGCGTCGCCCGCGCCCGCGGTCTGGCAGGCTTCCCTGGCGGACATTGCCGCGAGCGCGGACCTCCCGCTCGCGCGCGTCGAGATCGCCGTGACACGCGGAAGCGCGATCGCATACGCGGCCGTCGTGGACAACGTCACGGGCGACGGGATCGCGGCGTCGGCCGTTCGCGCCGGGTCCGGCCCGGCCGACTGGACGCTGAACGGCGTGGCGCGGACGCCCGGGGCGAACGGAACGCGCTGGTCGACGGACGTCCGTCTGTTCAACCCGTCCGCGGCGCCGCTCGCCGTCACACTCGACGCGGCCGGCTTTGCCGCGCCCGTCTCCTCCCTGACACGCACCGTGCCCGCGCGCGGGCTCCTCGAGATCGCGGACGTCCTCGGCCCGCCGGGCCTCGGGCTGCCGGACGGCGTCGCGGGCGCGATTCGCTTCCGCGCGGGCGGGCCGCTCCTCGTCGCGGGCCGGACCGCGAACGTGGACCCCTCGGGCGCGCCCGGGACGTTCAGCGCGTACGAGAGCCCCGTCGCCACGGGATCGGGATTTCTCGGCGCAGGCCGGAGCGCGGCGCTCGTCGGGGTCGTCCAGGACGCGGGCGCGCCCGGCTTCCGCACGAACGTCGCGATGCTCGGCGGCCCGGACGGCGCGACCTCGGCGCTGACGCTCCGCGCGGCTTCCGGCGCGATCCTCGCGACGGGCGCCGCCACGCTGGGCGCCGGCGAATGGCGGCAGCTCTCGAGCACCGGCTGGTTCGGCGGAGCGGCGGTCCCCGCGGCGAGCCGGTTCGAGATCGCCGTCTCCGCCGGCTCGCTCGACGCGTACGCGAGCCAGATCGACAACGGAACCGGGGATCCGGTCGTCTTCGCTCCCGTGGCGTTCCCCTCGGCCTGCGGGGCTCCAACGATTCTCTCCTTCTCCGCATCGCCGCCGTCCGTCGCGCCGGGCGCGGCCGTGACGCTGACACTCGCTTCGACGGGCGGATCGTCCGCTCGCATCACGTTTCCGACGGGCGACCTCGCGATCGCGCCGAACGGATCCGTCTCCGTCTCGCCCGGTGCGTCGACGACGTACCGCGCCACGGTTTCTGGCTCCTGCGCGCCCGACGCCGCCGCGTCCGCGACCGTGACGGTTTCCCCGCAAACGGACGTCGCGCTCACGACGGAGGGCGCGTACCGGGGGGCGCACGACGAAAGCTCGATCGCGTTCAAGGGCATCCGCTACGCGGCGCCTCCCGTCGGCTCCCTGCGCTGGAGGCCGCCCGTGGGAGCGGAGTCCTTCTCCGGCGTCAGGCCCGCCACCGCGGCCGGAAGCACTTGCCTTCAGTTCCAGGACCAGGGCCCGCTGGAGGGCGCGGAGGACTGCCTCTTCCTGAACGTCTGGAAGCCCGCCGCGCCGCCGGCCTCTCCGGCGCCCGTCCTCTTCTTCATCCACGGCGGCGGGAACGTGCAGGGGTCCGGGAGCGAGTTCGTCTACGACGGAGCGCATCTCGCGTCGCGCCAGGGCGCCGTCGTCGTGACCATCAACTACCGTCTCAACGCGCTCGGCTTCCTCGCGCAGCCCTTCCTCGACGCCGAGAGCCCGCGCCGCGTGTCGGGCAACTACGGAATCCTCGATCAGATCGCCGCGCTCGGATGGGTCCGGCGAAACGCCGCCGCCTTCGGAGCCGATCCCGCGAGGATCCTCATCTTCGGCGAATCGGCCGGCGCCGTGGACGTCTGTACGCTCGTCGCGTCCCCGCTCGCGAAGGGACTCTTCGCGAGCGCGCTCATGGAGAGCGGGGGCTGCGGGCAGGAGACGCTGGCGAAGGTCGAAGCGTTCGGGAACACGATCGTCCAGGCCGCCGGTTGCGGCGCGGCGGCAGACACCGGAGCGTGCATGCGCGGGCTTCCGGCGGCGGCGGTCGTGTCGGCCGTGCCGGGCCTCGCGAGCGTCGTCACGAGCTCGGGTCAGCTCTACGGACCGAACGTGGACGGTTGGCTGCTCAAGGACAGCCCGATGGCCGCCCTCACGAAAGGCACGCACAACCACGTGCCCTTCGTCGTGGGCGCGAACGCGGACGAAACGTCCGCCTACGCGCCTACGCTCGCCTCGGACGCGCAGTACCAGGCCACGGTCGTCGCCCAGTTCGGGGCCCTGCTCGGGGCGCGCGTGCTGGCCCAATACCCCGCGAACGCCTACGCGACGCCGACGAAGGCCTACGTCGCCGTGACGACGGACTCCCGGTTCGTGTGCCCCGCCCGGCGGATCGCGCGCGCCGCGCGCACGAGCCAGGCCGAGAGCGTGTTCCGCTATTTCTTCACGCACGCCCTCGACTCCGGCGCGAAGCGGGCGCTCGGCGCGTACCACGGCCTCGAGCTCCCGTTCGTGTTCCGGACGCTCACCGACGTGCCTCTCTTCGTGCCCTCGCCCCTCGAGCTCGCTCTCGCGGACTCGATGGGCGGTTCCTGGACCCGTCTCGCGGCCACGGGCGATCCGAACGGCGCGGGCGCCCCTTCCTGGCCGCGCTACGAGGTCGCATCCGATCCGGTGATTCTGCTCGACGACGCCGTGACCTCCGGTTTCGGAGTCCGGACGGCGAACTGCGATTTCTGGGACGCCTTCGTCGCGCCCTGAGCGGCCCGCCGTTCGCCGGTCGGGACCGTCCGTTCGCCGAAACACGACCCCATCCTGAAACGAACGCCCATCGGATATCGTACTGTCGAGTCTGAATTGCTTATGGAACCCATCAACAAATCCGCCGATCTCACAGGCCTCAGGATCGACCGCGCCGACGAGCCCTCCTCGCGGCGCCTCCTCTGGGCAGGCGTCGCGACCGCGTGCGTCGCGGCGGTCGTGGTCCTCTTCTTCCTCGCCCGCAGCACGGGGGTCGCGATCCGGCCGCCCGAGGTCGCGACGACGCGCGTCGCGATCGTGACGCCGACGCAGGCTTCGACCGTCCTCACCGCGTCGGGCTACGTCGTCGCGCGCTCGAAGGCCGAGATCTCCCCGAAGACCGTCGGCCGCGTCGCCTGGCTGAACCTCGAGGAGGGCCAGAAGGTGAAGAAGGGCGAGCTCGTCGCCCGGCTCGAGTCGCAGGAGCTGGAGGCGCAGAAGCGCCAGTACGTGGCCGCACGCGACCAGGTCGTCGCGCAGATCGAGAACGCGCGCCTCGAACGCAACCGCGCCAAGTCCCTTCTCGATCAGAAGATCGGCTCGCAGCAGGCGTTCGACGCCGCCGACTCGCAGGTGCGCGCGCTCACGGCGCAGATCGCCGCGGCCGAGCAGCAGGTCAAGTACACGGACGAGCTCATCAAGAACGCCGAGATCTACGCCCCGATCGACGGCGTCGTGACGGTCAAGAAGGCGTTCCTCGGCGAGACCGTCGCTCCGCAGGGCTTCGGCGGCGCCGGGTCGGCGGGCGCGACGTTCGCGGTCATCGTCGACCTCTCGTCCCTCGAGATGGAGGCCGACATCAACGAGCAGAACGTCGCGAAGCTCACGATCGGCCAGCCCGCCGAGGTCGCGCTCGACGCGTACCCCGACAAGCCGTACAAGGCGCGCCTCCGCCAGATCGTCCCGACCGCCGACCGCCAGAAGGGCTCCGTGAAGGTGAAAATCGAGATCTTCGCCAAGGACGCTCGGGTCCTGCCCGAGATGTCCTGCCGCGTCGTCTTCCTGAACCCCGAGGCGAAGGTCGACGAGAAAGCGAAGGCCAGGGTCATGGTGCCGTCCGCCTCGGTCGTCACGATCGGGAGCGAGAAGGGGGTCCTCGTCGTCGCAAGCGACAAGGCGGTCTTCCGGCCGCTCGTCCTCGGCGCGGCGTCCGGCACGCAGGTCGAGGTCGTGTCCGGCGCGTCCGGCGGCGAGGAGATCGTCGCGGACGCCGCCTCCGCGACCCACGCGTGGCGCCGCGAGCAGAACGTCCGCCTCAAGAAAGACTGATTCCCAAGGGCCACGAAGGAGAGCCGCATGGCGACCCCTCTCATCCAGATCGACTCGCTCGTCAAACAGTACACCCGCGACACGCAGGTGCTCACCGTCCTCGACAAGCTCTCGCTGAGTGTCGAGGACGGGGACTTCGTCGCGCTCATGGGCCCCTCGGGCTCGGGCAAGACGACGCTCCTGAACCTCATCGCCGGGATCGACCGCCCGACGTCGGGGCGCATCCTCGTCGGCGACGCGGAGGTCTCGAAGATGAGCGAGGCGGCGCTCGCGAAGTGGCGGAGCGCGAACGTCGGCTTCATCTTCCAGCTCTACAACCTCGTGCCCGTCCTGACGGCGTATGAAAACGTCGAGCTGCCGCTCCTCCTCACGAAGCTGAACCGCGCGCGCCGCAGGAAGCAGGTGGAGCTCGCGCTGTCGGTCGTCGGCCTCGGCGACCGGATGGACCACTACCCGCGCCAGCTTTCGGGCGGGCAGGAGCAGCGCGTCGCGATCGCGCGTGCGATCGCGACCGATCCGAAGCTCCTCGTCGCGGACGAGCCGACGGGCGACCTCGACTCGAAGAACGGCGAGGAGATCCTGATTCTCATGGAACGGCTCAACGCCGAGTTCAGGAAGACGATCGTCATGGTGACGCACGATCCGAAGGCGGCGTCGCGCGCCCACCGGCTCGTCCACCTCGACAAGGGCGTCCTGAAGGAGGACGTGCACGCCGAGAAGGGCAAGGCCGTCGGGATGGCAGCCGCGATCTCGGCGTCGGCCACCTGAGACCCACGGAAACCCCGATGAAATTCTTCCCGTATGTCTTCAAGAGCCTGTTTCGCAAGAAGACGCGCTCGATCCTGACGGTCGCGTCGATCGTCCTCCCGCTCCTCGTGATCTGCGTCATGGGGACGCTGCTGAGGACGCTCGAGGGCGACTCGACCGGTGGCAAGGGCATGTTCCGGCTCATCGTCCGACACAAAGTCTCGCTGACGAACTGGGTCCTCGAGTCCTACATGCCGAAGATCGCGCAGCTGCCCGGCGTCACCGACATCGTGCGAATGAACTGGTTCGGCGGGGCGTACATCGACCAGAAGCCCGAGAACATGTTCGCCCGCTTCTCGACGTCCGACGCGCCGACGTTCCTGAGGGTCTTCGACGAGGCGAAGATCGTCCAGGGGACCGCGCGGGACTGGATCACCGACCGCACGGGCCTCCTCGCCGGCGAGCTCCTCATGAAGAAATACGGCTGGAAGCTCGGGCAGAAGATCACGCTCAAAGGCGACATCTACCCCGTCAACCTCGAGCTCACGATCCGGGCGTCGTACAAGGGGCCGGACGAGACGGGCGTCTACTTCCACCACCAGTACGTGGAGGAGGCCCTGCCCCGCGTGAAGGGCTTCGTGGGCTGGTACTGGATCAAGGCGGATTCCCTCGCCGCCGTCGAGCGCCTGCCAAAGGAAATCGACGCGATGTTCGACAACAGCTCCGTCCCGACGCGCACCGAGACGGAGAAGGAGATGCAGAACGGCTTCGTCTCCATGCTCGGGAACGTGAAGCTCATGGTCACGGGCATCTCGACCGTCATCGTCCTCGTCATCCTCCTGATCGCCGGCAACACGATGGCGATGACGGCGCGCGAGCGCGTCACGGAAATCGCGGTCCTCCGGACCCTCGGCTACCCGAAGGGGACGATCCTCGGGATGATGCTCGGCGAGAGCGTCCTCCTGTCGCTCCTCGGCGGCGTGCTCGGCACGCTTTTCTTCGTCGTCTTCTTTCCCGGATTCCGCGAGGGCCTTCTGTACTCGCCGATGGGCGGCTTCGCGGCCGGCA
>JBDTTJ010000041.1:0-16006 GCA_039930645.1 Acidobacteriota bacterium
CTCTTCGTCTTCCGCCAGTTCGGGTTCTTCGTCCTCGCGATGGTGCGCGTCGGCTTCTGGGCCTCGCTCCTCGCGTGGGAGAACGAGCGCCGCCCGGCGCCGTCTCCCTACGCCGCCTAGTCGGTCAACGGCAGCGCCAGCGGGGGCTCGACGTGGAAGTCGAGCTTCCGGATCTTCGCGAGCGCGGCGTCGAGCGCGCTCTGCGCGACCGGCTCGAGCGTGATGACGAACGGCAGCGCGTCCTTGTCGTCCCACGGCTCCTGAAAGACGGCCTCGATGTTCGCGCCGTGATCCGCGAGGATCCGCGCCAGATCCGCGATGATGCCGGAGCGATCGCACACGACGAACCGCAGCGAGTACGCCGACACGAACTCCCCTGCCGACGCCGCCTCGCACGCGAGCAGGTCCGCGAAGCCGAGCGGCGGGACGCGCGGCTCGCCCTTCGACCGGGCCAGCTCCACGACATCCGCGAGGACCGCCGTCGCCGTGGGGTCGCCGCCGGCGCCGCGGCCCGAAAACACGAACGATCCGCCCGCCGCGGCTTTCACCTCGATCGCGTTGAACGGCCCCGTCACCTTCGCGAGGAGCGACGCGCTCGAAACGAGGTGCGTCCTGACGGACAGAAGCAGGTGTCCCGAGGGCAGCTCGCGTGCGACGCCGAGCTGGCGCGGCGTCCGCCCGAGGCGCTTCGAATAGAGGAAGTCGCACGGGAGGAGCCGCGTGATGCCTTCGCGCGCGATCTGCGCCACCTGCGCGTCGCGCCCGAACGCGAGGCGCGCGAGAAGGGCGAGCTTGTAGGCGGCGTCCTCGCCCTCGACGTCGCTCGCCGGGTCCGCCTCGGCGTACCCGAGCTTCTGGGCGTCCTTGAGGACGTCGGCGTACGCACGGCCCGTCGCTTCCATCTCCGTGAGGATGAAGTTGCAGGTCCCGTTCAGAATTCCCGACACGGAGACGATCCGGTCGCCCGCGAAGCTCTCGCGCAGGGCGCGAAGGATCGGGATGCCGCCGGCGACGGCCGCTTCGATGCCGAGGCCGCTCTTCTTTTCCCGCGCGAGCGCTTGCAGAGCGGCCCCTTCCTTCGCGAGGAGGAGCTTGTTCGCGGTGACGACGCTCTTGCCGGCGCCGAGCGCCGCGCGGATGAGCGCGTTGGCAGGCTCGTGGCCGCCGATCAGCTCGACGACAAGGTCCACGTCCGGCGCCGTCGCGACCGACGCCAGATCCGTCGTCCAGCGGACTTCGCCGAGTCCGGCGTCGCGAGCCGCGTCCGGCCGGCGCGTCCCGACGGCGACGAGGCGCAGGCCGACGCCGCGGCGCTCCGCGAGATCCGGAGCGCGGGACGTGAGGAGCCTGGCGAACGCCCGCCCGACGTTACCGTAACCGAGGAGTCCCACGCGGACGGGAGCCGGACTATCGCTTTTCATGCGGGGGCAATGTACGGTACGGCCACCCCGCGGTCAAAACGACGCCTCCGGAGGCATCCATGCTGACGACGCTCGCCCTCACACTCGTCCTCGCCCAGACTCGTGCTGCGCGCCCCGAGGCCACTCCAGCCGCGCCTTCCACGACGTCCGCGAAGGCCGATGAGGGCGCCCAGAAAGACGACAAGAAGAAGGACGAGAAGGAAGAGCCGCCCGTCGTCACGAAGCACACCCTCGCGGCGGGCGGCAAGACGCTCGCCTACACGGCGACGACGGGCTTCCTGCCGCTCAAGACGGACGCGGGCGAGACCGAGGCGAAGGTCTTCTTCATGGCGTACACCCTCGACCGCGGCGCAGCAACGGCGTCGAAGAGGCCGCTCACGTTCTCGTTCAACGGCGGCCCGGGCGCTGCGTCCGTGTGGCTGCACATGGGCGCTCTCGGCCCGAAGCGCGTGAAGATGAAGGACGCCGACGGGATGATGCCGGCGCCGCCCTACACTGTCGTCGACAACGAGGAGACCTGGCTCGGCGACACCGACATGGTCTTCATCGACCCCGTCGGAACGGGCTACAGCCGGCCCTCGAAGCCCGAGCTCGGGAAGAAGTTCTGGGGCCTCGACGGAGACATCGCGTCCGTGGGCGAGTTCATCCGCCTGTACCTCACGCGCTACGAACGCTGGGGCTCGCCGCTCTTCCTCGTCGGCGAGAGCTACGGGACGACGCGGGCCGCGGGCCTGTCGGGCTACCTCGTGGACCGCGGGATTGCGTTCAACGGGATCCTCCTCGTCTCCTCGATCCTGAACTTCCAGACGGCGCGCTTCACGCGCGGCAACGACCTGCCGTACCCGCTCTTTCTGCCGACGTACACGGCGACGGCCTGGTACCACAGGAAGCTGCCCGCCGATCTGCAAGGGAAACCCCTGCGCGCCGTCCTCGACGAGGTCGAGGCGTTCGCGGGCGGCGAATACCCCGTCGCGCTCGCGAAGGGAGACGCGCTCGCGCCCGCCGACCGTAAGGCTCTCGCCGCGCGGCTCGCGCGTTACACCGGGCTCGACGCCGCGTGGATCGAGCGGGCGGACGAGCGGATCGAGATCCAGCACTTCTGCCGCGAGCTTCTCGCCGCCGAGCGGAAGAACGTCGGGCGCATCGACTCGCGCTTCACCGGCGACAACGAGTCCGGGATCGCGGAGCGCCCGGACTTCGACCCGAGCATCGCGGCCATCGTCCCGCCCTACACGGCCGCCTTCAACCAGTACGTGAGGGCCGACCTCGGCTTCAAGAGCGATTTGACGTACTACGTCCTCGGTGGCGGCATCGGGAGCCCGTGGGAGTTTCCACAGAACACGTTCGCGGACACGAGCGGCGCCCTGCGGTCCGCGTTCGCGAAGAACCCGTCCATGCGCCTCTTCGTCGCGTCCGGGCACTTCGACCTCGCCACGCCTCACTTCGCAACGCGCTACACGCTCTCGCACATGGGCCTCACGGCCGAACAGAGGACGCGCATCACGTCGAAGGAGTACGAGGCCGGCCACATGATGTACCTCCACGTCGGCGAGCTCGCGAAGCTCCGCAAGGACGTCGCGGCCTTCTTCGTGTCCGCGCTCGCGAAATGACTACCTGACGGGAACCGGCGGCGCCGCCGGGGGTCCAAGGGTGCGAAGGAGAACGCCATGAGACTTCGCACCCCGCTCCTGTCCCTCCTCCTTGCCGCCACACCGGCCCTCGCGAGCGCGCCGGCCGGCTTCGGACTCGAGGTCCTCGTGGACGGCTCGGCCCGTCCCGAGTACCCCGCCCGCGGCACGGTCTACGTCGAAGCCCTCCGGGGCCGCGACTTCTCGCTCCGGATCACGAACCCGCTCGGCGTCCGTGTGGCGGTCGCGCTGTCGGTCGACGGCCTGAACTCGATCGACGCGAAGCACACGACGGCGCGAGACGCCCGCAAGTGGATCCTGGATCCTTACCAGACCGTCGTGATTCCCGGCTGGCAGGTCTCGGGCGACACGAGCCGGAAGTTCTACTTCACCGGCGAGAAGCAGTCGTACGGCGGGAAGCTGGGCCAGACGGCGAACCTCGGGACGATCGAGGCGGTGTTCTTCCGCGAGAGGCTCCCGTATCGCGCCCAGCGCCCGTGGAGCGGAGGGAAGGAGGAAGAGAGGATTCCTGCGAATGAAAGAGGGAAAGACGGCGGGCGGCTCGACGAGGCCCGGGCCGAGGCGGCAACGGGCGCGGCGCAGGCTCCCGCCCCGAGCGAGGGCGTCGCGCACGACCATTCGAAGAAATCCTCCCCTTCCCTCTCCGACGAGCTCGCCGCCACCGGCATCGGCCGCAGGACGCGTTTCGACGTGACCCGGGTGGACGTCGACCTCGAGGACGCGCCCGCCATGTCCGTCCGCCTGCGCTACGAGTTTCGTCCCCAGCTCGTCGCCCTCGGCGTCCTGAGACAGTCGCCCGACCCCGTGGCCCGGCGCGAGTCCGGGCGCGGATTCTCGGACTTCTGTCCCGAGCCGAACTGAGTCGAAACCATTCGGGCTCTCCTTCGTATGCGTAGGGGATAGATTCCGCCTACGAACATACGAAGGAGAACCCTGAATGCGCCTCTTTAGGCCCCTCGCGCTTATCCTCCTCGCCCTCATGTCCGCCCGATCCGACGCACAGTCCCCGAAGGCCGCCGACATCCTCCCGTTCAAGGCGACCGAGACGACCCTGCCGAACGGCTTGAAGGTCATCGTCGTCCCGACCGGATTTCCGAACATCGTCTCGCTCCAGATTCCCGTGAAGACAGGCTCGCGAAACGAGGTCGAGCCCGGCAAGTCCGGCTTCGCCCACTTCTTCGAGCACATGATGTTCCGCGGGACGAAGGCCTACCCGCCGGAGAAGTACCAGGCGATCGTGACGCGCTCGGGCGCCCGCCAGAACGCGTACACGACGGACGACTACACGAATTACCACACGACGTTCCCGAAGGAAGACCTCGAGACGATGCTGAAGATCGAGGCCGACCGCTTCCAGAACCTCGAGTACGGGGAGTCCGAGTTCAAGACCGAGGCCCGCGCCGTCCTCGGCGAGTACAACAAGAACAGCGCGAACCCGATCTCGAAGCTCTACGAGGTCACGCGCGACAAGGCTTTCGACGTCCACACGTACAAGCACACGACGATGGGCTTTCTCAAGGACATCGAGGACATGCCCAACCAGTTCGCGTACTCGAAGCTCTTCTTCGACCGCTGGTACCGGCCCGAGCACACCACGATCATCGTGGCGGGCGACGTCGACCCGGCGAAGACGATCGCCCTCGTCGAGAAGT
Organism: Acidobacteriota bacterium; assembly: GCA_039930645.1. GTDB lineage: Bacteria > Acidobacteriota > Thermoanaerobaculia > UBA5066 > UBA5066 > Fen-183. Next base: position 4,723 of record JBDTTJ010000041.1, read on the forward strand.
ACTGGAGCGCCTGGAAGAAGGGCGGCAAGAGCCTGCCGATCCCCGAGGAGCCGCCCGCGAAGGGCCCGGTCACCGCGCACGTGCCCTGGCCGTCCGACACGCTTGCGTGGGTCGTCGTCGCGTTCCACGGTCCGGCGTTCTCGGAGACGAAGAAGGACCTCCCCGCGATCGACGCGCTCTTCGACCTCACCTTCGGCCCGACCTCCGACCTCTACAAGAAGCTCGTCGAGAAGGAGCAGAAGGTCGACTCGCTCCAGCCGAACGTCGACACGAACGAGGATCCCGAGCTCGTCGGCGTCTTCGCGCGCCTGAAGAAGGGCGCGGACCCTGTCTACGTGCGCAACGAGATCCTCGCGGCGATCGCCGCGGTCCGGGACACTCCCGTGGACGCAAAGCGCCTCGCCGACGTGAAGTCGAACGCGCGCTACGGGCTCGTGCGCGGCCTCGACGACACCGAACGCATCGCGGGCCTCCTCGCGCGCTACGTTCGCCTCCGGCGCTCGTATGACACCCTCAACCAGTACTACCGGCTCGTCGCGTCCCTGACGCCCGCCGACCTGCAGTCGGCCGCGAAGACGTACCTCACGGATGCGAACCTCGTCCTCACGACGCTCTCGAAAGACCCGATGCCCGAGGCGATGGCGACCGTCGCGCCCCTCGCGAGCTACGCCGCGGCCGCGAAGCCCGGCGCATCCGGCTCCGGCGCTCCGTGGATCGTTCAGAGGTCCCCACTCCCGCGCCTCGAAGTCAAGCTCGTGTTCGCCGCGGGTTCGGCGCAGGACCCCGCCGGCAAGGAAGGCCTCGCGGCCCTGACCGCCCGCATGATCGTGGACGGCGGCTCCTCGGACATGCGCATCGACGAGATCAAGAAGGCCCTCTTCCCCGTCGCGGCCAGCTTCGACTCCGGATGCGACAGGGAGATGACGATCTTCACCGGTGTCGTCCACCGGGACGCCTGGAAGACGTTCGCCGACGTTGCGCTCCCGCAGCTCGTCACGCCCGGCTTCCGGGAGGAGGACTTCCGGCGCATCAAGGACGCCCTGAAGAACGCCCTCGTCCAGAACCTCCGCAACAACAACGACGAGGAGCTCGGCAAGGAGCGCCTCCAGCAGCGCGTGTTCGCGGGCACGCCCTACGGCCACCCTGTCCTCGGCTCGGTCGCCGGGCTCGACGCGATCACGCTCGACGACGTCAGAGCCTTCGCGCAGAAAGCCTACACGCAGGCGGCGCTCATGGTCGGTGTCGCGGGCGACATGCCCGACGAATTCGCCGCCCGGATCAAGGCGGACGCCGCGAGGCTCCCCGCGGGTCCCGCCCTTCCCGCGCCCGTCGGCGTCGTCGGCCGGAAACCCTCCGGGATCGACGTCGACATCGTGAAGAAGGAGACCCGCTCCACGGCGATCTCGTTCGGCTTCCCGATCGACGTGACGCGCACACACGCGGACTACGCGGCGCTCTCGGTCGCGCGCGCGTGGCTCGGCGAGCACCGCTCGTCCAGCTCGCACCTCTACCAGAGAATCCGCGAAGTGCGGGGCATGAACTACGGCGACTACGCGTACATCGAGGCGTTCCCCGGCGGCGGGTTCCGCATGCTGCCGGAGCCGAACGTCGCGCGCCGCGCGCAGATCTTCGAGATCTGGATCCGCCCCGTCATGCCGCAGAACGCGCACATGGCGCTCCGCGTCGCGATCTGGGAGCTCGACAAGCTCGTCGCCGAGGGCCTCTCCGAGGAGGCCTTCCAGACGACGCGCGACTACCTCATGAAGAACGTCTACCTCCTGACGGCAACGCAGGACCACGCGCTCGGCGCCGCCCTCGACCAGAAGTGGTTCGGCCTGCCGGACTACGTCTCGGACATGCGCGGGAAGCTCGGGAAGCTCACGCGGGCGGACGTGAACGCGGCCGTCAAACGGCACCTGCAGGCGAAGAACCTCTCGATCGTCTTCGTCACGAAGGACGCCGAGGCGCTCAAGGCCGCGCTCGTCGCGGACGAGTTCTCCGGGATCAAGTACGACGGCGAGAAGTCCAAGGCGCTGCTCGACGAAGACAAGGTCATCGGGGCCCTGAAACTCGGCATCAAGGCCGACGCGGTCACGATCACGCCGGTCGAGGACGTGTTCGCGAAGTAGACTCCTCCTCCCGTGGCAATCGACAACATGTACCGGCGGCGGCGCCTCGGGCCGCCGCTGGGCGTCCGGATGGCGCTGTCGATCCCGCCGTCGGTCTTCTTCCCGACGCTCGGCTTTCTCTACATGGCCTTCCTCGACCACCCCCGGAGGCCGCGCCCGTTTCTCCTCTACGTCTTCGCACCGATCACGGCGCTCGGGTCCACGAAGGACATCGGCCTCGCGGCGATGCTCGTCCTCCTCGACGTGCTGGTCTGGATGACGGTGATCAACGGGATCTTCACCGGGATCGGGTGGCTGTTCGAGAAGCCGGACCCGAAGCCCTGAAGGGGTGGCCGGGGGACGAAATCCGGTCCATATTGTCCGGCAGCGGGGTAAGGGATGGCTTCCGTCGCCGGGTCCACACATCCCACGACGCACTGGCACGCCGTGGGCGATCGCATTCAGTGCGACGTCTGCCCGCGTTTCTGCAGGCTGAAGGAAGGCCAGGAAGGCCACTGCTTCGTGCGAGCGGCGCGCGGCGGGGAGATCGTGCTGACGACGTACGGGCGCTCGAGCGGCTTCTGCGTCGACCCGATCGAGAAGAAGCCCCTCAACCACTTCCTGCCCGGCACGTCGGTCCTGTCGTTCGGGACCGCGGGCTGCAATCTCGCCTGCAAGTTCTGTCAGAACTGGGACATCTCGAAGTCGCGCGAGATGGACACGCTCGCCGCCGATGCGACGCCCCGGCGCATCGCGGCCGCCGCCGTCGAGCTGGGGAGCCGCAGCGTCGCGTTCACGTACAACGACCCCGTCGTCTTCATGGAATACGCCATCGACGTCGCGACCGCCTGCCACGCCGTGGGCGTGAAGACGGTCGCCGTGACGGCCGGCTACATCGCCCCGAAGCCGCGCGCGGAACTCTTCGCCGCGATGGACGCCGCGAACGTCGACCTCAAAGCGTTCACGGAGGACTTCTACGCAAGAACCTGCGGCGCCCACCTCCAGCCCGTCCTCGAGACGCTCGAGTACCTCGTCCAGGAAACGAAGGTCTGGACCGAGATCACGACGCTCCTGATCCCCGGGATGAACGACTCCGAAGCGGAGATCGACGCCATGACGCGCTGGGTCTTCGAACACCTCGGCCCGGACGTCCCCCACCACTTCACGGCGTTCCATCCGGACTGGAAAATGCGCGACGTCTCGGCCACCCCCGCCGCGACCTTGAGGAAGGCGCGCGAGATCGCGCGGGGAAACGGCCTCGAGTACGTCTACACCGGCAACGTCCACGATCCCGAGGGCCAGAGCACGAACTGCCCTCGCTGCGGCGAGCGAGTCATCGGACGCGACGGGTATGAGATCTTCGAATGGTCCCTCGCCGAGGGTCGCTGTGCCTCGTGCGGGGCGCCCTGCCCGGGCACCTTCGAAGAAATCCCGGGTTCCTGGGGTTCCCGCCGGCTTCCCGTCCGGCTCGCCGCGTCATGAGAGTGAATCCCTCGCCCCGCGTCCGCCCCGCCGCGGTGGCCGGCTTGTTTTATCCGGCCTCCCCCGCCGTGCTCTCCCGCCACATCGACGCGCTCCTCGCCGCAGCGCACGTGTCGGGGGAAAGCGCGGCCCCTCTTGCGCTCGTCGTGCCGCACGCCGGGACGATTTACTCTGGCCCGGTTGCGGCCAGCGCGTACGCGCGCCTGCGCCCGCACGCCTCGTCGATCAAGCGCGTGGTCGCCTTCGGCCCCGTGCACCGCGTGCCCGTGCACGGCGCGGCGGTCCCGGCGGCCGACGCCTGGGCGACTCCCCTCGGCGAGGCGCCGATCGACGCCGCGCTCCGGTTGCGCGCCGCCGCGTGTGGCGCGGCGGTGGACGACCGCCCGCACGCCCCCGAGCACGCGCTGGAGGTTCAGCTGCCGTTCCTGCAGCGCGTCCTCGGGGACGGCTTCACGTTCCTGCCGGTCGCGGTCTCGGAGACCTCCGCGAGGGCGACGGCCGACCTCATCGGCGAGTTCCTCGGCGAGAAGGGCACGCTCGTGGTCGTGAGCACCGACCTCAGCCATTACCACGACCTCGAGACCGCCCGCCGCCTCGACCGCACGACGGCCGACGCGATCCTCGCTTGCGAGCCGGAAAACCTCTCGGGCGAGGACGCCTGCGGCTACTACCCGCTCAGGGGGTTGCTCGTGCTGGCCAGCAGGAAGGCCCTGCCGATCAAACTCCTCGACCTCAGAACCTCGGGCGACACGGCCGGAGACCCCGTGAGCGTCGTCGGCTATGGGGCATTCGAAGTCCTCGCCCCGAAGACCGTGCCCGAGAACTCGTCTCACTAACTCATTCCAAGAAGATCTCTTACCTCAGGTTCCTGCCCCCTTGACTGAATTCGTCCTATTTCATATCGTACCGATTCGGTTCGATATCTCGAGCGTAGTCGAATCGGGGAGAACTCGATGTTCCGAATGACGAAGATGACCGACTACGGGATCGTGCTGCTGACGCAGTTCGCGGCGCACGAGGACCGGCCCGCGTTCACGGCGCGCGAGCTCGCGCACGACACGCGGCTGCCCCTCCCCACCGTCGGCAAGCTCCTCAAGCAGCTCTCCCACGGCGGCCTCCTCGCCTCGCAGCGCGGCACGCGCGGCGGCTACTCTCTCGCGCGCCCGCCGCGCGAGATCACGGTCGCCTCCATCATCGCGACGCTCGAGGGCCCGGTCTCGATCACCGAGTGCGGCGGCGCCGTCCGCTGCGAGCACGAAAGCTTCTGCTCCACGAAGCCGAACTGGCAGATCATCAACGACGCGATCCGAGCGTCGCTGGAAGGCCTGACGCTCGCGGACATGACGCGGCCGCTCCCGCCCCGCTTCGCCGCCGCTTCGGCGGCCGCGCTTCCCGCCCACCGGAGCCCCGCGTGAACGACGCCCTGCTGAACGAGCTCACGCAGCGCGAGTACCAGCACGGCTTCGTGACGGACGTCGAGACCGAGTCGATTCCGGCCGGGCTCAGCGAGGATGTCGTCCGGATCATCTCGAAAAAGAAGAACGAGCCCGAGTGGCTTCTCGAGTGGCGCCTCAAGGCGTACCGGCACTGGCTCACGATGGAAGAGCCGACCTGGGCGCGCGTCTCGTACCCCAAGATCGACTACCAGAAGATCGTCTACTACGCCGCGCCGAAGTCCGCGAAGGAGGGCCCGACGAGCCTCGCGGACGTCGATCCCGAGCTGCTCGCGATGTACGAGAAGCTGGGCGTCCCGCTCAAGGAGCGCGAGATCCTGGCCGGCGTCGCCGTGGACGCGGTCATCGACAGCGTGTCCGTCGCCACGACGTTCCGCGAGAAGCTCGCGTCGGTCGGAATCATCTTCTGCTCCTTCTCGGAGGCCGTGCACACCCACCCCGACCTCGTGCGGAAATGGCTGGGATCGGTCGTCCCGTCGCGCGACAACTTCTTCGCGGCGCTCAACTCGGCGGTCTTCTCGGACGGGTCGTTCTGCTACATCCCGAAGGGCGTCCGCTGCCCGATGGAGCTCTCGACGTACTTCCGCATCAATCAGGCCGACACCGGCCAGTTCGAGCGCACGCTCATCGTGGCCGAAGAGGGCGCGACGGTCTCCTACCTCGAGGGCTGCACGGCGCCGAAGCGGGACGTGAACCAGCTCCACGCGGCCGTCGTCGAGCTCGTCGCGATGGACGACGCCACCATCAAGTACTCCACGGTCCAGAACTGGTACCCCGGCGACCGCGAGGGCAAGGGCGGCATCTACAACTTCGTCACGAAGCGGGGCAAGTGCCTCGGCAAGCGATCGAAGATCTCGTGGACGCAGGTCGAGACGGGCTCAGCCATCACGTGGAAGTACCCGAGCTGCATCCTCATGGGCGACGACTCGATCGGCGAGTTCTACTCGGTCGCGCTCGCGAACAACTACCAGCAGGCCGACACGGGCACGAAGATGATCCACATCGGGAAGAACACCCGGTCGACGATCGTCTCGAAGGGCATCTCCGCGGGCCACGGGCAGAACACGTATCGCGGCGGCGTGACGATCCTGAAGTCGGCCGTGGGCGCGCGCAACTACTCGCAGTGCGACTCGCTCTTGATCGGCGACCAGTGCGGCGCGCACACGTTCCCGTACATCGAGGTCAAGAACTCGACGGCCACGCTCGAGCACGAGGCGTCGACCTCGAAGATCGGCGAGGACCAGCTCTTCTACTGCATGCAGCGCGGGATCTCGGCGGAAGACGCCGTGTCCCTCATCGTCAACGGCTTCGCCAAGCGCGTCCTCAAGGAGCTCCCGATGGAGTTCGCGGTGGAAGCGCAGAAGCTGCTCGGTGTGTCGCTGGAAGGATCGGTTGGATGACGAACGTTCACACACCCCTTTTGGAAATCCGAAATCTTCATGCGTCGATCGAGGAAGACGGGACCGAGATCCTCAGGGGAATCGACCTGAAGATTCTCCCCGGCGAGGTGCACGCGGTCATGGGCCCGAACGGCTCCGGCAAGAGCACTCTCGCGCACGTCCTGTCCGGGCGGCCGGGATACAGGGTCACGCAGGGAACGGTCTCGTTCCTCGGCAACGACCTCCTCGCGATGAAGCCAGAGGAGCGGGCCCGCGAGGGCGTGTTCCTCGCCTTCCAGTACCCGGTCGAGATTCCGGGCGTCTCCAACACGTACTTCCTCCGCACGGCCGTCAACGCCGTCCGGCGGCACCGCGGCCTGGCCGAGCTCGACGCGATGGATTTCCTCCAACTCCTCGACGAGAAGGCGAAGCTCGTCGAGATGGAAGAGGCCCTCCTGAACCGTTCCGTGAACGAGGGCTTCTCGGGCGGCGAAAAGAAGCGCAACGAGGTGCTTCAGATGGCGCTCCTCGACCCGCGCCTCGCGATCCTCGACGAGACCGACTCGGGCCTCGACATCGACGCCCTTCGCATCGCGGCGGGCGGCGTCAACGCGCTCCGCGACGGCACGCGCGGCTTTCTCGTCATCACGCACTACCAGCGGCTCCTGAACTACATCGTGCCGGACGTCGTCCACGTCCTTTCGGACGGGAAGATCGTCAAGTCCGGCGACAAGGGCCTCGCCCTCGAGCTCGAGGCGAAGGGCTACGGCTGGATCGAAAAGGAAGCCGCCGCCGCGGCGCTCTGAGGATGACGGGATCCGCAAAGGCCGCCACCATCCGCGACGGCGTCGACGTCCTCGCGACGCAGGCCGAGGAGTTCGCCTCGGGCCTCGCCGGCCCCCCGTGGCTCACGAAGCTGCGCCGGGCCGGCGTGGCCTCGTTCGTGAAGACCGGCTTCCCGTCGCAGCACGACGAGGAGTGGCATTACACCAACGTCCTGCCTCTTGCCCGGACGGTCTTCGGCCTCGCCCCGCGCGACGTCACGATCGCCGAGCGCACCCAGGCCGTCGAGCTCGAGGCCCGCCTCGGCACCCTCGGCCTGTCCTCCCCCGGCCCGCGCCTCGTCTTCGTCAACGGGCACCTCGTCCGGCGCACGGCGCACACGCTGCCCGCGGAGATCCTGTTCGAGAATCTCGGGACCGTTCTCCGTCTTGCCCCCGAACGCGTCGAGAAAGCCCTCGTCGCGGCTCCGTCCGCGCACCCGTTCGTCGCCCTGAACGACGCTTTCCTCGACACGGGCGCTCTCGTCCGGGTCGGAAAGGGCCTGACGGCGCCCGACCCGCTCGTCGTCGTCCACCTCTCGACGTCCGCGAGCGCCACTCCCGCTCCGCTCATGTCGCACCTGAGAAACCTCGTCGTGCTCGAAGAACACGCGGCCGCGACCGTCATCGAGGTTTTCCTCGGCACGGACGAGCTGTCCCTCACGAATGCCGTCACGCAGGCCGTCCTCGGGGAGAACGCACGCCTCACGCACATCAAGGTCCAGCTCGAGGGGCGGCAGGCCTATCACGTCGGGAACCTCTTTCTCTCGCACGCGCGGGGCGCCCGTTCGACGTCGCACGTTTACTCCTTCGGCGGCGCGACGGTTCGCAACGAGATCGCCGCGACGCTCTCGGGCGAGGGCTCGGGGACCGAGATGTACGGCCTCTTCGCCGCGGCGGCCGGCCAGAGCGTCGACTGCCACACCGTCATCGACCACGCGGCCCCGCGCGCGGACAGCCTCGAGCTCTACAAGGGCATCCTCGACGGGAACGGCCGCGGCGCATTCGACGGCAAGGTGATCGTGCGCGAGGGCGCCGTGAAGACGGACGCCCGCCAGACGAACCGAAACCTGATCCTCTCGGACGAAGCTCTCGTCGACAGCAAGCCGCAGCTCGAGATCCACAACAACGACGTCCGGTGCACGCACGGCTCGACCACGGGCCGCATCGACTCGGATGCCCTCTTCTACCTCCGCTCGCGCGGCCTCTCGGAAGGGGCGGCGCGCGCCCTCCTCACGTACGCCTTCGGCAGCGAAGTCGTCTCGAAGGTGGCCGCGCCGGACGTGAAGGCCCTCCTCGAGGACCGCCTCCACGCGTGGCTGCCCGCCGCGGACGCATCGGTGAACGGATGAACGTCGCACCCGAGACCGCACGGCCAGGCGTATCGCCCGCCTTCGACGTCGCGAAGATTCGCGAGCAATTTCCGATCCTCAGCCAGACCGTGCACGGCAAGAGGCTCGTCTACCTCGACAGCGCGAACACGACGCAGAAGCCGCGCACGGTGATCGACTCCGGGAGCCGCTACTACGAAGAGACGAACGCGAACATCCACCGCGGAACCCACTTCCTCTCCGAGAAGGCGACGGCCGAATACGAGGGCGCCCGGGCGAAGGTCGCACGCTTTCTCGGCTCGCGTTCGACCAGGGAAGTCGTCTTCACCCGCGGCACGACCGAGGCGATCAATCTCGTGGCCGCGGGCTTCGCCCAGTCGGTCCTCGCGGAGGGCGACGAGATCCTCCTCACGGGCCTCGAGCACCACTCCAACATCGTCCCGTGGCAGCTCGCCTGCGGGCGCACGGGCGCGAAGCTCGTCGTCGTGCCCATCACGGATTCGGGCGAGGTCCCCGTCGAGGAGTTCGAAAAGCGCCTGACGCCCCGGACGAAGATCGCGGCCGTCTCCCACGTCTCGAACGCCCTCGGCACGATCAACCCCGTCGAGGAGTTCATCCGGCTCGCTCATGCGCGCAGCGTGCCTGTCCTCGTGGACGGCGCGCAGGCCGCTCCGCACCTCCCGATCGACGTCGTCGCGCTCGGCTGCGACTTCTACGCGATCTCCGGACACAAGATGTACGGTCCGACGGGCATCGGCGCCCTCTACGGCACGGAGGCGTGGCTCGAGAAGCTCCCGCCATACCAGGGCGGCGGCGACATGATTTCGTCGGTCACGTTCGAGAAGACGACGTACAACGAGCTGCCGTGGAAGTTCGAGGCCGGCACCGCGAACATCGCGGGCGGCATCGGTTTCGGCGTCGCGGCGGACTGGCTGTCCGCCGTCGGGCTCCCCGCCGTGGCCGCGCACGAGCACGCGCTCCTCGTCCGCGCGACCGAGGCGCTCTCGGCGATCGAGGGACTGCGCATCGTCGGCACCGCGCCGCGCAAGGCCGCCGTCGTCTCGTTCCTCCTCGGCGACGTCCACCCGCACGACATCGGGACGATCCTCGACCGCGAGGGCATCGCGATCCGGACGGGACAGCATTGCGCGCAGCCCGTCATGGACCGCTACGGAATAGGCGCCACGGCGCGCGCATCCTTCGGCGTCTACAACACGAAAGAAGAGGTCGACATCCTCGCGGCCGCGCTGAAGAAGGTGCAGGAGGTCTTCGCCTGATGACGGACCTCCGCGACCTCTACCAGGAGGTCATCCTCGACCACAACAAATCGCCGCACAACTATCGCGAGATGGCGGACCCGAGCCGCATGGCGCTCGGCCACAACCCGCTCTGCGGCGACCGGCTGAAGCTGTACGTGAGGCTCGAAGGCGACCGGATCGCCGATGTCGCGTTCCAGGGCTCCGGCTGCGCGATCTCGAAGGCGTCGGCGTCGCTCATGACGGACGCGATCAAGGGCAGGACGCTCGAAGAGGCCGAGGCGCTCTACGGCAAGTTCCACGACCTCCTCACGGGCCCGCCCGACGTCAAGGCGACCGGCGAAGGTCTCGGCAAGCTCGCCGTCTTCTCGGGCGTCCGTGAGTTTCCAGCGCGCGTCAAATGCGCGACGCTCGCGTGGCACACGCTCGAGAGCGCGCTGAAGAACGTCCCCGAGGTCGCGAAGACCGAATGACCGAGCTCGAGCAGAAGGTCGTCGACGAAGCGCTCAAGAAGTGCTTCGACCCCGAGATCCCGGTCAACATCTGGGAGCTCGGGCTGATCTATTCGGTCACCGTGTCGCCGGAGGGCGTCGCGCACGTGCAGATGACGCTGACCGCTCCCGCCTGCCCCGTGGCCGGCACGCTGCCCGGAGAGGTCGAGGCGAAGGTGAAGGCCGTTCCCGGCGTCACGGAGGCGAAGGTCGAGCTCGTCTGGGACCCGCCCTGGAACGCCGACATGATGACGCGCGTGGCGCGCGTCATGCTCGGGATGTAGCCGGCTCCGGCCTTCTCAGCGACAGCAGCCAGCCCGTCCCGAACGCGATCGTCGAGCCGAGGAGCGAGTACCACGGCCACGCGATCATCTTTCCGAGCGGGAACGGGACGAAGCCCTTCGACCCGAGCCACAGGACGAACATGAAGACCGCCGACGTCGCGATGCCGATCATCGCGTCCGTTTGCGTGGCCTTCCGCGCCCAGAGCGCGAGGAGGAAGCCGCCGAGAAGGCCGCCCGCGGTCACGCTCGCGAGCCCAAGCGCGACCTGAACGGCCGGCACGCTCTGCGGCAGGCGCGAGAACCCCACCGCGAGCCCCGCGAGGACGAGCGTCCAGAAGAGCGTCAGCACCTTCCCGAGGACGAGCCCACGCTTCCCCTCGACGTACTTCTTTCCCATCAGCGGCGCGACGATGTCGAGGGAAAGCGCCGAAGCGAGCGAGTTCAACGCCGACGACTCCGAGCACATCGCGGCCGAGAAGATCCCCGCGACGAGGTACGCCGACACGAACGGCGGCAGGCTCTTCACGATGAACGTCGGCAGAATCGCGTCCGACGTCGCGAACCCCCCGGGCCCGACGGGCGCGCCGCCGTAGAACGCGAAAAGGCCGACGCCGAGCGCGAGAAACAGCGTGAACTGCAGGATCACGAGAACGCCGGACCCGATGAGCGCCTTCTGCG
>JBDTTJ010000042.1:0-16001 GCA_039930645.1 Acidobacteriota bacterium
TATCGGGAGGGTGGCGGGGGCATCTTCAAGAGCACTAACGGCGGGGGAAGCTGGAGCGCCATCAACACAGGTCTGCAACTTGCGCCCAATAGGTACGTGACTTACGTGACGGCCCTGGCCATCGATCCCTCAACGCCTGCCACGCTGTACGCCGGCACGTCGGACGGCGGCGCCTTCAAGAGCACCAACGGTGGGGGAAACTGGAGCGCCATCAACGCAGGCATGACCGCCACCCGCGTTGAAAACCTGGTTATCGATCCTTCGAAGACGGCCACGCTTTATGCCGGGACTGACAGGGGCGTCTTCAGGAGCACAAACGGCGGGGCGACCTGGGCCGCCGCCAGCACGGGCCTGACGAACCTGAGCATCAACGCTCTGACCATCGACCCCGCGACCCCTACCACGCTCTACGCGGGGACACGTGGTGGCGGAGTCTTCAGGTCCACCGACTCGGGCCGGACCTGGACCGCCTTAAACCCGGGCCTGTCGGACCTGAACGTCAACGCCCTCGCCCTGGATCCCACGGGGACGACTCTCTACGCCGGGCTCGAGGGTGGCGGGGTGTGGCAATTGACGGCTCCAGGCGCAGGCTCGATCACCGCGCTCCTTCCCGCGAGCGCTCACTCCTCGGGCGCCAACGGCGCCTTCTACACGACGAACGTCGCCGTCGCGAACACCGGCGTCTTGGCGGCTTCCTTCACACTGAAGTTCCTCGGGAACAACCAGAACGGATCGAACGGTCCCGAAAAGACGTTCAGTCTCGACCCCGGCATTTCCACGACATTCCTCGACGTCCTCGGCACCGTCTTCAATCAGACCTCCGACTTCGGTTCAATCCGCATCACCTCGAACACTTCGGCACTCGACATCGTCTCCGTGACCTCCACTCCCGGCTTCGGCGGCACCTTCGGACAGGCGGTGCCGGCCATCTCCTACGCCGACCTCGTTCCTGCCGGCTTCTCGCGCTCCATCCTCTACATCCGCGAGGGCGACGGCTTCCGCTCGAACCTCATCCTCGCGAGCGGCTCCTTTGTCCCGACGGACGTCGACGTCGCGCTCGTCTCGCCGGCGGGCGCGACCCTCGCGACGAAGACGTACTCCGTTCCGCCGAACGGCATGACACAGGTCAACCGCGTCGCAAGAGACATGGGAGTCGCAGGCCCCGTGACGGGCGCACGCCTCGTTCTCTCATCCTCGACGCCGGGCGCCGCGTTCACCGGCCTCGCCTCCGTCATCGACGAGACGACGAACGATCCCACGGCGATCCCCGCTCAGCCTGCTTCCGCCTCCGGATCCGCGCCGTACACCTGGCTTCTTCCCGCCAGCGCCCATTCGGGCGGCGCCAACGGGGCCTTCTACACGACGAACGTCGCCGTCGCCAACGTCGGCGCCGCGCCCGCGTCCTTCACGATGGAGTTCCTCAGCCACGACGGGTCGGCCGGCGCCTGGGACTACCTCCGCCAGGGCACCAAGCAGACATTCAATCTCGAGTCCGGAAAGTCGGTCACCTACTTCGACGTCCTCGGGTCGGTCTTCAGCGAGACCTCCAACTACGGCGCCATTCGCATCACGTCGGACACGTCGACGCTCAACATCGTCTCCGTGACGTTCACACCCGGCTTCGGCGGGACTTTCGGTCAGTCGCTCTCGGCGGTTCCGTCTTCGGATCTCATCCCCGCGGGCTCCTCGCGTTCGATCCTCACCATCCGAGAGGGCGACGGCTCCCGCACCAACCTCGTCCTCGCGAGCAACGCGGGCGTGCCGACGACGGTCGACGCCGCGCTCGTCTCTCCCGCAGGGGCGACGCTCGCGACGAAGAGCTACGTCGTTCCGCCGAACGGCATGACGCAGATCAGCCGCGTCGTCAGGGACATGGGCGTTTCCGGCTCCGTCACCGGCGCACGGCTCGTGCTGTCCAGCTCGACTTCCGGCGCCGCCTTCACCGCCTTCGCCTCCGTCATCGACGAGGTCACCAACGATCCCACTGCCGTGGAGGCCCGCTAGAAGCACCGCCCCGGGGGAATACGTCCCGCGCGTCGAACGTTGACGTAACCTTGGGGCGGATGAAGTCGGGCTATTACCACCACGCGATCGGGGACCTCAGGGCGCGCCTCTCGGCCGCCGTTCCGAACGAGGTTCTCAAGGCGCTCCACCGCAAGAGCCCGGCGCGGCACTTCGCGGTCGCGCTCCGCCAGCTCGTCTTCTTCGCGGGCGCGTTCGCGCTCGGCTGGCAGTTCGAGAGCCTCTGGGTCCGGATCCCGTGCGCGCTCGTCCTCGGCTTCGTCGTCTTCGACGGGACCGTCCTCCTCCACGAGGTCGTCCACAAGGCCGTCTTCGACGGGGACCGGCCCGGCATGTACCGCGCGCTCAGCCTCCTCTACGCGCTGCCGTCCGGGATCTCGCCGACGCAGTTCACACGCTGGCACCTCGACCATCACGCCGAGCTCGGCTCCTCGACGGACGACCCGAAGCGCGCGCACTTGTCTCCAAAGCGCAACGTCCGCTGGCTCAAGCTCCTCTATGCGACGCCGGCGCTCTTCCCGATCTACTTCCGCGCCGCGCGCAAGGAGACCGCGACGTACCCCGAGACGCTCCGCCGCCGCATCGCAGGCGAGCGCCTCGCCGCGATCCTTCTCCACCTCGTGACGGCCGCGCTGATCGCGCGATTCGGCGGAGGCGCGCGCCTCGTCTGGCTCTACCTCGTCCCGGTCTTCCTCGTCTTCCCGCCGGCCTTCGCGCTGAACCGGCTCGGTCAGCACTACGACATCGTGCCGGGAGAGCCCGCGAAGTGGGGCACGCGCATGGCGCGCTCGCCGCTCTGGGAGTTCGTTTACCTCTGGTCGAACCTCCACCTCGAGCACCACTACTATCCGGCCGTCCCGTTCTACCGCCTGCCGGCGCTCGCGACGGCGCTCGTCCCCTTCTTCGAGAAGGAGGGCGTTGCGGCGCGCCGCTACCGCGACCTGCTCCGCGGCTGGATCGTCGAGAACCGCGCGCCGCATTCCGACTGGAGCGCTCCCGCTGGCGCCGGCCGCGTAGGGTAAAGTCGGGCGCAGATGGCTTCCGAAGCCGCCGCGCCCCGGGTGGACAAGTACGAGGGGCTGACGCGGGACGACCTCCTCCGCGCCTTCCGCAACATGGTGACCTCCCGGCGGATCGACGACCGGGAGATCCAGCTTAAGCGGCAGAACCGCATCTTCTTCCAGATTTCCGGGGCGGGCCACGAGGCGCTCCAGACGGCTGTTGCCGCACACATGAAGAAGGGCGTCGACTGGCTCTTCCCGTATTACCGCGACCGCGCGCTCTGCCTCGGGCTCGGCGTGACGCCCCGCGAGATGTTCCTCGAGGCCGTCGGCGCCGCCGAAGACCCCGCGTCCTCCGGCCGCCAGATGCCGTCGCACTGGGGCTCGGCGCGGCTGAACGTCTTCACGACCTCTTCGCCGACGGGCTCCGAGTGCCTGCCGGGCGTCGGCGCCGCCGAGGCGGGCCGCTTCCTCCTCCGCCCCGACGCCGCCGCTATCCGCGACCAGGCCACGGGGGTGTCTGCGGACGAGGTCGTCGTCGTGACGATCGGCGAGGGGGCGACAGCCGAGGGTGAGTTCTGGGAAGCGCTCAACTCCGCGGCGACGCTCAAGCTGCCGGTCGTCTTCGTCGTCGAGGACAACGGCTACGCGATCTCGGTCCCCGTCGAGGTGAACACGCCCGGCGGCTCGATCTCGCGGCTCGTGCGCTCGTGGCCGGGCATCTTCGTCGTCGAGGTGGACGGCTGCGACTACCTCGCGTCTTACGACGCGTTCCGGTACGCGTTCGCGTACGCGCGCGAGCGCAAGGGCCCCGCGCTCGTCCACGGGCACGTCGTCAGGCCGTACTCGCACTCCCTCTCCGACGACGAGAAGCTTTACCGCCCCGAGAGCGAGCGCCAGAAGGACGCCGAGCGCGATCCGATCGTGCTCTTCGAGAAGTTCCTCCTCGACGAGGCCCTCGCGACCGCGGACGAGGTCAAGGCCCTCCGCGACGAGATCGACGCCGAAGTGAGCCGCGCCGCCGACGAGGCGCTCGCGAGCCCGCAGCCGGCCGCGGATTCCGTCTTCGAGAACGTCTATTCCCCGGACGCCGACCCGACGTCGGCCGCGTTCGACACGGAAGACGCCCCCGCGTTCTCCGGCGAGCCCACGACGATGGTCGACCTCGTCAACGCGGCGCTCCGGGACGAGATGGCGCGCGACGGGCGGATCGCCGTGTGGGGCGAAGACGTCGCGGACGCGAGCCGCGGGGACGTCCTCGGGGAGTGCAAGGGCAAGGGCGGCGTCTTCAAGGTCACCGCGGGCCTGCAGAAGGCGTACGGGAACGCGCGGGTCTTCAACGCACCGCTCGCGGAAGCGAGCATCGTGGGCCGCGCTCTCGGCTGGGCGGCGCGCGGCCTCAAGCCCGTCGTCGAGATCCAGTTCTTCGACTACATCTGGCCCGCGATGCAGCAGCTGCGCGACGAGCTCGCGACGGTGCGCTGGCGCTCGGGCGGCGCGTGGAAGGCGCCCGTCGTCGTCCGCGTGCCGATCGGCGGCTACCTCACGGGCGGCGGGCCGTACCACTCGCAGTCCGGCGAGGTGACGTTCGCGCACATCCCGGGCCTCCGGGTCGTGATGCCGTCGAACGCCCTCGACGCGAACGGGCTGCTCCGCACCGCGATCCGCTGCGACGACCCCGTCCTCTTCCTCGAGCACAAGCACCTCTACCGCCAGACGCACAACAAGGGGCGCTACCCGGGCCGGGACTTCATGATCCCGTTCGGGAAGGCGAAGGTCGTCCGGCCCGGCGAGGACGTGACGGTCGTGACGTACGGGGCGACGGTCTACCGCAGCGCGGTCGCCGCGGCGGCGCTCGCCGAGGAGACGGGCCGGCACGCCGAGGTGATCGACCTGCGCACGCTCGCGCCGTACGACTGGGAAGCGATCGCGACGAGCGTGAAGAAGACGAGCCGGCTCCTGGTCGTCCACGAGGACTGGAAGACGCACGGCTTCGGCGCCGAGATCGCGGCGCGCGCGGCCGACGAGCTCTTCGAGTGGCTGGACGCCCCGGTGCGCCGCCTCGCCGCGAAGGACGTCTTCTGCGGCTACGCGCCGCAGCTCGAGGACGCGACGCTCCCGCAGAGCGACGACATCCTCACGGCCCTCCGCGACCTCGTCGCGTACTGAAGGGATGAGTAGGCGTTCGCTCCTGCGCTTCGGTTCGGCAGCAGTAGCATTCCTCTTCTTCTTCCTCTTCGGCGCCCTCGCCGTCGACCCGTTCCCGGCATACCGCGCCGTCATGGAGGAGTGGCTCGCGATCTCCGGCGGCCACCGCGAGGTCTTCGCGGCCGACGACGGCTCGCGCCTGTCCGTCTGGGTCCTGGGGCCTCTCTCCGCCGAGCGGCCCGTCGTCCTCCTGCACGGCCTCGGCGCCGACGCGTCGTACTGGGCCGGCACGGCGCGCGTCCTCGTCCGATCGGGCCGCACCGTCCTCCTTCCAGACGGGCCCGGCTCCGGCCGCAGCGAGGCGCCGCGCGGCGTCGCCGGCTACCGGATCCCGGGCCGCGTGGCCGCGCTGGATGCGCTCTTCCGCGCGCTCGCGCTCGACAAGGCCGATCTCGTCGGCCACTCGCTCGGCGGCTGGACGGTCGCCGCGTTCGCGCTCAGGCACCCGGAAAAGACGGGCCGCCTCGTCCTCGTCGATGCGGGCGGCTTCGACCTGCCCGCCGACATTGCGGCCGAGCGCCGCCGCGTGCTCCCGCAGGACCGGCCGGGTGCTCGGCGCGTCCTCGACCTCCTCTTCTTCCGTCGCCCGTTTCCCGCCGCGGGATTCGTCGTGAACGCCTTCGGCCGCAACTACGGCGGCGACCCCGCGGCCATAACGGTCAGGACGCTGGATGTGTCCGACGGGCTCGAGGGCCGCGGGAAGGACCTGCCCGTCGGGACCGCCGTGATCTGGGGAGAGAAGGAGACGCTTTTTCCTCTTCCGCTCGGGAAGAAGCTCGCCGCAGAGATTCGGGGCGGCCGCCTCTTCGTCCTGCCGGGCGCCGGCCACGACGGCCCGCTCGAGACGCCGCGGGCCTTTCGTGAGGCGCTCGCGAGCGCCCTCGCCCCTCAGTCCGCCGACAGCCGGTAGACCGTGAACGTGGGCCGCCCCCACGGGTCTCTGCCCCGGGAGACCACTCTGCCTCGCCGGCCCGCGAGGCCGGCGGCTTCGAGCGCGCCGCCGTCCGCGTAAAGGACGTTCCCGTCGAGCGCGATGCGCGCGTCTGTGAGATCCCGGAATGCGACAACGGGGCCGCGCCGCGCCCCGGGCGGCGCGAGCAGCTCCTCGACGACGTACGGATTCCGCGCGGCGCCCCGCGCGTCGAGGACGACGCGGGCGGGCGGGCCGCCCTTCGAGGCGGCGACGAGCGCGTCCGCAAGCTCGCGCTCCGGGCCGCCGAACGCGCCCCACGTGCGCGGAGACGCGCCCCATCGCGCGAACGCCGCGACATCGAGTGCCGCCGAGATCACGACGAGGGCCCCGAGTACAACGGCCGCGAGGCGCCGCCGCTCCGGCGGGATCGCCTCGAGCGCGATTCCGGCCCCGAGTCCGGCGAGAACCAGAACGTAAGGCGTCACGGGAGACACCCGGTACGCGTTCGCGCCCGTGTCTTCCGCCGCGAGAAGACCGCCCGCGAGGAACAGGCCCGCCGGGAGGAGCAGCGCGCGCGCCGAACCCCCGCGCGCGGCCCCCCATGCTGCGCCCGCGAGCGCGAGGCCCGCCACGGCGACGGGGACGACGGGCCGCGCGGGATCGCCGTGGCGCTCGTTGACGTCCCCGCGCCAGAAGAAGAGCGCCGCGTAGTCCACGACGTTTCGCGCGAGAAGGAGCCCCGCGTCGGCGCCGCCGTGCCGGAGGAGCGAGAGCTCCCGCTCGCGGGCGAAGAAGCGTTCGGGATGCCGTGCGTAGTGCGCGACGAGAGGCGCGAAGACGACGGCCTCCGCGGCGAGCGCGAGCACCGCGAGACGCGCGATCTTTCGGCCCTCCAAGTGCCGCGCGAGGGCGCGGGCGACGCCAACCACCAGCACGATGGCGGGCGCCAGCAGGAAGAGGCGGCCGGCGGCGTAGCCGTATGCCCCGAGCCCGGCGCACGCGCCCGCAAGAAGGGCGAGCGCCTCCGTGCCCGTCCGCGCCGCGCGCAGGCCCGCCCACGTCGCGAGCGCGGCGAAGGCCGACGTCGCGAGGGCCACCCACCCCCAGCGTCCCGTCGTGAGGAGCCACATCGAGGTCGCGCCGAGGACGGCCGCGGACCCGAGCGCGAACGGCCGGCCGCGGCACGCTTCGGCGGCGAGGAGCAGGAACGCGGCGAAGAGGGCGAGGGCCGGCACGACCGAGAGCGCATGGACGGACGCGAGCCCTCCGCCGGCGGCCACGTCGAGCGCGCGGATCGCGTGCAAAACCACGTTCGGGACCCACATGTTCACGAAGCCTTCCCCGGGCGGCGTGAGCGCCGTCGTCCCGAAGAGGGGCGCGCCGGGCGGGAGCAGGCGCGCGGCGCGGAGCGCGTAGGCTTCGTCGATCCAGGGTCCCGGCGGCCACGCCCCGAGATTCACGAGGCGGAGGGCGACGCCGGCAAGAGCGGTGAGAACGACGAGGACTGCCGTGCGTTTCACTGCGGCCCTCCGGGTTCGAACGTCGTGACGACAGGGACGCTCGCGACCTCCGCGAACCTCTCGTCGAACGCCTCCGCGAGAACGCGACCGTCCATGTCGCGCGCGAGCGGCTCGCCCGCGAGGACGAGGAGCGTCGGCGCGAGGTCCAGCACGCCGGCGGAGGTGAGTCGCACGCCGGACCGCACGCCCGTGCCCGCGAGGAGCACGAACCCGTCGCGCGCGGCGTCGGGACCGGCCTCGGGCACGCGTCCTTCCACGAAGCGCACGACGGCCTCGGCCGCCGTGGGCGGTCCCCACCCGACGGGCGCGAAGAGACAGATCGTGCGCTCTTTTCCCTCGCGTTCGAGAACGTCCGCGAGCGTGTCGTCGAGGAACCGGTAATACGCCTTGAGGGCCCGGGCCCGCGCCTCGGCGCCTTCCGGCGCCGCGAGGCCCCAGTAGCGCGCGTCCCCCGCGCCGCCGAAGAGCCGCGCGGCCGTCGCGAGGCCGGAGAGGACGAGGGCCGCGACGTTGTTCGGCCCCGCCGGAAGCGCGCCCAGCGCCGCGCCGACGACGCTCAGGTCGCGGGCGGCGGCCGCGGGCGGCTCGCGGCGCGCCGGCCCGTCGGCGAGGCCCTCCGGGCCGAGCGCGCGGGCGAGCGGCCGGTCCAGCCCGGCCGCAGAGACGCGGAAGAGCCGGGCGCGCCGGGCGGCCTCGGCCGGCCGCGCCGCGTCGTCCGAGTCGTCGCCCTCGAAGAAACGGTCCGTCGCCCACAGCACAGATCCGTCGCGCGCCGGGCCCGAGCACGGCCAGTTCAGGACGGCTGATTCATGGCCCCGTGCGACGAGGATTTCCCAGAACGTGAGGCTCCGGCGCCGGGCGCCATCCTCGCGCACCCACGCTCCGAGGGGCGGCACGAGCCGTCCGAGCCCCGGCACGACCGGCAGCATGCGGAACGACCCCGAGAGAGCGTCCCGCCGGAAGCCCGACACGACGCCGTGCTTGGACGGCTTTTTGCCCGTCGCCGCGGACGTCCAGAGGGCCGCGCGGTCGTGCGGCGCGAGAGACTCGAGAGGCCCTGCCGCCCCTTCCGAGAGCAGCCGCGCGAACGTCGGAAGCGAGCCCTCGGAGGCGAACGCCGTCAGGAGATCCCAGGAAACCCCCTCGATCCCGATGACGAGGAGGCTCCGGCGCGCGGTGCGCGCAAGCGGCCCCGGGCTCGAGAGCACGGCCCGCTCCGGCGCGCGGCGTCCCGCCAGAGGCGCGAGGAGGAGAAGGACGAGGACGGCCGCGACCGGCCGCGCGGGCGCGCCGCGCCCCGCGGCGAAGACGAGGAGGAACGCTCCCCCCGCGAGCGCGAGGGACGCGGCCACGAGGACGCGCCGCCCGCCCCCGGGGACGAAGTCGTGCGTCGCCCGGCGCTGGACCTCGACGCCTGCGGCCGCGAAGCCGAGAAGGAGAGCGAGAAGAAGCGTCGACGCGCGCGTCGCGGGCCGTTTCCGGAGCCACGCGAGGGGCGCCCCGAGCGCCGCGCCGATCGCCCCGAGCACCGCGAGGGCGCGCAGCGCCGGGGCGGGCGCGAGCAGATCGGGATTCAAGCCGATCAGGACGTCGGCCGCGAGGGCGCCGGCCAGCGCCCCCGCCAGCACGAACGGCAACGCCCGACGTCTCTCGTCCATATAATCCGCGCCCGGCGAGTCTCGCCCCCTTCCCGATGGCCGTCAACGAAACGCTTCGCGTCCTCCGCACGCTGCACTACGACGCGGCGCACTACTCGCTGTTCCTGCAGGCGGGCACGATCGGCGCCTCCGCAAAGCCGGGTCACTTCGCGATGCTGCAGGCCGGGGACGGCCTCCGGCCGTACCTCCGGCGGGCGTTCTCGATCGCGGACGTCACCGCGGTCGCCGGCGTTCCCGCGCTCGAGTTCGTCGTGAAGGCCGTCGGCGTGGGCACGGGAGCGCTCGGACGGCTTCCGGAGGGCACGCCCGTCCCCGTTCTCGGCCCGCTCGGCGTCCCCTTTCCGACGGACGACCTCAAGACCGGCGACCGCCTAGCCCTCGTCGCGGGCGGGATCGGCCTCGCGCCGCTCGTCCTTCTCGCGCGCACCCTCGCCGCGCGCGGCCTCGCCGCGGACCTCTACTACGGCGGCCGCAACGAGAACGACATCCTGAAGCGCGCCGACTTCGAGCGCTTCCTCGGCCAGCACCGCTGCCGGTACGCCACGGACGACGGCTCCCTCGGCCGGCGCGGACGCGTGACGGACATCTTCGCGCACGCCCTCGACGGCGGGACGTCCTACCGGCGGGTCTTCGCGTGCGGCCCGCTTCCGATGTTCAAGACCCTCGCCGCGCTCGTCGAGAAGGCGGGCCTCGACGCGTCCTTCGCGATGGAGTCCGAAATGGCGTGCGGCTTCGGCGTCTGCCTCGGCTGCGTCGCCCCGACGACGGACGGCCGCTTCGCGACGATCTGCAAGGAAGGGCCGTGCGTGCCCCCGTCCTTCATCGACTGGAAGAAGGTCTGATGGCCGTCGACCTCGCCGTCCAGATGGGCCGCCTGCGCCTGAAGAATCCGATCGCGACGGCCTCGGGCACGTTCGGCTATGGTCTCGAGTTCGCAGACTACCTCGACCTCTCTGCACTCGGCGCGATCTCCGTCAAGGGCCTCTCGCACCGGCCCTGCCACGGCAACCCGCCGCCGCGCATCTGCGAGACGGACGCGGGGATGCTGAACGCGATCGGCCTCCAGAACGTCGGCGTCGACGCGTTCCTCGCCGAGAAGCTCCCCGAGCTCCACGCGAAGGGCGCGACGGTGATCGCGAATGTCTGGGGCGACGCCGAGGAGGACTACGTCGCGGTCGTCGAGCGCATCGGCGCCGACCGCCGGATCGCCGCGATCGAGCTGAACGTCTCCTGCCCGAACGTCGTGAAGGGCGGGATGATCTTCGGCAACAATCCGCAGGCTCTGGCGGCGCTCGTGAAGAAGGTCCGGGCCGCCACGCCGCACGTCCTCGTCGTGAAGCTCTCCCCGAACGTGACGGACATCGTCGCGGTCGCGCGGGCCGCCGTGGACGCCGGCGCCGACGCGCTCTCGCTCATCAACACGCTCGTCGGCCTCGCGATCGACCTCGAGACGCGCACGCCCAAAATCGGCTTCACGACCGGCGGCCTCTCGGGCCCGGCGATCCGCCCGATCGCCCTCCGGATGGTCTGGGAAGTCCGCAAGGCGATCCCGAAGATCCCGATCTTCGGGATGGGCGGGATCGAGACGGTCGAAAACGTCGTCGAGTTTCTCGTCGCCGGCGCGAACGCCGTCCAGATCGGCACGGCGAACTTCCGGGATCCGTCCCTCGCGGGCCGGCTCGTCGGCGAGCTCTCCGCGTGGTGCGCCGAACGGAAGATCGCGCGCGCTTCGGACCTCGTCGGAACCCTGAAGACGAGGCCGCGGGAGGACCACCGGTTTGCCTGACGCGCGCGCGCGCCTCGCCGTCGCCCTGGACCTCCCGGATCGGGCCGCGCTCCTCGCCCTGGCCCGGCTCGTCGCGCCCGAAGTCGGTTTCCTCAAGCTCGGCCTCGAGGCGTTCGTCGCGGAGGGGCCTTCGCTCGTCCGCGAGCTCGTCGCCACGGGCTCCCAGGTCTTCCTCGACCTCAAGCTCCACGACATTCCGAACACCGTCGGCCGCGCCGCGGCCGCGGCCGTCGCGACGGGAGCGGCGATCGTGAACTGCCACGCCTCCGGCGGGAGCGAGATGATGACGGCGTTCGGCGAGGAAGGCCGCGCCGCGGCCGCGAAGGCCGCCCGCCCCGCGCCGAAGCTCATCGCCGTCACGGTCCTTACGTCTTTGGACACCGCGGCTCTCGCCGCGGTGGGCCTCGTCGGCTCCCCGCGCGACGCCGCCGTCCGCCTCGCCGCGCTTGCGCAGGAATCGGGTCTGGACGGCGTCGTCTGTTCGCCGGAGGAGATTTCCGCGATCCGCGCGGCCTGCGGGAAGGACTTCCTGCTCGTCGTGCCGGGCATCCGCCCCGCGGGGACTGCGCTCGGCGACCAGAAGCGCGTCGCGACGCCCGCCGACGCGATCCGCGCCGGCGCGGACCTCCTCGTCGTGGGCCGCCCGATCACGGGCGCGACGGCCCCCGCCGCCGCCGCGCGTGAGATCGTCGCCGAAATCGCCGCCGCGCCCTGACCCGCCCGCTACTCGACCCTGATCTTCTCGTAGCGCGCGCCGCCGGGAGTCGTCGCGCGCTCGGCCAGCGCGATCTCCTCGTCGAGGAAGTCGCGGAGCGCTTTCATGAGCTCGATTCCGGAGAACGCGGCGCGCCCGAGCGCCGCACGCCCCGCGAGGGAGACCGAGAATTTTCCGACGAGGCCGGCGGCCGGCCTGAGGAAGCAGCCCTCGCCGCCGCATGCGAGCCCCGGGATCGGCCCGCCGGCGCGCGGGGCGCCCGCCTCGGTCTTCGCCGCGTCCGGGGAGGCGACGCCGGGCCCGAAGTCGGCCTCGAAGGGATCGACGGGTTTTTTCTTGCGTGCCATCAGGACGCCTCCGTCGCGCGCGTGAAGCGCACGGTGAGCTTGCCGTCCTCGACCTTCGCGCCCGAGGGCGTGAAGCCCGCGAGCGTCCTCGGGATCGGGACGTGGTGCCGGACGTTGCCGATGCGGACGACGAGGTCGCCGGACGCGACCGCAAGGTCGACGTCCTCCTTCGCGACGAAGGGAAGGTCGAGCGTGAGGACATAGCGCCCGCCCTGCTTCGTGTACCGGTAGGGCGCATCCGAGCGGAACGACGCCGCCGCGTCGCGGCCAGCCCACAGCTCCGTTCCGAGAGACAGGAGCGCCGCCGGGCCGAGGACCTGGTCGTCGCGGAGCGGGAGCGTGAAGAGGGGAACCGGGTCGAAATAGCGATGCGCCTCCTCGAGAAACTGCGCCTGGGTCCTCCGCCATTTGTCGAAGAACGGGTCGTGCATCTTTTCGGGGAGGAGACGGTTCACGATCACCGCGTCCACGGTGAACCCGTAGAGGCCGAAGTACATGAAGGCGCGCTGCGTCTCCTTGATCACGATCTTCTCCGCGTTCGTGACGAGGCGGACGGTCGTCGTCTTCGGGTTCTTCAGGAGCGCGTCCACGCCATCGAGCTTCTCGGCGAGCGACTGCACGTTGTCGAAGTACCGGTCCGGCGGGAGCGGGAGGTTCGCGACCTTCTTGGCCACGGGACGCGCGACCTTCAGGATGTTGCGCTGAATCCGGAAGAGCTTCGTCATGTACCAGTCGAGCGTCGGCGGCAGGGAGACGAAGCGCAGGGACTCGCCCGTGGGCGCGCAGTCGAGGATCAGGACGTCGAACGCCTTCTCCTTCGCGTAGCGGTTCACGTAGAGGAGGGCCGAGACCTCCTCCATCCCCGGGAAGATCGCAAGCTCCTCGGCAAGGACTTCCTCGACTCCCGTCACGGCGAGGAGCGCGGTGATGTAGCCCGAGATGTCCTTCCAGTGGCGTCCGATCTCCTCCGTGACGTCCACTTCCTGGATCCAGAGGTTCTTCGCCACCGGCACGGCCTCGCCGCGGTGCTTGTCGGTGAGGGCGCCCGGCAGGTCGAACGAGTCGGCGAGCGAGTGCGCGGCGTCGACGGACATCACGAGCGTCTTCAGGCCCTGTGCCGCGAGCGTCAGGCCCGTCGCGGCCGCGACCGTCGTCTTGCCGGTTCCGCCCTTGCCCGTGAAGAGGATGATCCGCATTCGCCGGATGTTACGCGGGCGGGACGCTGCGCCTTCCCGCCGCCTCGCAGGCCCACGCGAGGAGGAGGCCCGCGTACCCGTCGATCGCGTAATGCCACCCGCTCACGACCGAGGTGAAGAGGGTCACGGCGGTCAGCGCCGCGAAAAGGGCGAAGAGTGTCTTCGACCGCCGCCGCGCGAAGAACATGAGGAACGCATGGGCCGCGACGTGCAGCGAAGGCATCGCGGCCACGCCGAGGTACGGGGAGATGTCGAACCCCTCCGGGTGGCGGTGGAGCGAACGGATCCGGCCGTAGTGCGCGAAAAGGAGGTCCATCGTCGCGGACTGCCCTGGCATCGCGGCGCGGACCTCCGTGTAGTCGTCCTTGAGGACGTAACACGGCCCGAGCGACGGCACCGCGAAGTAGAACCACGCGCCGAAGACCCAGAGGAACGTGAAGCCCGCCGCGAAACGCGCGCGGTCGCGGACGGAGAGCGCCGCCCCGAACCACGCGAGGCCCGCCATGACGGTCCAGATGAACGCGCCGTAGTAGACGTCGAGGGCCCGCCAAAGGGCCGGGTACGGGAAGAGGCCCTGGAAGAAGCGCCCGGGATTCACGCCCAGATGAAGCGCCGTCTCGATCCGGAAGAGGCTCGGGTCGAACAGGACGTTGGGACGGAGGAGCGGGAGCGCGACCTTGAGCCAGCTGTAGGCCCAGGACGTGAGCGTGAGGACCGCCAGGAACCGCGCCAGGTCCGGAAGGGACCTCGGCCGGAGGAGAGCGCGAAGCCGGGCCGCCCCACGCCTCTTCCCGCGGCGCCCCGCGAGGAGAGCGCGCACGAGAACGCCGGCGAGGAGAACGGTTCCCGTGATCGCGACGAACTGGCGCATGTCGAGCAGCGTGCTCAGGAGATCGACGTTCATCCGGGCGCGCGTGCGGAGCAGGAATGCGACGAGAACGACGTCGGCGAGGAGCACGATCTCGTAGAGTCTCGGGCGCGGGAGGCGCCTCACCACCCGCGCGTCCTCTCGCGCTGCCGTCGTTCCTTCTTGGTGGGGCGGGCGCCGCCCGCGTCCTTCGGCGCGAACATCCGTTCGAGCCTCCGTGCCTCGAGAACCTCCGGGGAAGGGGGAGGCGTCGTCTCCTCGAAGAGGGCGCGCGCGTCGGCCTTCTTCACGTGCCGCTCGGCCAGCCCCTTCACGACGAACGTGCGCCGGCCGCGGACGAACGTGATCGACAAGCGGTCTCCCGCGCGAAGGAGCTTGTGCGCGGCGGCCGCGTGGGAGTTCAGATCCACCTTGCCGCCGGCGCACGCCGCCGCGGCCTGCGAGCGCGTCGGGAAGAGGCACGCCACGTCCAGCCACACGTCCAGCCGGACCTCGGCGAGCGGAGCGTTCTCGTCCTCGCGCAGGCGTCCCATCGCGCGGCTAGAAAACGGGCTTTTCCACTTTCTTGTCGAACATGTAGACGTACTTGTAGCCGAAGATGTCCGCGGTCTGCTTGTACCGCGCCGCGATCACGACGTAGCTCCCGCTCTTGTCGACGTGGATGTCCTGCAGCTGGAGCGGGACTTTCGCGTCCTGCGCCTTGAGGTAGACGTCCATCCGGAGCTTCTCGAGCGGCTTCAGCCCGCCGAAGTTCGCCGCCTCGTTCATCGCGTCGAGGACTTCGTTGCCGTGAATGTGCAGCGGGACGATGCGAACCAACGCCACCACGGCCACGAACAGGATCGCAAGACCGACGATCAGACCGAAGGCGCCTTCCCCACGATTCCCGATGCGACGCATGTGCAAGCTCCTCTCTTCGACGCGGCCGTCCGGACGGCCCGGCTTCAACGGACCGCCCGGAACGTCCGGTTCCAGCGCGTCCTGGCGAAAAAGTGTAACCCGGTGTCGAGCATCCGGCGTAACGCCGCCCCCCGGCCCGAAAACGTCCGGTCGGGGGAGGCCCACGACCAGAGGACGCAGACGGCCCGGCCCTCGAGGTTCGCGGCCGGCGCCGCGCCCCAGAAGCGCGAATCCTGCGAGTCGTCCCGGTTGTCCCCCATCGCGAAGAACCGGCCCTCCGGCACGGCGACCGGCCCGAAGGAGTCGCGCTTCGCGAGCGCCGGCGGCGCGTCCGCGCCGTAGGTCGCCTCGTCGCGGTGGACGACGAAGGATTCGTCCCGGGCCATGCCGTTCACGCGCAGCGCTTTCGCGCGCTGCTCCACCGTGTCGCCGCCCGTCGCGACGGCGCGCTTCAGGAGGTCGCGCGACGCGTCGCGCGGGTCGCGGAACACGACGACGTCGCCCCGCGTGAGCGGCCGGTAAGGGAGGAGCCGCGCCCACGGCCCGCCGTGGGGCGCGTAGGCGAACTTGTCGACGACGATGCGGTCCCCCGCGAGGACCGTGTTCTCCATGGACGAGGTCGGGACGTGGAAGATCTGGAAGACGAAGGTCTTGACGAAGAGCGCGAGCGCCGCCGCGACGAGAACGGCCTCCGCCGTCTCCGCGAAGCGCCCGGGGCGGCTCACGAGTCGACCTTGAGGACGGCGAGGAAGGCTTCCTGCGGGAGGTCGACTCGGCCGACCTTCTTCATGCGCCGCTTGCCTTCCTTCTGCTTTTCGAGCAGCTTCTTCTTGCGCGTGATGTCGCCGCCGTAGCACTTCGCGATCA
>JBDTTJ010000043.1:0-15939 GCA_039930645.1 Acidobacteriota bacterium
GAACCCCGAGTTGTCGCGGCAGGCGATCGGCTCCTTGCCGAGGGCGCGGGCGAAGGCCGTGGCGGCGGCGATCGTCGCGTCGGACGTCGCGAGGCCGCGAACGACCTCGACGAGCTTCATGACGGGCACGGGGTTGAAGAAGTGAAGGCCCGCGAAGCGGTCCGGCCTCTTCGTGGCGGCGGCCAACTCGGTGATCGTCAGCGACGACGTGTTCGAGCAGAAGATCGTCTCCGGCCCGCAGAGCGCGTCGAGCGCCTTGTAGACCTCGCGCTTCACGCCGAGGCTTTCGACGATCGCTTCGATGACGAGATCAGAAGAAGAGATTTCTTCGAGTGAGGAAGAAAAGACCAGCCGTCCCCGGATCTCGCCGCCTGTCTTGGCGTCCAGCTTGCCTCGCTCGATTGCCTTTGAAAGTGAATTGTCGATGCGGCGCTTGCCCGCGGCGAGCGCCTTTTCGTCGACCTCCCGGACGACGACGGTGAACCCTGCCTTCGCGCACACCTCGGCGATGCCGGACCCCATGAGTCCCGCACCGAGCACCCCGACCGAACGAATCTCGCGCATCAGCCCGCCTCTCCCCTTCCCTCTCCCCTCTTCACCTTCAAAGAAATCCCCTCTTCGGTCCTCTTCGGACATCTCACGACAGGGCCTCGACCACGACTGCGATTCCCTGGCCCCCGCCGATGCACGCCGAGGCGAGGCCCCAGCGCTTGCCGCGGCGGCGGAGCTCCTTGAGGAGCGTGAGCGTCAGGCGCGCGCCGCTCGCCCCGAGCGGATGCCCGAGGGCGATGGCGCCGCCGTTCACGTTCAGCTTCGCCCGGTCGACGCCCAGCTCCCTGATCACGCCGAGGATCTGGCCCGCGAAAGCCTCGTTGATCTCGACCAGGTCCATGTCCGCGAGGGACTTCCCCGCTTTCGCGAGCGCCGCTCGGCTCGCGGCGACCGGGCCGAGGCCCATGAACGCGGGATCGCAGCCGGTGACGGCTTCGGCCACGAGCCGGCCGAGCGGCACGATCCCCTTCGCCCGCGCGCGCTCCTCGGTGGTCACGATCATCATCGCGGCGCCATCCACGATTCCGGACGCGTTCCCGCCGGTCACCATGCCGTCCTTGCCGAACGCCGGGCTCAGCTTCGCGAGGCCTTCGAGGGTCGTGTCGGGCGTCAAGTGATCGTCCTTGGAGACCGTCACGGTCTTCCGCCCCTTCTTCGCCTCGACGGCGACGACCTCCTCCGCCAGGCGGCCGGCCGCCCACGCGTCGGCGGCCTTCCCCTGGCTTTCCAGCGCGAACGCGTCCTGCTCCTCGCGCGTGATCCCGTGCCGCCGCGATACGTTGTCGGACGTCTGGGCCATCGCGAGGCCGGGCACGGTGTCGAAGAGGCCGCTCATGAGCGAGTCCTCGAGCTTGCCCTGGCCCAGCCGGAGGCCCGTGCGCGCGCCGCGGATCACGAACGGCGCCTGGCTCATGTTCTCCGTCCCGCCCGCGAGGACGGCCTCGGCCTCGCCGAGGAGGATCCGGTGCTTGGCTTGCACGATCGCCTCGAATCCCGAGCCGCAGAGGCGGTTCACCGTGACGGCGGGAACCTCCTGAGGAACGCCGGCGCGCAGGCCGACGTGGCGGGAGAGGTAGATCGCGTCGGACGACGTCTGGAGGACGTTGCCGACGATGACGTGGCCGATCTCACCCGGCTCGAAGCGCGCGCGGCGGAGCGCTTCCTCCGACGCGAGGACGGCGAGATCGGTGGCCGTCATGTCGGCGAAGAGGCCGTTGTACTCGGCCATGGGCGTGCGTGCGCCCTCGGCGACGACGATGGAAGGTGAGGCCATGTGGCCCTCCGGGCGGGGGCGAGTCGTACGCTCGCCGGTCGCGGCGCGATCTTACCGAGTCCGGCCCCGATGAGACCGGATCGCCTGGGCGCGCCTTTCAGAGCGCCGCCGCGATCTCGTGGAAGCGGCGCCGGAAGGTGTTCATCTCCACCGCGCGCGCGTCCGGGTGCAGGCGGTTCGCGAGAAGGACCGCGACCCGCCCGCGCTCGGGGTCGACGAAGAGCGACGCGCCGGTGAAGCCCGTGTGCCCGAACGCGGCCGGGCCGAGCGGCTCGCCCGGGCTCCCCGGCGTCGACGCGAGCTGCCAGCCGAGGCCGCGGTCCTCGCCGAGGCCGGTGGTCGCATTCTCCGTGGCGAGAGCGACGAGGCGCTCCGGAAGGAGGCGACCGTCGCGCGCGAGCCAGGCGCGGCCAAGAGCGGCAGCCGCCTCGGCTGTCCCGAACAAGCCCGCATTCAGCGACACGCCGTTGCCGCGGCGGTAGGCGTTGCCGTCGTTCACCTGCCCGTTCACGACGCCCTCGCGGAAGCCCCCGTACTTGAGCTTGCGGTCGGCGGTCATCGCGCGCTCCGTCGCGTCGTCCCTCTCGCCTCCGGCGCATCGGGCGAGGTCTTCCGGGGAAGAAGGAGAAAAGAGAAGATTCTTTGAAAGGTCAAGAGGGGCGGAGACCCTCGCCTCGAAAAGCCGGTCGACAGGCGCGCTGGAAACACGCTCGACGATTTCGCTGAGAAAGAGATACCCGGGGCAGGAGTAAATCACCTTCGTCCCGGGAATTGCGGCGGGGTCCAGCTCGCCCAGCGTTCGTGCATACGCCGCGCGGCCCTCCCCGCGGGAATACATCGGAAACCAGTCGATGAGGCCCGCCGTATGCGCGAGCAGCTGGCTGATCTCTATACCTTCTAAGAAAGTCTTCTTCCACCGGTCCTCGAATCTCGAGACGCAATCGTCCAACGAGAGGGTCTTCTCCGAAACCAGAGACAGAACCAGCGCAGCACCCGCGAGAGGCTTCGTCAGCGACGCGAGATCCCAGAGCGTGTCGGGCCCCGCGGCGCGGCGCTCGCTGGCCGGCTCGACGCGCGCGTCGCCCGCGTGGCGCTCCGCGAGCGTCTCTTTCTCCGAGACCACGAGCGCCGAGGCGCCCGCGAAGAAACCGCGCTCGAGCCCCTCGTCGAGGAGCGCGCGAAGGCTCTCCGGCGCGCTCACGGCTTTGCGGCCGGGACCTTGGAGGGTTCCTTCGGGGCCGCCGGGAGGAGCGGGCGATCCAGCGCCTCGTGCGCGGCCGCAAGGCGGGCGCGGAACGGCTCGAGAGTCTTCATGTTGGCCCGGACCGAATCGGGCTCCTTCTCGCGCGACTCGCGCCTCACGCGCTCGGCCTCGGCCTCGAAGTTCGCGATCTGCTCGGTGACGAGCTTCCGCGAGCCCTCGTCCGCCGCGTCGGCCTTGCGCGCCCTGAGCTCGGCGAGAGTCTTGTCGAGCATCGCGACGGCGGAGGCGTTGAGGCGCACCGTCATCGCGGCGGCCTCGCCCTCCAGCACGCGCTCCTTCACCCAGAGGTACTCCTCCGTATTGACGCTTCGGGCGCGGGCCACGGTGAGGTCGGCCGGCTCGGACGCGAGCGGATCGGATGGCGGCGCCTTGCCCGCCTTGCGGTCGAGGCGCACCCGGTCGAGGACGCCGAGGTACGTTTCGACCTGCCTGGGGGTCACGTGGCCGTCGGCGGGCGGGCGGTAGACGTCCCGGGAGACGCCGGGGCGCGGGAGGACGGCGGCCGGCGCGGGGGCCGTCGGCGCGTCGGAGCCGCCACAGCCGGCGAGGGCCAAAGCCGCGAAAAACGGCAGCAGAAACGCGGCTCGGCGCCTGAACACGTCCGAATGATAGCCGCGTGGTACGATTTTTTTCTTCACCATGCTTACCCAGGTCGGGAAATACCTGATCGAGGAGAAGGTCGGGGTGGGCGGTTTCGGGACCGTCTACAAGGGGCGGGATCCGTTCATCAAGCGGGCCGTCGCGATCAAGACCTGCCAGAGCGAGGAAGAAGAGATCAAGAAGCGGTTCTTCCGCGAGGCCGAGTTCGCGGGGAACCTCCACCACCGCAACATCACGACGATCTACGACTTCGGCGTGACGGACGACGGGACGCCCTACATCGTCCAGGAGTTCCTGACGGGCGAGGACCTCGACAAGCTCGCGCGGAAGAAGGAGCCCCTTTCCCTCAAGCGCAAGCTCGCGATCCTCATCGACGTCTGCGAGGGCCTCGGTTACGCCCACGCGGCCGGGATCATCCACCGAGACATCAAGCCGTCGAACGTCCGGATCCTCGAGGACGGGACCGTCAAGCTCATGGACTTCGGCATCGCCAAGTCGATGGTCTCGCAGTCGACCCTCACGCAGACCGGCATCACGCTGGGGACGGCGTCCTATCTCGCGCCCGAGCAAATCCGGGGCGAGGACCTCGACACCCGCACGGACCTGTTCAGCCTCGGCGTCCTCGCGTACGAGCTCACGACCGGACAGAAGCCGTTCACGGGCGACCACATCTCGACGGTTCTTTACAAGATCATGAACGAGATCCCGGCGCCGCCCTCGACGCTCGCGCCGGGCCTTCCCCGCGCCCTCGACGCGCTCGTCGTGAAGCTCCTCGAGAAGGACAGGACGCGCCGCTACACGAACTGCGCCGAGGTGAAGGCCGAGCTCGCCGCGGTTCTCGCGGGGCTCTCGAGTGCGCCGGAGGACGAGGCGCCGGTCGACGACATGGACCGCACGGTCGCGACGCCGTCAGCCGGTTACCAGACGGGCGCCGCACCCCGGGCCTCCTCCCGCGTTCTCGACACGCCGCTCTCGCCCTCGGCGCCACTACGCCAGACTCATGGCGGCGCCGCCGACGTCCGGCTGCGCGCCACGGGAGGCGCTCCCGTGCTCCCCTCCTCCACGGAAGCGCACGCGCGAGAGAGCGGCCCGGTCCTGCGTGTCCTGCTGTCGGCCGTAGTCGTCGTCCTCGCGGGCGGCGGCGGATTCTGGCTCTACGTTCAGAAAAAGGCGGCGAAGCCGCAGCCGCCCGCTCCCGCCGAGACCTCGGCCTCGTCCGTTCCGTCCCCGGCCGCGACGACCGCTTCCACCAACGCACCGACGTCCGCTCCAGCGCAGTCGGCCGCCGTTCCCGAGCCGGCCCCTTCGCCCGTGCCGGCACCACCCGTCGTCCTCGCGGCCGAGCCGACGCAGCCGCCTGCACCGGCGGGTCCCGTCCTGGTCACGTTCCGTTCCAACCAGGTCGCGACTCTGACCATCGACGCGAAGAAAAAGGGATCGGTCCCTCCTGCCGGCACGCGGTTCTCCGTGGAGCCCGGCAAGCACACGGCGGTCTTCGAGGTCCCCGGCTTCATGACGCTTCCGCCCGTCACGTTCGTGGTGGACGGCCCCGACACGAAGCCCGTGTCGGCGGTCTTTCCGGCGAAGGGGCAGATCGTTCTCGCCGTGACGCCGCCCGGTGCCGAGATCCGGATCGACGGCGTGCTGCAGAAACCGCAGACTGGGGTCTCGTTCAAGAAGTTCCTCGTGGCCGGGCCGCACGACATCGTCGTCAGCATGCCGGGCTACAGCACGGAGAGGAGGCCGATCGACCTCGAAGAAGAGTCCCAGAACACCTACCGGATCGACCTGAAGAAAGAGTAGCTAGAATCCGTCCGTGCGCATCCGGATGATTCTCGCTGTGGCCGGGGCGGCCCTCCTGATCGGCGCGCCCGCGTTCGCCCAGGAAGGCTCCGAATCGCTCGAAAAAGAAGCACGCAAGGCGTTCAACGGCGGCCAGTTCCGGCGCGCCGCGCTGAAGTTCGAGAGCGCCGCTTCGGCGGCCGGCGAGCCGACGCGCAAGGGCCGCATGCTCGTGCAGAGCGCGTGGGCCTCGTTCAACGAAGGCAAGCGCGCCGACGCCCAGGAAGCCCTGCGCCGCGCGTACGCCGCGAGCCCGGACCTCGAGATCGTCCCCGACTTCTACTCGCCCGAGTTCGTGAAGGTGGCCGCCGACGTGAAGGCCACGCTGCGCACGTCCCCCGCGGCGCCCCCGGCCGACGTCGCCGAGCTCAAGCGCGTCGCGCGGCAGAAGCTCGCGGACGGCGCGCCCGAAGACGTCATCCACGACCTGACGTACAACGTGCCGCGCGAAAAGCTCGACGCGGAATGCCTCGATCTTCTCGCGGCCGCGTACGAGAAGCTCGGCAAGTTCAACGAGGCCTCGCGAATCCGGGCCGCGAAGGGGGATCCCGCGAAGGCGCCTCTTCCGGCCGTCGTGCCGGCCGGAGCCGTCGCTCCGGCGGCAGTGGCGTCGGGTGCGCCCCCTGCTTCTGCCCCGCCGCCTCCGACCTCGCCCGGGTCCGCGCCGAACCGGACCGCGGGCGGCGCCGCGCCCGCCGTGGACTACCTCGCGCTGGGCCGGGCCGCCCTCTCGCACGGCGACGCCCTGAACGCGCAGTCGGCCGCTAACCGGCTCCTCGAAGTCGACCCCCAGTCGAGCGACGCCTACCGGCTCCTCGGAAACGCTTTTGCGATGCGGGGCGAGAAGGTCCTCGCCGAGGCGAACCTCAAGCAGGCGCTCAAGTACAACGAGAAGAACGAGGGCGCGATTCTCGACCTCTACGATTTCTACATGGCGGACAAGAACTGGGAGCCGGCGCTCGACGCGCTCCGCAAGGCCGCCGAGATCAACCCGGAGAACCGCGACAAGCTCGTCGCGCTCGGGCGCAAGGCGCGCGCCGACGGTGACCTCCCGCACGCGAAACAGGTCTTCGCGACGGCCGCCGCCTCGGCGCCGAAAGACACGTCGATCCTCACGGAATACGCGTCCGTTCTCCTCCTGATGAAGGACCCGGACGGCGCGCTCGAGCCGCTCACGAAGGCCGCGGCGGCCGAACCGGACCGCGAGATCGTGCGCGCGAACCTCGCCGCCGTGCTCCGGAGGAAGGGCCTCTGGAAGGAGGCCGAGAAGGAGTACCGCGAGGCGATCCGCTCGGACCCCGACTACGCGCCCGCCCTCACCGGCCTCGGCGGGCTCCTCCTCGAGCGCGGCCAGGCGGCCGAGGCGATCGAGCCGCTCAAGAAGGCCGTCCTCCGCGCGCCGCAGAGCGTGGACGCCGCGTGGGCGCTCGCCCGCGCGCAGCGCCAGACGGGCGCGCCCAAGGACGCGGCCGAGACGCTCGAGAAGGCCTCGGCGCTCGACGCGCCGGAGCTCTTCAACGAGGCCGGCGCGATCGCAATGGAGCGCGGCCGGTGGGAAGAGGCGGTCATCTTCTTCGACAAGGCCGTCTCGCGCGACGGCGCCAATCCGCTCTACAAGGCGAACCGGGAAAAGGCCGCCGCAGCCGCCGCGTTCGTCAAGAGCGCCGCGGCCCCGGCCTCCTAGCCCTCACCCGTTTCCCCGCGCAGCGCCGTGAGGAAGTCCGCGAGGATCCGCGCGGTCGCGCCCCAGATCGCGTGGCCCTTGTAGTGGTAGACGAGCGTCATCACGTCCTTGCCCTTCCACTTCACGGGCCGCTCCTCGACGACCATCGGGTCGAGGAGGTACGACACGGGCACCTCGATGATCGACTCGACCTCCCCCACGTGCGGCGCGAACTGCGTCGGGTACGGGATGGCGCCCACGAACGGCGAGATCTCGAAGTCCGTCACGGTGACGAGCTTCGGAAGCGCGCCGAGGATCTTCACGCCCGCCCGCGGCACGCCGATCTCTTCTTCCGTCTCGCGGATCGCCGTCTCCCACGGGTTCGCGTCGGACGCGTGCTTGCCGCCGCCGGGGAACGAGATCTGCCCCTTGTGGTGCTCCACGAGGTCCGTCCGCTTCGTGAGGAGCGTCCAGAGCGCCTTCTCGCGGACGAAGAGCGGGATGAGAACTGCGGCTTCCCGGAGCGGTCCGGCGTCAGGCGCACGTTCGAGATCGAGCTTGCGCTCGGGCCAGTCCCGGAGGAGGCGGGCGCGGATATCGTCCAGCCAGGTGCGCGGGACGTCTCCGCCGCCGCCGGCGTCGCCGCTCACGCCGGGTCGGCCGCGTTGAAGCCCGGGCGGTCCGTCGCGGCCTTCTCGCCCTTCTTGACCATGGTCTGGAGGAACGCCTCGATGAACCCGTCGAGGTCGCCGTCGAGGACGCGGTCCACGTCCCCCACCTCGTAGTTCGTGCGGTGGTCCTTGATGAGCCGGTACGGCGCGAGAACGTACGACCGGATCTGCGACCCGAAGCCGATCTCCATCTTCGTGCCCGCGCGGGCGTCGTCCTTCACCTGCCGCTCCTCGAGCGCCCTCTGGTAGAGGCGCGAGCGCAGCACCTTCATCGCGGAAGCCTTGTTCTTGTGCTGGGATCGCTCGTTCTGGCACTGGACGACGAGGCCGGACGGCAGGTGCGT
The DNA here is from genome assembly GCA_039930645.1 of Acidobacteriota bacterium. Lineage (GTDB taxonomy): Bacteria > Acidobacteriota > Thermoanaerobaculia > UBA5066 > UBA5066 > Fen-183. The sequence continues at coordinate 8,210 of JBDTTJ010000043.1, forward strand.
GATCCGGATGGCCGACTCCGTCTTGTTGACGTGCTGGCCGCCCTTGCCGCCCGCCCGGAACGTGTCGATCCGGAGGTCCTTGTCGTTGATCTCGACGTCGATCGTGTCGTCGATCTCCGGCGAGACGTAGACGGCCGCAAAGGAGGTGTGCCGCCGCGCGGCCGCGTCGAACGGCGAGATGCGCACGAGCCGGTGCACGCCGCGCTCGGCCTTCATGTGCCCGTAGGCGTACTCCCCCTCGAAGCGCAGCGTCGCCGTCTTGATTCCGGCGTCGTCCGCGTACGTGACCTCGAGGACGTCCGTCTTCCATCCCTGGCGCTCGCCGTAGCGGAGGTACATCCGCATGAGCATGTCGGCCCAGTCCTGCGCCTCGGTGCCGCCCGCGCCCGCGTGGATCTCGACGAGCGCCGGAAAAGGGTCCTCGTCGTTCGTGAGCTTGAACGTCAGCTCCTTGCGACGCGCCCAGGGCCCGATCGTCGCGATCGCCGTGTCGGCGTCCTTCTCGACCGTCTCGCCGGACTTGAGAAACTCCGCGAGGATCTCGAGCTCCTCCTGCCGCGTCTTGAGGTCCTTGTCGTCGGCGAGGATGCGCTCGGCGCGCTTCAGCTTCCGGAGCGTGTCCTGCGCTTCCAGGGCGTTCGACCAGAATTCCGGCTCGCCCGTCTTCCGCTCCAGCTCGGCTTTCTCGCGGTCCGCCTTGCGGACGTCAAAGATAGCCCCGGAGGGAGCTCACGGACGACGCGAGTTCGAGCAATCGCTCAATGCGTTCTTCGTTCACGTGTTTCCTCTCGGCGGCGCGCAGGATGCGACCGCCACGGGACCCCGGGGCGAGGGGAACCGCGCGCGAAGGATACCGGCGAGGAGGCCGGCGGCGCAAACCCACAGGATCGCGTCGCCCGCGGCGACCGCCGGCGGAGCTCCGGACGTGCGGAAGACGGGCGCCGAGAACGCGCCCTTCCGTCCGGCCGGAAGCGAAACGAGGACGCGCCCGTCGGGGTTCACGGCGCCGCTGATCCCCGTGACGGCCGCCCTCACGAGAGGCCGCCCCGTCTCCACCGCACGCAGCACCGCGGCCTGCCAGTGCTGGCGCTGGGCGCCGGCCCGGCCGTACCAGGCGTCGTTCGTGAGCGTGAAGAGGACGTCCGCTCCCGCGCGCGCTTCGGCCCGCGCGATCCACGGGTACACGACCTCGTAGCAGACCGCGCCGCCGAGGCTCCAGTTCCCGAGCTTCAGAAGCACGGCTCCGGAGCCCGGCGTGAAGCCGCCGGGCACCGCGCGGCTGATCGGCTTGATCAACCGCAGGACCGGCCCGAGGGGCACGTACTCGCCGAACGGCACGAGCCGCTGCTTGAAGTAAGGCGGCAGTGCGGGACCGTCCTTCGTCACGAGGAGCGCCGCGTTGTAGTACGGCGCGTCGTCGTCTCCGGGCGCGTCCGACCACACCGTGCTCATGAGGATCGCGACGTCCAGCTCGCGGCAAAGGTGCCGCACACGCTCGCGGAAGACGGCGTTGAACGACCAGGAGTAGGGCGAGGCGCTCTCCGGCCAGAGGACGACGACCGGCCGGTCCGCCCGGCACAGGGCGCGCGTCTGCTCCTCGAGGTCGTGCTGAATGCGCTCGGCGGTGCCGGGGTCCCAGCGGATGGACTGGTCGACGTTCGGCTGGACGACGCCGACCTTGAGCACCTCGTCCGACGGACGCGGCCGCAAGGGTTGCACCGCCGCCGCCGCGAGGGCGCACACGGCGGCGCCGAGGAGCCATCCGAGACGCGCGTTCCGCCGAGGCCGCGTCCACGCGACGAAGAGCGCCGCGTTGAGGGCCGCAAGGAGGAACGACGTGAAGACGACGCCTCCGAGCGCGGTCGAGCCGAGGAGCGCCGGCACGTCGGCGAGCGGGTTCGCGAGGAGGTTCCACGGGAACCCGCCGAAGATCCAGACGTAGGTCCTGAGGCCTTCCTGGATGGCCCATGCTGCCGCGAAGGCGGCGACGATGCCGGGGCCCGTACGCGCGCGCCCCGCGGCATAGAGGGACGCCATGGCCCCGAAGGGCACCGCGCAGATCGCGGCCGTGATTGCAAGCGCGAGCCCGGCGAGGAACGGTCCCACCCCGCCGAACCGGTTCACCGTGTACGCGATCCAGGGGATCGTGACGAGCCAGAACGCGCCGCCGAAGACGAAGCCGGGCAGGAACGCCCGCCGCCACGTCAGCCCGTCCAGCGCGGCCAGAAGCGGTACGAGCGCGACGGGAAGCAACGGCAGGATCGAGAAGTTCGGGAAACACAGCGCCAGCAGGACGCCGGAGGCGAGAGCGAAGAGAAGACGGGAAGATTTCTTAGAAGGTAATACGTCCAGCATGCGGGGTCCGTGGGTCTCCAGACAGGGCTGACTTCAGTCTAGCGGTTCGAATCGGCTGGGCGGAGAATAGGGCACTGATGAGGTCGACTCCGGCATTCACCTTCGTCGCACTCGTCCTCGCATCGGTGCCAGCCGCCGCGCAGCGGGAGGCCGCGCGGCCGGCGCCAGCCGCCGGAAATGCGGCGGTGATATCCGACGTCTCGAGCTCCTACGCCCAGATGGAGCAGAGCCTCGAGGCTCAGTTTGCGAAGCTGAAGAAGCGGGCGAAGGACGACATCGACGCCCTGGCAGACAAGATCAAGGATATGGAGCGCCAGATCGCGGCGCTTAAGGACCAGGCGAAGAAGATCGAGCAGGTCGCGCAGAAGCTCGAGCAACTGCTGCCCGAGATAATGGCCGCCGTCGGCAGCGATTCGGGCGGGATGAGACGGACACCACCGGCGACGAGCGACCAGCTCGCCGCGCTCCTGGCCGCCGAACGCGCGAAGGCGGGGCTTCCTGAGACCCCCGGCTTCCCGAACCTGACGCCCGCGGACCTCTCCACCGCTTCCTCGTTGAAGGGCTCGAACGCGGCCGCGTTCCTCTCGAACCGCATCGCGCAGCAGGCTTCCCAGAAGCTCGCCGAGATCGACAAGGCGATCGAGGCGAAAAGGAAAGAGATCGCCTCACTCAAGGCCCAGATCGTGGAACTCGACAAGCAGCTCGCGAAGCTGGAGGCGGACAAGCAGAAGGCGATCGCCGACCTGAAAACAAAGAAGGAGAAGGCGCTCGCGGAGGCGGCGAAGGCGCAGGACGCGCGCCTCATCCGCATCCCGACACCGACCCCGAAAAGATAGATAGATCAATCTCTCTTCGGCGCGAATTCCTCGGCCCGGTAGCTCGACCGCACGAACGGCCCCGCAAAGACGGCCGTGAAGCCCATCTTCATTCCTTCCGTCTCCAGCGCCGCGAAGCGCTCCGGCGTCGCGTAGCTGGCGACCGGCAGGTTCCACGCGCTCGGCCGGAGGTACTGCCCCACCGTGACGACGTCGACACCGGCGCCCCTGAGCGCGCGGAAGACCTCGAGCACTTCGTCGTCCCGCTCGCCGAGGCCGAGCATGAGGCCCGACTTCGCCGTCATCCCGCAATGGCGCGCCTTGACGCGGCCAAGAAGGTCGACGGAGCGACGGAAATCCGACTTGGGCCGCACGGTGTCGTAGAGCCGCGGCACGGTTTCGACGTTGTGGTTGTAGACGTCGGGGTCGGCGTCCGCGACGCGGTCGATCTGTTCCGCGGCGCCCTGAAAGTCCGGCGTCAGGACCTCCACCGTCCGGGTCGCGTCGTCCCCCTTCAGCGCACGGACGACGGCAGCCCAGTGCGCCGAGCCTCCGTCCGGCAGGTCGTCGCGGTCCACGGACGTCACGACGACGTGGGTGAGGCCCATGTCCCGCGCGGCGGCGGCGAGGTTCGCGGGCTCGAGCGGGTCGAGCGGAGCGGGCTTTCCCGACGCGATGTGGCAGAACCCGCACGCGCGCGTGCAGACGTCGCCCGCGATGAGGAACGTCGCCGTGTTCCGCTCGAAGCACTCCGTGCGGTTCGGGCAGCGCGCCTCCTCGCACACGGTCGAGAGCTTCCCGAGGCGCATCCGCGCCTTGATCGCGTGGAGATCGTTGAGGCGAAGCTTCTTCTCGCGGATCCACGGCGGCAGCGCGGGCTCGCCGCGGACGGGCAGCGGACGGCTCACGGCACCACGAGCGGAACGTTCTTGATCTGCTTGTCGGTCGCCTTGATCTTCTTCGCGAGCGCCTCGGCCTTCGCGCGGTCCTTGAACGGCCCGACGTGGACGCGGAACCATCCGGGCTTGCCCGCGATGACCGCGACGTCCGCGTTGAACCCCTCGTCCTTGAGCCTCTTGGCGAGCTCGTCCGCCGCCGCGGCATTTTTCGTCGCGAGGATCTGAACGTGGAACGGGCCTTTCGGCGCGGGCTTCGCCGCAGCCACGGGCTTCGCCACGGCCGCAGGCTTCGGAGTCGGAGCCGGAGCGGGGGACGGAGTCGGCGGGATGGCCGTCGGCGCGACCAAGGGAACAGGCGCGGCCTCGGCCGCCCTCTTCTCTTCGGGCTTGATTCCGAGCGTCTCGTCGGGCTTCTTCGTCTCGCGCAGACCCTCGGCCGGCGCGAGCGTGGGGACGGGGATGTCGGAGGCGGACGCGATCACCGCAGCGGCTCCCCCGCCGGGGCCCTTCTTCGCGGCGGCGCCGGTCTTCATCCCGAAGAAGAAAGAAAGCCCGAGAGCGGCGAGGAGGAGCAGGAAGAAGAATCCGGCTTGCCGCCCGGTGATCGAAATCTGGTAGTGGACGGGCGCCGACTTCTCCGGCATTCCCTCCGTCCGGTCGTCGAGACCGAGCCCCGCCATCAGGCCTTGTCCTTCTTGAGGAAGGCGCTGATGAGGTCCATGGGCAGCGGGAAGATGATGGTCGAGTTCTTCTCGGTCGCGATCTCGGTCAGCGTCTGCAGGTACCGGAGCTGCAGCGTGGCGGGCTCGCGGCCGATGACCGCGGCGGCCTCCGAAAGCTGCTTGCTGGCCTCGAACTCGCCGGAAGCGTGGATGATCTTGGCGCGCTTCTCGCGCTCGGCTTCGGCCTGCTTGGCCATGGCGCGCTGCATCTCGATCGGCAGGTCGACGCCCTTCAGCTCCACCATCGTGACCTTGATCCCCCACGGGTCCGTGTGCTTGTCGAGGATCTCCTGGAGGTTCTCGTTGAGCTTGTCGCGCGAGGACAGGAGCTCGTCAAGCGTCGCCTGGCCGAGGATCGACCGCAGCGTCGTCTGGGCGAGCTGCGACGTCGCGTAGAGGTAGTTCTCGACCTTCACGACCGCCTTCGACGGGTCCATGACGTGGAAGTAGACGACCGCGTTCACCTTCACGGAGACGTTGTCGCGCGTGATGACGTCCTGCGGCGGCACGTCGAGGACCACCGTTCGCAGAGAGATCCGGATCATCGTCTCGAACGGCCAGAAGATGAACGTGAGGCCGGGGCCTTTCGGCGCCGGCGAGAGGCGGCCGAGCCAGAACGTGACGGCCCGCTCGTACTCGTTGAGAATGTTGATCCACTTCGAGATGAAGACGATGGCCACGAAAACGACGGGGACGATCAGCGCGAGATTGTTCATCAGGGCTCCTGGCCCGCCGGGCGGGCCGGCCGCACGGCGAGCGTGAGGCCTTCCATGCCGACGATCTCCACGAGGTCGCCGGCGGCTACGGGTACCGTGGAATGCGCCTCCCAGAGCGCGCCGTCGGCGAAGACCTTGCCGGACGGAGCGAGGGACGTGCGCGCGGCGACGACCTGGCCGACGAGGACGCCGAGGCCCGTACGGTCGGGCAGGCGTTTCATCGCGAGGGCCTTGAAGGAAAGGACGGAGAGAATCGCGGCGGTGGCGACGGCTCCGGCGACGAGGATCGCGAACTCGCCCCGCGGCGCGCCCGCCTGATCGGGGAACAGCAGGATCGCGCCGAACACGACGGCCGCAGCGCCGCCGACGGCGAGGACGCCGTGCGAGGCGAGCTTCACTTCGAGGAAGAAGAACAGCGCCCCCACGAGGAGGAGCGCGACGCCAGCCGCGTTGACGGGCAGGACGGACATCGCGAAGAGCGCGAGGAGGAGCGCGATCGCCCCGAGGACGCCCGGCAGGATGCCGCCCGGGTGGGACAGTTCCGAATAAAGCCCCACGAGGCCGATCAGGAACAGAATGCCCGCGAGGCCCGGGCTCGCGAGGACGCCGAGGATGCGCTCGCGGCGCGTCATCGTCCGCGCGGCCGTCACCAGACCCGAGGTCTTCAGCACGGCGTCGGGCTTGCCGACCCGCTTCACCGTCCGGCCGTCGAGCTGCGCGAGGAGGTCCTTCTCGTCGCGCGCGACGATCTCGATCAGCTTCCGCTTCAGGGCCTCGCTCTCCGAATACGACGCCGCCTCGCTGACGGCCTTGACGGCGTCGTCCACGGGGCGGCCGCGCGGCTCCGTCACGGAGCGCAGGAGCGCCGAGACGTCCTGCCCCGCCTTTTTCGCGAGCGTCTTGGGGAGATCCTCTCCCCCTCCGCCCACGGGCGCGGCGGCGCCCGCGTTCGTCCCAGGGGCCATCGCGGCGACGTCGCACGACATCAGGATGATGAAGCCGGCCGACGCGGCCTGCGAGCCCGGCGGCGCCACCCAGCCGACGACCGGCACGGGCGACGCGAGGATCGCCTGCGCGATCGTGCGGGTCGAGTCGATGCGTCCGCCCGGCGTGTCGATCCTGAGGACGACGAACGGCGCGCCGCTCTTTTCGGCGTCCTTGAGCACCCGCGCGACGAAGGCGGCAGAGACGGCGTGGATCTCGGTGTTCAGGTCCGCGACGACGACGGCGCCTGCGCCCGGGGGCGCCGGGGCCGGAGCGGCCGCGGCGGACGCGGCAAGCGCGCCCGCCAGAACGAGGATCGCGGCGCTGCGCACGAAGGGGATTATAGGTTCGTGTGCTACAAACCGCCGGTGCGCTGGAAGCCCGTCGATATCCTGACCTCGGCGTTCGCCATGTGCCTCGTCATCGCAGGGCTCTTGAAGTTCGGCGCGCTGGAGAGCCGGGGAGTCCTTCTGAGGATGCTCGTGGTCGCGGCTGTGCCCGCACTCATTGCGTTCCTGCGAGCCCGCGTCTCTTCACCTTCTAAGAATCTTCAGATTCTCTTCGACTACTACGTCATCGCCTGCATCGTCGTGATCTTCGACGGGCTCGGCCCGCTCATCCGGGCCGTGAACCCCGTCGACAAGGATCCGCACCTCATCGCCTTCGACCGCTGGCTGACCGGCACGGACCCGACGGTGTTCCTCGAGCGCTTCGCGACGCCGTTCCTCTCGGACGTCCTGACGTTCTTCTACTCGCTCTATTACTTTCATCCGATCGTCCTCGGCACGCTCGTCCTCCGGGACGACCGGGAGCGCCCGCCTGCGGAGCGCCAGTTCGGCCGGTACGCGTTCACGATGGTCTTCGTCTTCTTCGTGAGCTACGTCGGGTACTTCATCGTCCCGGCGGTGGGCCCGCGCTTCACGATCACGCACGCCGGCCCTCTGCCGCGCGGCGCGGTCGCCCGCGTCATCGACGCCACGCTGAACAAACTCGAGAGCAACAAGCACGACTGTTTTCCATCGGGCCACACGATGGTCGTGACGGCGGTCCTTCTCGAAGCGGCCCGGCGGTCGCGGAAGACGTTCTGGTGCTTTGTGCCGTTCGCGGTCGGACTCGTGATCGCGACGGTCTTCTGCCGGTACCACTACGTGGCGGACGTCCTTGCCGGGCTCGCACTCGCGTTCGTTGCGGTCCCGCTCGGGAACGCGCTCTACAGGCGGTTCGGGCGCCTACACTAGA
>JBDTTJ010000044.1:0-15767 GCA_039930645.1 Acidobacteriota bacterium
GCACGAGCGGCGGCGGCCCGCCGGGGCTCGAAGCGCCGGCGTCGAGGCACGCGACGGTCAGGCCGCCTGGAATCGCCACGCGGCGGAGCTTCAGTACTTCCTCATGAGTCCGACGACGACGCCCTGCACCTTTACGTCCCCCTCGGCGGCGTAGATCGGCGCCATGCGGTCGTTCGCGGGCTGAAGGCGGATACGGCCGTCGCCCTCGTTGTAGATGCGCTTGAGCGTCGCCTCGCCGTTCACGAGCGCCGCGACCATCTCGCCGTTCGCGGCCTTCTCGCGGCGGTTCACGACGACGAAGTCGCCGTCGTGGATGCCGTCGTCGATCATGGAATGGCCGCTCACCCTGAGGACGTAGTTCTGGCCCTTGCGCGTGAGCGCTTCCGGCACGGCGACGGACTCGCCCTCGGGCTCGACCTCGATGGGCTGGCCGGCGGCGATGCGGCCCGCGAGCGGGATCTCGACCGCGCCCACATGACGGTCCTCCTCGGCGAGCGCCAGGGAACGCCGCTTGTTCCAGTCGCGTACGAGCACACCCTTCTCGAGGAGCAGCCGGATGTGCTTCTGGAGCGTGCCGAACGAGGAATATCCGAACTCCTCGCAGATCTCGCGCTGGGTGGGCGAAACCCCGTGCTTGGACCGGTAACGACGGATGAAGTCGGCTATTTCTTTTTGTCTTGGCGTGAGCGTCAGCGCCATAAATTATTCGGCTCCAAGGCTGTTTCGCCTTATTTTCTTAGATAGCGTGGTCTCGGATGCGTACAGTCCGCCGGTTGGAGGTGCCTGGACCCATGCCCTCTTACCTTCTGAGAAGTCCCCGGCTTTCCTTCTCTCCGACGCAAGATAGGCGTAAATAGGAATGCCGTCAAGCGTAGCTTTCTCGTGCGCGCGCTAAGATCCGAGCTCGTGTCCGACTCTTCAAAGCAGACCACACCGAATCCTCCCGTCCGGGGCTCGTTCCTAAGCAAAGCGGGGCGCTGGGCGGTCGCGACCCTCGCGGCAGCCATCGTCCTTTGCGCCGCCGTTCTCTGGCTCTACAACCGCAACTTCACGACCGAGGCGCCCGTCGTGCGGGCGTCGCGTTTCACGTCCGGAAACAGGGTGTTTCCGGTCCAGGTCGCCGTCTTCGCGGACCGCGTGTCGAACTACAGCCCGCGCTTCCTCGGACACACGGAAAATTCGATCACGCTCCGGCAGATCGCGTCCGTGAAGGTGAAGTCCGGACCGGTTTTCGCCGACGTCGTCATCGACACGGCGGGAGGCTCTCCGCCGGTCGTGATCCACGGACTCTGGAAGAAGGACGCGGAGGCGCTCAGCGCGAACATCGCCACGGCCCAGGCCAAGTCGTCGTTTCCGGTCCGCGCCGTCGAGCCCGGCGCCGCGGCCGCAACGGCGCCCGCAACTGCGGCCGCACCCGCCACTCACTGATCCCGCCGTGGGCGAGCCCCGCGGCGTTTCCAAAAAGAAAAGAACTGGAGGGAGCCGAATGAAGAACGTCCTGAAGATGACAGCCCTCGTCCTCTGCTGCGTCGCGCTCGTCGCGTGCAGCCAGAAGGGCCCCGCGGAGGCCGCGCTCACCACCGCTCAGACCGCCGTCGACGGCGTGAAGGCCGAGGCCACCAGGTACGTGCCCGATCAGGCCAGGAGCCTGATGGCATCGCTCACGTCTGCCCGCGAAGCCTTCGACAAGGGCGAGTACAAGATGACCCTCGAGGTCGCCAACGCGATCCCGGCGAAGGCCAAGGAAGCCGGCGCCGCCGCCGCCGCCAAGAAGGACGAGCTCACGAAGGCGTTCCAGGATCTCTCCGCTTCCGTGGGCCCGATGATCGAGCAGGTAAAGGTCAAGATCGACGCGCTCTCCGCGATGAAGAAGCTCCCGAAGGACATGGACAAGGCGAAACTCGAAGCGTTCAAGGCGACCCTCGCCGACATCCAGAAGGCGACCGTCGAAGCGGTCGAGACGTTCAAGGCGGGCAACCTGGCGGACGCCGTCGCGAAGGGGAACGCCGTCAAGGCGAAGGTCGTCGAGACGATGGCCGCCCTCGGCGTGACGCCCGCCGCTCCCGCGGCTGCGAAGTAGATCCTTCCGGATCCCGGAATCCAAAGGGCCCGCGGGCGACCGCGGGCTCTTTTCTTTCAGCTCCTGTAATCCGCGTTGCAGGAGACGTAGGCGTGGCCCAGGTCCGAGGCGAGCTTGAACGCGCTCGCCTTCCCCGCCCCGAGGTCCACGGCGACCGGCACGCGCTCTCTCGCGAACACCTTCGCGGCATCCTTCTCCCGGTAAGCCACGGGAAGGCCGCGGTCCACGAGCAAGAGGCTCCCGAGCCGGAGGGAGACGTTCCCGGCCGAGAACCGCGCGCCGCTGCGCCCGACGGCCGCGAGGATGCGGCCCCAGTTCGGGTCGCCGCCGTGGAGCGCCGTCTTCACGAGCGGCGACGTCGCGACGGCGTGCGCCGCCGCCTTCGCGTCCTCTGCGCTCCTGGCACCCGTTATCGAGACGTCGAGGACGCGCGTCGCGCCCTCGCCGTCGCGCACCATGAGCCACGCGAGCCTCCGGCAGACCTCCGTGACGGCCGCGCGGAGAGGCGCCGCGTCCTTCGCGGACGCCATCTCCGCCCCCCCCGTCGCGCCGGAGGCCATGAGGAGAACCGTGTCGTTCGTCGAGGTGTCGCCGTCGACCGAGATCGCATGAAAGCTCCGGTCCACGGCGTGCGTCAGGACCGCTCTCAGGCACGCCGGCGTCGCCGGCGCGTCCGTCATGACGAACGCGAGCATCGTCGCCATGTTCGGATGGATCATGCCGGCGCCCTTCGCGATCCCGACGACGGAACCCCGCCGGCCCCTCCACGTAAACGTGGCACGCGCGACCTTCGGGCCGACGTCCGTCGTCAGGATCGCGCGCGACGCGGCGTCCACGCCCCGGGCCGAGAGGCCCGCGATCGCGCCGGGCAGCGCCGCGCGGACCTTGGCGTCCGGCAGGACGACGCCGATGACGCCCGTGGAGGAAACGAGAACTTCCCTCTTCCGGACGCCGAGCAGACCCGCGGCCGCGTCGCGCACGCGGCGCGCGGCCGCCATGCCGGCTTCCCCGGTGACCGCGTTCGCGCAGCCGGCGTTCACGACGACCGCGCGCACGCGCCCGCCGCTGGCCGCGAGGTCCGCCTTCCCGAGCACCACGGGCGCAGCCTGAAAGAGGTTCTTCGTGAAGAGGGCCGCGGCGTTCGCGCCCTCATCGGCCACGAGGAGCGCGACGTCGGCCAGGGGTTTTTTGCGGACGCCGGCGTACACGCCGGACGCCCGGAAGCCTTTCGGCAGCCTCACGACGCCCCTCCCGACAGGCGGCGCACCGCCGCCCGGGCCGCCCTCACGACCTGTCTCGGCGCCGTCCCGCCGAAGACGTCGCGTTTGGCGAGCGCACGCCGAATGTCGAGCGCCTGAAGGTCCTTGTCCGTGATCTCCCCCTTCGGCCCGAGGGCGAGAAGGGTGACGCCGAGCGCCTCGGCCTCGGCGATCCGGCGGCCGACGATCTCGTGCGCCTCGCGGAACGGGATGCCCCGCTTCGCGAGCGCGTCCGCGAGCTCGGTCGCGAGGAGGCGGTCGTCCGACGCGGCCGCCGCCATGCGTTCGCGGTCCAGATGAAGACCCTCGACGACGCCGGTGAGCGCCAGGAGCGCGACCGGCAGGACGGCGCGCACCCGGAACACGGGCTCCTTGTCGAGTTGCAGGTCCTTGTCGTACGCGAGCGGCAGGCCCTTGAGGAGTGCGAGAAGGCCCGTGAGCTCGCCGATCGTCCGGCCCGCGTAGCCGCGCGCGAGCTCGAGGACGTCCGGGTTCTTCTTCTGCGGCATGCGCGAGGAGCCGGTCGCGAGCGCGTCCGGGAGCGCCGCGAAACCGAACTCGTCGGACGTGTAGGCGATGAGGTCCTCCGCGAGGCGCGAGAGGTGCACGAAGAGGAGCGCCGCCGCGAAGAGATACTCGGCGGCCGCGTCGCGGTCGGACACGGCGTCGAGCGAGTTCGCGGTGGGGCGCAGGAAACCGAGGCTGCGCGCGAGGACCTCGCGGTCCACCGGGACCGGCGTGCCCGAGAGCGCGCCCGAGCCGAGCGGGCACTCGTCGGCTCGCGAGAATGCCGCGTCGAAGCGCGCGGCATCCCGCCGGAGCATCTCGACGTACGCGAGGCACCAGTGCCCGAACGTGACGGGCTCGGCGCGCTTCATGTGCGTGTACCCCGGCATCGGCGTCGCGGCCTCGGCCTCGGCCCGCCTCGCGAGCGCGAGAGCGAGCGCCCGCGCCGCGACGGCGCCTTCGGCGAGGGCGTCCTTGACGTAGAGCCGGAAGTCCGTCGCGACCTGGTCGTTGCGCGAGCGGCCCGTGTGGAGCTTGCCCGAGAGCGGCCCGACCTTGGCCGCGAGCCGGCCCTCGACGAACGAGTGGACGTCCTCGTCGTCCGCGTCGGCGGGGATGCCCGATCGCGCGGCCTCGGCGCCGACCTCCTCGAGGGCGCCCACGAGCTTCTTCACCTCGGCGGCCGTCAGGACTCCGGCGGCGCCGAGCGCCTGCGCCCAGCCGATCGAGCCGCGCACGTCCTCGGCGAGGAGCGCACGGTCGAAGGAGAAGGAGTCGTTGAACGCCTTCAGGGCCTGCGCGGGCGGCTCGGAGAACCGGCCGCCCCAGAGCTGCTTGCGAGTCAAGGTCAGCCTTCCCCGCCGACGACGGCCTGGTACGTGCCCGGCCTGAGGTGCAGGCGGCCCTTCGTCGGCAGGCCGAACAGACGGATGAACCCGGCGGCGTCCGCCGGTGTGTAGCCGCGCATGTCGAAGGACGCGAGGCTCGTCGAGTAGAGCGCGAAGGGCGACGTGCGCCCGACGACGGACGAGGCGCCCTTGAAGAGCTTGAGCGTGACGTCGCCCGTCACGGTCGGCATGAGGGCGTTCATGAAGGCGTCGAGCGCCTCGCGCAGCGGCGAGAACCACTGGCCGAAGTAGACGAGCTCGGCGTAGCGCGCCGCGAGCTTCTCCTTCTCGTGTGCGCTGTCCCGGTCGAGCGTGAGCGTTTCGAGCGCGCGGAGCGCCTGCACGAGAAGCGTGCCGCCCGGCGTCTCGTAGACGCCGCGGGACTTGATTCCGATGAGGCGGTTCTCGACGAGGTCCACGCGGCCGACGCCGTGCCGGCCGGCGATCGCGTTGAGCGACTCGATGAGCGGGACCGGCGCGAGCTTCTCTCCGTTCACGGCGACGGGCAGGCCCGCCTCGAACGAGATCACGACGCGCTCGGGCTCGTCCGGCGCCTTCCGCGGGTCCACCGTGAGCTTGAACATCGACTCCTCGGGCTCGAAGCCCGGCTCCTCGAGCGGCCCGCCCTCGTGCGAGATGTGCCACAGATTGCGATCCCGGGAATAGGGATCCTTCTTCGTGACGGGCACGGGGATGCCGCGCGCCGCGGCGTAGTCGATCGCGTCCTCGCGCGAGCGGATCTCCCACTCGCGCCACGGCGCGATGATCGCGAGCTCCGGCGCGAGCGCCATGTACGCGAGCTCGAAGCGGACCTGGTCGTTACCCTTGCCCGTGCAGCCGTGCGAGAGAGCGTCGCAACCGGTCTGGAGCGCGATCTCGACCTGCTTGCGCGCGATGAGCGGGCGCGCCGTCGAGGTCCCGAGCAGGTAATCGTGCTCGTACACCGCGCCCGCCTTGAGGACCGGGAAGAGGAAGTCCTTCGCGAATTCCTCCTTGGCGTCGACCAGGTGGAACTCCGACGCCCCCGTCTTCTTCGCCTTCTCCTCGAGGCCGGACGTCTCCTCGGCCTGGCCGACGTCGACGGCGACCGCGACGACCTCGCAGCCGTAGTTCTCCTTGAGCCACGGGATGATGACGGACGTGTCGAGGCCGCCCGAGTATGCGAGGCACGCCTTCTTGATCTTCGGCTTCACGGCTTTTCTCCTTGGGCGTTGGCAGGCGTCTCGCGGAGGACTTCCTCGAGCGCCTTGATGAACCCGGCGAGCGCGGGGCGGGGGACGACGTACGGGGGCAGAAGGCGCAGGACGTTCGTGCGCGACGTCCCGACGACGAAGCCCTTCGCGAGCAGCTTCTTCTGGACCTCGGCGGCGTCGCGGTCGAGCTCGACGCCCCACATGAGGCCGCGCCCGCGCACGTCCCGGATCGCGCCCTTGCTCTTCCGCTTCGCGGTCTTGAGCTTCTTCCCGAACCACGCGCCCGTCTCGAGGATCTTCGGGAGCAGGCCACCGCTCACGATCTCGTCCAGCGTCTCGAGGCCGAGCCTGCAGGCGACCGGATTGCCGCCGAACGTGGTGCCGTGCTGGCCCGCCTTCACGAGCGCGGCGATCTTCGGTCCGACGAGGACCGCCCCGAGCGGGAGGCCGCCGCCGAGCGGCTTGGCGAGGAGGACGAGGTCGGGCGTGACGCCGAGCTCCTGGAAGACGAAGAGGTGGCCCGTCCGCCCGAGGCCGCTCTGGATCTCGTCGAAGACGAGCGATGCGCCGACGCGGTCGGCCGCTGCGCGCGCGGCGGCGACGTACTCCACCGTCAGGGGGATGATGCCGCCCTCGCCCATGATCGGCTCGAGGAAGATCGCGGACGTGTCCGGCGTGACGGCCGCGTTCAGGGCCGCGACGTCGTTCGGCGGCAGGAACACCGTCGTCCCGACGAGCGGCTCGAACGGCTTGCGGTAACCCTCGTTGCCCGTCAGGGCGAGGGCGCCCATCGTGCGGCCATGGAACCCGCCCTCGAGCGCGATCATCCGGCTCTTCCCCGGCGTCGCGAGGCGCGTGAACTTCACGGCGGCCTCGGTGGCCTCGGTCCCCGTGTTGCAGAAGAAGACCTTCGGGAAACCCGAGAGCTCGACGAGCCTTTCGGCGAGGAGGCCCTGCGCCGGCTGGTAGAAAAGGTTCGAGACGTGGAGGACGCGAGTCGCCTCGTCCTTCAGCGCCTTCACGAGGCGTGGGTGTCTGTACCCGAGAGCGTTCACGGCGATTCCGGCGAGGAGGTCCCAGTAGACCTTCCCGTCCGCGTCGACGAGCTTCGCGCCCTTGCCCATGCGGGGATGAAACGACGTGCGCTTGTACGTCCCCAGGATATATGCGGCGTCCCGCGCCTCGACGGCGGCGGTGTCTTCAGCCGATGTTTGCAATGCGAGTCCCTCCGATTCCCTCGGCAAGGGCCGAGGCGTGGCGCCCCGGCCCGGCGATGACGACCTGCGAGACGCCGGCCTTGAGCGCCTCGAGGCAGGCGACGAGCTTCGGGCGCATGCCGCCCGCGACGGCGCCCGAGTTCAGAAGCTCCCACGTCGCGTCGGGCCCGAGCCCCTCGATGAGCTTGCCTTCCCCGTCGAGGACCCCCTCGACGTCGGTCAGGAAGACGAGCCGCTCGGCTTGGAGCGCCACCGCGAGGGCGGACGCGGCCGAGTCGGCGTTGACGTTGAGGAGCGTCCCTTCGCGGCCCAGCGCGACGGACGCGACGATCGGCAGCAGCTCGGCGCCGAGGATCGCGCGGATGAGGCGGGGGTCCGAGAACGTGACGCGCCCGACGTAGCCGAAGTCGACGCCGTCGAGCCGGGGGTGGAACTCGGCCCAGAGCGTCTCGCCGTCGGCGCCCGAGACGCCCGCGGCCGTGACGCCGAGCGAGCGCAGCTCGGCGACGAGCGACTTGTTCACGAGGCCCGACAGGATGGACACCACGACGTCGAGCGTCTCGGGGTCCGTGATCCGGAGGCCCCGGTACGTCTTCTTCGGGATCTTCAGGGCCTGCAGCGATGCGTCGATGCGCTTGCCGCCGCCGTGGACGACGACGACGTTTTCGCCGGACGTCCAGCTCGCCGCGATCGCCGCAAGTGCGTTGGCGCGCGGGACGGCGTCCTCGAGGAGGCTTCCCCCCAGCTTCACGACGATGGGGCGGCCGGGGCGGTTCGCGCTCAAACGAGTCCCTCCGTCTCCGGGAGTCCGAAGACACGGTTCATGTTCTGCACGGCCTGCGAGGCCGCGCCCTTGAGGAGGTTGTCGATCACCGACACCACGACTCCGCCTCTACGGCCCGGAAGCAGTGCGAATCCGATCTCGGCCCGCGGCGTCCCGACGACGCTCGCGAGGTCGGGCAGCTCGCCCGCGGGCCTCACGGACACGAACGGGGCATCCGCGTACCGCGCGTAGGCGGCGGCGACGTCGTCGGGTCCCACGCCCGCGCGAAACGTGACGTGCAGGGTCGAGAGGATGCCGCGCACGACCGGGAGGAGATGCGGGACGAAGACGAACGGCGCGTCGCCGGAGAGGCCGAGCTCCTGGCGCATCTCGGGCTCGTGCCGGTGGCTCCCGACGCCGTACGCCTTGAAGTTCCCGGCCAGCTCGGAGAACGAGAACGCGACGTCAGCCTTCTTCCCCGCGCCCGACGCGCCGCTCTTGCTGTCCGCCACCACGGAAGCTCCGGGCTCGAGCAGGGAGAGCAGGGGCTTCAACGCAAGGAGGACGGACGTCGGGTAGCACCCCGGGTTCGCGACGAGGCGCGCGCCTGCGAGCTCCGGCCCGCACCACTCCGTCAGGCCGTAGACGGCCTCGGCGAGAAGCGCGGGCGCCGGGTGGTCGAAGCCGTACCACTTCGGGTAGTCCGCGGCGTTTCGCAGACGGAAAGCTCCCGAGATGTCGATCACCCTCGCGCCGAGCGCGAGGATCTCCGCCGCGACCTCGGCCGACGTCTCGTTCGGCGTCGCGAGGAAGACGACGTCGGGCTTGCCGGCCGCGAGGGCGTCGAGCGAGAACGCCTCGGTAGAAGGACCCCTGGCGCCGCCGAGCGACGGATGCAGTCGCGCGAACGGGACCGGCCTGGCGTCCTTCCGGCCGGACGAAAACGCCGACGCGACGGTTGCGTGCGGGTGCCGCGCGAGGATCGCGCAGAGCTCGCCGCCGGAGTAGCCGGTCGCGCCGACGATGGCGGCGCGCACGGCGGACGCGCTCAAGGCCGTCCCCGCCGCGTGCGGCGGCCGGCGATCCCGCTCTCGAGGAGAAGGGCCAGCTTCGCCGCGGCGGCGGCCGACGGCGTCGCGAGGAAGATCGTGTCGTCGCCGGCGATCGACCCGGCCATCCCGTCGAGCCCCGCCTCGTCGATGGCGCGCGCCACGTGGTGGGCGGCCGCGGGCGGGGTCTTGAGCACGACGAGCGTGCCGGCGGTCCTCGCATCGAGCAGCCACTCGCGCAAGGCGCGCTCGAGCTTCTCCCGGGCGCGGGCGTCCCTCTCGGGGTCCCGGACGGCGCCGCCTTCGCCGGGGACCACGTAGCCCGACGGCGTCTTGGCGAGGCCGAGGTCCTTGAGGTCCCGCGAGAGAGTCGGCTGCGCGACGTCGATGCCCCTTCGCGCGAGGCGCTGCTGGAGCTCCTCCTGCGAGTGGACCGCCCCGTCCTTCAGCACCCTCAGGATCTCGTCGCGGCGCCGCAGGGCGGAGCCGGTCGCATGAGTATTCACGAATCCGAATATTCATTCATTCGGACTCCGTGTCAACCGATTTCTTTCGGTGACGGAGGGCACCCCTTCCCCCAAAGCCGCACGGCTAGAATCGCGACCGTGGACACCTCGCATTTCTCCGACGCCTACGAGACGGAGCTCGGGCGCCTCCCGGAGAAGCTGCGCCGGTTCTTCCTTTCCCGCGGCGTCCGCACCGAGGACGACGCCCGGGACCTCGCCCAGGAGACCCTCCTGCGCGTCCTCCAGCGGATCTCGCGGGGCGAGCGGATGGAATCTCACGAGGCCTACGCCCTCGGTGTCGCAAAGAACGTTTTCTTCGAGTACTGCCGGCGCGTCGCCAAGGCGAACACCCACGACGGCCTTTCGGGCGCCGTCGACCTCGCCGGCGTCGACGACCCGCTCTCGGACGTCCTGATCTCGAGCCAGGCTCTCCGGTTCCGCAGGGCCCTCCAGCTGCTCCCCGACCGGATGCGCGACCTCCTCGTCAAACGCTTCGTCGAGGAAGTGCCGTCGCGCACGATCGCCCGCGAGGAGGGCATCACGACGGACGCGGTCGACATGCGCGTCTACCGCGCCAAGCGCGAATTGAAGAAGCGCATGGACAAGGAGAAGTCCGACAAGGAGAAGGCGCTGCTCGAGGGGCCGCGCCCGCCGGGAGGCGGAGGACCGGCGTGAGCACGACCGCCCCCGGATCCCCCGAGATCCGCGACTACCTTCTGCGCCGGATGACCGACTCCTTGCGCGCGAAGTTCGAAGAGGCGTACTTCAGGGACGACCGGCTCCTCGACCGCATCGAGAGCGAGGAAGACCTCCTCGTGGCCGACTACGTCCTCGGGCGCCTCCCCGACGCCGAGCGCCAACTCTTCGAGCAGTCTCTCCTCGACACGCCGTACTACCGCGACCGCGTCGAGACGACGCGCGGCATCAAGCTTCAGCTCGCCGAGGAGCGATTCTTTCGCAAGAAGGCGGCGGCCACCGCCGGACCGCAGGCCTCCCGCGCCCCGGACTCGCGCCTCTTCCCCGGCGGGACGGGCATCGCCGTCGGCTTCGGCCTCCTCGCTCTTCTCACGATCGCGTCGCTCGCTTCGGCGTGGTTCCTCAAGTCGGCGCTCTCCCGCACCCGCCGGGAGCTCGCGGACCGCGCGCCTCACGCGGACGCCGCTGCCGAGGCGGGTGTCGTCCCGCTTGCCCGAACGGTCGTCCTCATGCCCGCCACGGGCCCGGGCCCGTCGATCGTGCGCGTGAACCGGCCAGCCGGGGGTGCGCTGCTCCTCGTCCTTCCGCGCGCCTCGCTCGCTCCGCAAGCGGCCGCCTTCGGCGTCACGCTCGCGAGCGGCGGCCAGGTCGTCTGGGACTCCGGCGAACTGCCGGCCAAGACCGTCGAGGACGGCGACCTCTCGCTCCGTCTGCCGCCGGGCGTGCCGCCCGCGGGCGGCTACGCGGTCCGGCTCCGGTCGCGCTGGCCAGCCGGACCGCCGCAGGACAGCTTCCTCGGGACGCTCGACATCGTCGAACGCTGAGCGGCCGACCCGGTTACTTCGCGAGGAGGCCCGCGAGGAAGAGGTCCGCGAACGACTCGCCCACGTCGTCCACCGAGGAGCCGCCGCCGGCCCGGTACCAGCGCGCCAGCCAGTTGATCGCGCCCAGGATCGCGAACGTCGCGAGCTTCGGGTCGACCGGCCGGAACACCTTCTTCGCGATCCCGTCGGTGACGACGTCCCTGACGCTTCGCTCGTAGGCATCTCGCGCGGCGACGACGGTGGCCCGTCGCTTCGGGTCGAGCGCGTCGAACTGGAGAGCGAGCGCCGTGCCGTGGAACTTGTCGACCATGACGCGCGCGTGCTCGAGGACGATGCGGCGCAGGGCCTGGTCGGGCGGCAGCTGCGAGGCCCGCACGCGCCCGGTCACCTCGAGCATCGCCTCGAGGGCCGTCTCGTGGCAGAGGGCGAGGATCTCTTCCTTGTCCTTGAAGTAGTAATAGAGGCTGCCCCGCGTCAGGAGCAGCTCTTCGGCGATGTCGTCCATCGACGTCCCGTAGAAGCCCTTGGCGGCAAAGCTCCGGACCGCGCTCTCGAGAATGCGCGCGCGCTTGGCGCGGCGCTTCGTCTCGACATGCGGGGAGGGCGGCCGCCGCCGGGCGAGAACGCCTCCTCCGCGGGACTCGGGACGGACGGGGCGGGTCATGGGGGGCGATCTTACGATCCGCCCTCCGACAAACGAAAAGCCCCGCTTTCGGGAAGCGGGGCCGAGAAGAGAGATGGTCGGGGCGAGAGGATTCGAACCTCCGACCCCACGGTCCCGAACCGTGTGCGCTACCAGGCTGCGCTACGCCCCGAGGAGGGCGGACGATAACACGGGATGTCGATTTACCCACTGCGGCCATGACATGCAGATGCAGGTCGCGCAGGTCGGAAACAGGTGAAAGAACGGTCGCAAAGAAAGCACTATCAAATAGATGAGAAACGTCCTGACCCTCGCTTTCTGGCTTGTACTCGTCCCGGTTCGCGCGTGGGCCCAGACGATGACGGAGTTCCCGCTCCCCGGCCCGGGTGTGACGCCTGTCTTTTTCGGCGCCTATGGGCGTGCGATGACCGTCGGTCCGGACGGCAACATCTGGCTCACGCATGCCTCGCGCTCGAGTGTCATCCGCATGACGCCGCGAGGCGAGGTCGCCGAATTCAAGGTGCCTCATCCGGGGGGAATCACGGTCGGCCCGGACGGAAACCTCTGGTTCGCGGCGGCTGGGGCCATCTGCCGGATCTCGGTCGCCGGTGACTCTCTCGTGCAGTTCCCCTTCCCGTCACCGAGAGCTCCGGTAGGCATCGTCACCGGTCCGGACGGAAACCTCTGGTTTACGGAATTCGACGGAACGTGCAGCTGCCCCGGAGGGGAGGTGCCGCTTCCGGTCGCGATCGGCAGGCTCACGCCCGGTGGCACGTTGACTCACTACCCTTCCGGTGCTGGCGCGGGAATCATCATCGGACCCGACCGGAACCTCTGGTACACGGGGGGGGCGTCCACGGGCCTGGGGCGTGCGACGCCCCAAGGCGCTCTGGCCGCCATCGTGACTCAGCCACCCATCGTGACACCGAGTGCGATCGCTCTAGGCCCCGACGGTAACGTTTGGTTTGTCGGGCCGTTCGGAAACCTTGGCAATTCCCACGTCGGCAAGATCACCCCCGGCGGAATCGTCACGACGTACGCGCTTCCCTCATCCCGAGCGTATCCGCTCGACATCGTCGCAGGCCCCGACGGAAATCTGTGGTTCACCGAACTTGAAGCCAACAAGATCGGCCGTATCACTCCGCAGGGCGAGATCACGGAGTTCGACGTTCCAACCCCCGACAGCCAGCCGGCCGCCATCTGCGTGGGACCGGACGGAAACATCTGGTTCACGGAATCGAAGGCGGGAAAGGTAGGACGGCTCACGCTCACCGGAGCTGCCTCCGGGAAGATCACGCTCACGGTTCCCGCAGCCGCCTCGTCGGTCGGCGCAAACGGCACCTTCTTCCACACCGATCTCTGGCTCATGAACCGCTCGTTCACGTCGCCGGTCGTCGCGACGCTCACGTATCGCTGCGCAACGGGACTCCCATGCGGCAACGCCGACCAACCCGTGACGCTCCTGCCCCGCCAGTCGGTCATGCTCACCGACGTGATCGGGCGGACGTTCGGCGCCCCGAGCACGTCTGGAGCCATCGAGGTCTCCTGGCCGACGACTTCCGGCCCCATCAGCGCCTCATCACAGGTCTCCACGCCTCTTCCGCCGGCTCCCGCCTTCGGCACGCTTATTCCCGCCCTGCCGCTTTCAGCCGCGAAGATGCACACCGTCTTCATAGGCGTGGCGTCGGGGGGCAGCCTCGCGTCGGGCTCGCGCTCCAACGCCGGGGCCTACAACCCTCAGCCGGTACCCGTGGACGTGACCTTCGTGCTGTACAAGGGGGACGGGACGAACCTCGGATCCTATGCCAGAACGTACCAGGCGAACGAGGCGTATCAGCTCTTCCCGAACATCTTCGTTCTTCTCGGCGTCGGCTCGACGGCGTCGAAGGACGCGTACCTCGTCGTCACCTCGACGGCGCCTGTCTTCCCGTACGTGACGGTCATCGACAACGTCTCGGGCGATTCTTCGTTCCTCTGCGCCTCGGACGACGAGACCGCGCCCTAAGCTCTCGACTCTACGGTCGCGCAGCAGCGTTCTCGGTGGCCGTGGCCGTCCCGTAGCCTCTCGGGTCGGCGGCGGCCGTGAGCGAGCCGTCCTTCTCGAACGCGATCGCGTGGACGCGGCCGATCGTTCCCTGCGTGTACCTGTCGTCGCGTTCGTAGAGGGCGTGGCCCTTCGCGCGGAGCGCCGCCTTCACGGCTTCGGGGAAGACGCCGCGCTCGAGCTCGATGCGATCCGGGAGGTGCTGGTGATGGAACCGCCGCGCCTCGACCGCCTCGCCGAGCGGCTCGCCGCGAAAGAGCGCGTTCAAATAGACCTGCAGGACGGTCGTCGGGATCACGGAGCCGCCGGGCGACCCGAGCGCGAGCCGCGGTCGCCCGCCTTCGAGGACGAGCGTCGGCGTCATGGACGAGAGCGCCCGCGCCCCCGCGCGCACGGCGTTCGACTCGCCCTGCACGAGTCCGTAGGAGTTCGCGGCGCCAGGCTCGACGGCGAAGTCGTCCATCTCGTTGTTCAGGAGGACGCCGACGCCGGGCACCATCGTGTGGTTCCCGAGCGTGTCGTTGAGGGTGTACGTGACCGACACGACCCCGCCGTCGGCCGTGGCCGTCGCGAAGTGCGTCGTCTGGTCCGGGTCGCGCGGCCACGCGCCGCCCGCGATTGCGCTGGACGGGGTCGCGCGGGACGGGTCGATGGAGAATCCCAAGGCCGCGAGGCGCGCCGGCGCGAGGAGCGTGGCGAGGGGGACGTCCACGCACGCGGGGTCGCCGAGATAGCTGTTGCGGTCCGCGTACGCGCGGCGCTCGGCCTCGGCCACCAGGTGAATCGACTCGACCGCGTCGCGGTCGGCGATCGACCCGTGGACGAACCGGAGCTGGCCGAGGATCGACGCGAGGAGGAAACCGCCCGAGGAGGGCAGCGGCATCGTGACCAGGCGGAACCTCCCATCGTCGAAGACGAACGGCGGGCGCCATTCGGGCCGGTAGCCCGCGAGATCCTCCTCCGTGAGGACGCCGCCAGTCGCCTGCACGAAGGCGGCGATTTTCCGCGCGACGTCGCCCCGGTGGAATCCGTCGGCGCCGTTCGCCGCGACGGTCTCGAGCGTCCGCGCGAGGTCGTTCTGCACGAGGAGCGTGCCGGGAGGGAGCGCCCGGCCCCGCGCGAGAAAGATCCGCGAAGCCTCGGCGTCGCGCGCGAGGTCGGCTTCGTAGGCCGAGAGTATGGCGTGCAGGCCGCGCGGCACGCGGAAGCCCTGGCGCGCGAGGCGTACCGCGGGCGCGAAGAGCCGGGCCCACGGGAGCTTGCCGTACCGGCGGTGGAGGGCCTCGAGCCCGCGCACGGTGCCGGGCGTCCCGACCGCGAGGCCGCCGTTCATCGACGCGCCCGGCCGGGCCCCGCCGTCCGGACCGAGGAAGCTGTCGCGCCACGTGGCCGCGGGCGCCGTCTCGCGGAAATCCAGCGCCCACAGCTCGCCTGACGGGGTTCGCCCGACCGCGAAGCCCCCGCCCGCGAGGTTCCCGGCGGATGGATACGTCACGGCGAGGGCGAGCGCCGTCGCGACCGCGGCGTCGACGGCATTTCCTCCGGTCGCGAGGATCTCCGCGCCGGCGTTCGACGCCTCGGCCGTCGCGGACGCGACGACCCCGCGCCTCGAGTGCGCGACGGGAGCCAGCCCGAACGGGGCCGTGGCGGGCGGTACGGCGCCGTCTTCGGCCCGCGAGAGGCGCGGAGACGGCAGGAGCGTGGAGGCCAATGCCGCGGCGAGAGCGGCGGCGAGGCGGGCGCGCATGGCCCGCAGACTATCGCAGGGAAACGGCGAGCTTCTTCTGGGAGTCCACGTCGAGAGCGAGCGTACGGCCCTCGCCCACGGTCAGCGGAACCACCTGGTACTCGCTGACGCTCCGGTCCGTCGCGATGACCCAGACCTTGTACTCGCCCGCTCCCGAGGCGACGTCGACCTCGCCCTCTAGGGTTCCGCCGCCGGACTTGCGGCCGAAGTCGAAGGCGCGGCGCCAGATCTCGACGTCGTTCCGCCGGATCATCACGTAGCCTTGGGGGATCGGCGCCTTGAACGCGACCTTGAGGCGCACGCGCGGCCCCGCGGCCGCGGAGGCGGGCGCCGGAGGAGGCTCCTGCGAGGC
>JBDTTJ010000045.1:0-15685 GCA_039930645.1 Acidobacteriota bacterium
GTCGCGTCGACCACGATCGGCGCGGCCCACCTGACCTTCCGCAGCATCTCCGCGAACGGCGCGACGAACGGCGTCATCCTGAACACGACGGGCGCGAGCGGCGGCCTGAAGGTCGTCGGAAACGGCGGGACGTGCTCGAGCCCGGGGACCTGCACCGGCGGAGCCATCCAGAACGCGGCCGTCGGGGTCTCCCTGACCTCCACCACCGGCGTCGCGATCGACCGCATGCTCATCCAGAACACGACGTCGCACGGCGTCGGAGGGACCCAGGTCAACGGCTTCTCGTTCACGAACGGGTTCGTCGACAATTCCGGCACCGCTCTCGGCGCGGAAGCCTCCAACATCGCCTTCAACACGACCGCGGCAGGGACGGAGACCAATCTCTCGGGCGTCGTCACGATCACCGGCAACACCCTCACGAACGCCTATTACCACGGCGTCGACATCTTCAACTTCAACGGCACGATCACCGACGCGACCATCTCGGGCAACACGATCACGAGCAGCACGTCGACGGCGACGTCGAAGGGCACCGGGATCCGCTTCATCGCGTTCGGCTCGGCGACCACGATCGCGAACGTCACGAAGGCGACCCTCGCGAACAACGTGGTGTCCAACTTCCCGAGCGCCGCGGGCATCATGGCGCAGGGCGGCAACGGGAACGCCGGGGGACCGGCCGGCGTCTTCGGGACCGCCGGGAGCGGGACGAACGTGATCGCGATCACGGGGAACCGTGTCGCCGGCAACAGCGCCGCGAACCGCATCGGGACGCAGGCCATCATCGCCGTCGTCAACGGCAGGGGCCAGGGCAACTTCGACATCTCGACGAACGGGACCGTCGGGAATCCAATCACCAACGTGGTCGGAACGGCGATCGCCGTGTCGTCCTTCGGACTCGCGAACGTGACGGCGAACGTCGCGAACAACGTCGTCGTGGCGAACAACGCCGTCGGCGCGCAGGGGATCGGCGCCGGGACGAGCCAGACGTTCGGAGCGACCGACACGCCGAGCCTGACCGTGACGATCTCGAACAACACCATCAGCCAGACGGACGGCAATGGCATCCTCGTCACGGCGCGCGACGCGACGGCCACGGTGCGCGCGAAGATCCAGAACAACACCGTCGCGGCGCCTCTCGGAGGGGTCCGGCCCGGAATTCGCGTCGACGCCGGCAACGGCGTGAGCGTCGACGACTCGATCTGCCTGAACATCTCGGGCAACACGAGCGCCGGGAGCGGGGGCTCGCAGGGGCTCGGCCTGCGCAAGCAGGGGACGGTCTCGACGACGAACGACTTCGGCGTCAACGGGATGGGAGCCACGAGCACCCCGGGCGTCGAGGCCTACGTGGACGGCCTGAACCCGGGCGGGAACGGAACCTTGCTCATCTCCGCGACCAGCGGATTCTCCAACTGCTCGCTTCCCTAGGAGGCCAGAGAGGCTGACGATGGCAGAACCATTTCTTTCCGAAGTCCGGCTCATGAGCTTCGTCTTCGCGCCGAAGGGCTGGGCCCTGTGCAACGGCCAGCTCCTTCCCATCAACCAGAATCAGGCGCTCTTTTCGCTGCTCGGCACCACGTTCGGCGGCGACGGACGCGTCAACTTCGCGCTCCCGGACCTCCGCGGGCGTGTCCCGATCCACGTGGGGAGCGGGCACACGCTCGGCGAGAGAGGGGGCGAGCAGGCGCACACACTCTCGATCGCGGAGATTCCGACCCACGCGCATGTGGCCTACGCGACCAGCGCGCCCGCCCAGACGAATACGCCCGCGGCCGGGACGGTGCTCGCCCAGTCGACCGGCGACAGCGCGTGGGGACCGGCGTCCAACCTCGCGGCGATGTCCCCGACCACCCTCGCGAACACCGGCGGCTCCCAGGCGCACCTCAACATGCAGCCCTTCCTGATCCTCTCGTTCTGCATCGCCCTTCAGGGCATCTTCCCGAGCCCGAACTGAGGAGAGGCCATGGCACAACCCTACGTCGGCGAGATCCGGATGTTCGCGGGCAACTTCGCGCCCGCGGGCTGGATGTTCTGCGAAGGCCAGCTCCTGCCCATCTCCGAGAACGAAACCCTCTTCCAGCTCATCGGGACCACGTACGGCGGCGACGGCCAGAGCACGTTCGCCCTGCCGGACCTGCGCGGGCGGCTCCCGCTCCACCAGGGGAACGGGTTCATCCTCGCCGAAACGGGCGGAGCGGAGGAGATCACGCTGACCGTGAGCCAGATCCCCGCCCACTCGCACCCGGTGCTCGCCTCGTCGAACACAGGCACGGGCACCGCCCCGGCGAACAACGTGCTGTGCAACCTGCCCGTGGCCACGAACTCGGCATACGGCACCGACGCCCCCCAGACGAGCCTGCACGCGAGCAGCGTGTCGACGATCGGCGGGAGCCAGCCGCACAATAACTTCCAGCCTTATCTCTGCGTCGATTTCATCATCTCGCTCTTCGGGATCTTCCCGAGTCCGACCTGAGGAGAGAACAATGGCCGATCCCTTCGTCGCCGAAATTCGCATCTTCCCCTTCAACTTCGCGCCCAAAGGCTGGGCGTGGTGCGATGGCCAGCTCCTGCCGATCTCACAGAACACGGCGCTCTTCTCACTCCTCGGCACGACGTACGGGGGGGACGGCAAGAGCAGCTTCGCCCTGCCCGACCTCCAGGGGAACGCTCCGATGCACCCGGGCCAGGGTCCGGGGCTCTCGCTCCACGACCTCGGCGAGACGGGCGGCTCGGAGAGCGTCTCACTCCTCGAGAGCGAAATCCCGGCGCACAGCCACGCGTTCCGGGCGTCCCAGGCCGACGCGACCACGCGCATCACCGCCGGGCAGCTGCCGGCGACCTCGCTCGGGCTCTCCCTCTACGGTGCGCCGGCGGCAAACGTGCCGCTGAGCTTCAACGCCCTTGCCCCGGCCGGCGGCGATCAGCCCCACAACAACATGCAGCCGTACCTCACGTTCTACTTCAACATCGCGCTCCAGGGCGTCTACCCGCCACGGACCTGACGCCGACGTGAAGAACGCAATCGTGCTGCGCCCGATCCGCCCGGAGGACCGCGACCTCCTCTGCCGGATCTACGGCTCGACGCGGACGGAGGAGCTGGCGCCCGTCCCGTGGACGGACGAGCAGAAGGCCGCGTTCATCCGCCAGCAGTTCGACGCGCAGACGGCCTACTGGGACGAGCAGTATCCGGAGGCCGAGAGATCGATCATCGAGATCGACGGAGCGCCCGCGGGGAGGTTTTACGTCCAGCGCTGGCCAATGGAGTTCCGACTCGTGGACATCGCGCTCCTCCCCGAGTTCCGCGGGCGGGGCCTCGGGACCGAACTCATTCAAGGCCTCTTCTCCGAAGCGACCCGGGCCGGAAGAGCCGTCACGATCCACGTCGAGATCTTCAACCCGGCGCGCGCCCTCTACGAGCGCCTCGGATTCACGTCGAGGGGCGAACAGGGGATGTACGTCCTGATGGAGTGGAAGCCCGAAACCGTCGAGGTCGGTGTCAGTTGAAGACGGCCTCGTACCGCATCCCCGACGCATCGGGTCCGATCGGCACGATGAAGATTTCGAGCCGGCCGAGCGCGGCGTGCTCCAGCGCGTACGTGCTCTGGCGAAGCACGGGCTGCATCGGGCCGCGGAACACGAGGGAGAAGGGCGAGCGTCGCGGGCCGGGGGCATCCGGCCGCGCGAGATCCGCAACCTCTATGAGCGTCATCTCGACGGCGCTGCCCTGCTCGCCGACACGAAATCCGTCTCCGACCCTTCCAGAGAAATCCCCGATCTTCAGGTTCTCCAGCATGCGCCGCATGGTGGCACAAACCCCGCCCGGAGGCATTCGATGAAGACGACTCGCGCCCAGTTCCTCTCCACCGTGGCGACCGGCCTTGCCGCCGCCGCGCTTGCTCCGTCCGCCCTTCTGGGCGCCGGACCGGATCTCCCCGCGGGCCGCACCTTCAAGGCGCTCGTCGGGGAAACGTTCCAGTTCCGCGGCTTCGACCGCCGCGATCCCGTCGACGTCGTCCTCGCCGAGTACACGGAGCGTTCGACGCGTACGAGCACGAAGCAGTTCACGCTGACGCTCGTCGCGCCGGGGGGCGAAAGGCTGCGCGAGGGAACGTACACCGTGGATCACCCGAAGACGGGGACCTTCGAGATCTTCGTGGTCCCCGCCGGTCTCGACGTGAACGGCCAGGCGCTTTACCGCGCCGACTTCAACCTGCTGGTCGTCGTGACCGGGACGCCGGCCCCCGTCCAGCGCCGCTAGAACGGCCGGAACGCGCGCACCGCGCCGTCCTTCGACCCGTCGTCGAAGAAGACGAGCAACCGCCCGTCCGGCGCGATCGAAAGGTCGACGGGCCTCTCGCCGCGCTCGAACCAGAGCGACCGGATCACGGCGCCCTCGCGGCTACGCTCGGAGAGCCCTCCGCGCTTTTCTCCCTCGGCGGGCTCGATCCGCCAGAGGTTGCCCTCGGCGTCCACACGGCAGCCCGGCGAGCCGCCCGGACACGCCGAGGCCTTCGAGGCGGGCGCCGGAACGTCGACCTTCGGGCTCGCGGGCACGGAGGCGAGGCCCGACACGACGCCGAGCACGACGACGACTTCAGTCTCTTCGGAGAAAGCCAGGGGCCCGCCCCGGAACAGGTCGCCCGGCGTCTCGGAGCCCGCGCGGATCACGTCCCAGGCGAGCGGCGCCGGGGGCGCGACGTCCTGAACGCGCGAAAATGAAGCACGCCCCTCCGGCCTCACGCTCTCGGTCACTCCGCTGAGGTCGACTCGGACCGCGAAGAGGTCGGTTCCGCTTTCGTTGACGAGACGAATCGGGGCATCCAGCATTCCTCCGGAAAGCGCGACCGTGTCGAAAACCACTTTCAAGGCATTCTTCGCGCCGGGTACGCGAAGTGCGAACGGCCCGCGGGTTACCGCGCGACCTCTCGCGTCGAAGGACAACGCGAACGTCAGCCCGCGCGATACGGGCGCGGGCGCGGACACAGCACGAGCCGCTGCAAGAACCGCGAGGCCGAGGCCCGCGCACGACACCATTCGAAGAATCTTCATTCTTCTCTTCATTTCACGGTCTCGAACGTCCCCACCGCGCGGTCCTTGCGCACGTCGTCCCAGTCGAAGCAGCGCCCGTTCATCGCGACGTACACGCCCGCCGGGAGAGACTGGACGAACGAGATCGCGCTGCCGAGGTTGAAGAGCCCGTCCGAACTGCCGAAGGCCCACGGCACCATCGCGCCCGTCAGGACGATCGTCTTGCCGGTCCGCTCTTTTGCGAGAACGACCGCCGTCTCCACCATCGTGTCCGTCCCGTGCGTCAGAACGATGCGGTCTTCCGGAGCGCGCCGGCAAGCGTCCGCGATCCGCGCGCGATCCGCGTTCAGCATGTCGAGGCTGTCCATCATCATGACGGTCTCGACCGTCACGGGCACGCGGCAGCGCCCGAGGCGCAGCATCTCGTGGATGTGCGTCTCCTTGAAGACGAGGCAGCCGTGCAGCTCGTCGTAGGTCTTGTCGAACGTCCCGCCCGTAACGAGGATGCGGATGGACATGCTCCTCCTCAGACCCTGTCGCGGTCGCGCTTGACGACGACCTTCTGCCCGCGGATCGTCGCGTTCCGAAGCGCGCGGATGACGGATTCGGCGATCGCCTCCGGCACCTCGACGAGGGAGAAGCGGTCGGCGATCTGGATCGCGCCGATGTCGCGCGGGTTCGCCTTCGCCTCGTTCGCGATCGCGCCGACGAGATCCGCCGGCCGCATCCCGGCGGATCGGCCCGCGCCCACGAAGATCCGCGCGGACGTCCCGGAGTCGCGCCCCCCGAACTTGTAGCGCGCGGGCCCGGCTCCGGCGGCGGGAGCGGCGCGGCGCGGGGGCGGCGGGGCGGCCACGGCCGGAATCTCCGGCTCGTCCTCCCCCGGCGCCCCGGAGGCGCGCTCGATGAGGCGGACGGCGGCGGCGGCGATGTCCATCGGGTCGTGATCCTCGGCGAGGGACTCGACGACGACGCGGTAGTGCTCGAGGCCGCCCTCGACGAGAGCCTCCTCGAGAGACACGCGCGTCAGCTCGAGGCGCTTGGCGCGGAGGTCGGCGACCGAGGGGACGTTCGCGACCTCGATTCGTTGCTTCGTGAGGCGCTCGATGTTCTTGAGCTGCCAGTGCTCGCGCGGCTCGGCGAGCGTGATGGCGACGCCCTCGCGGCCCGCGCGGCCCGTCCGGCCGATGCGGTGGACGTAGACCTCGGGCGACGACGGCACGTCGTAGTTCACGACGTGCGAGAGGTGCGAGATGTCGAGGCCGCGCGCCGCCACGTCCGTCGCCACGACGAGCTCGAGCGCCCCCGTGCGGAGCTTCTTCATCACGCGGTCGCGCCCTTCCTGCGAGATGCCGCCGTGGAGCGCCTCGACCCTCATCCCGCGGCCCTTGAGGCTCTCGGTGAGGTCGTCGACTTCGAGGCGCGTGCGGCAGAAGACGAGCGCGGCCGCCGGGCTCTCGAGGTCGAGGATGCGGCCGAGGGCCGCGCGCTTGTGCCCGCGCGCGACGACGTACGCCGTCTGGCGCACCTTCGGGAGCTTGCCGGGCGCGGCGGCCTCCTTCGCGATCGCGATCCGGACGGGGTCCTTGAGGTGCTTGGCGGCGATGGCGCCGATGCGGGCCGGGAGCGTGGCCGAGAAGAGCGCGGTCTGGCGCGTCTTCGGCGTCGCCGCGAGGATCGCGTCGAGGTCCTCGGCGAAGCCCATGTCGAGCATCTCGTCCGCCTCGTCGAGGACGAGCGCCTTCAGGCCGCCGAGGGCGAGCGACTTGCGGTTCACGTGGTCGAGGGCCCGGCCCGGCGTCGCGACGACGACGTCGACGCCGCGCTTCAGCGCGCGGAGCTGAGTGTCCATCGAGGCGCCGCCATACACCGGGAGGACGCGGACGCCGATCTCGCGCCCGTACCGGTGGAACGCCTCGGCGAGCTGCATCGCGAGCTCGCGAGTCGGGACGAGGATCAGGGCCGAGGGCGCCGTCCCGCGCTCGGCCTCCGCGCCGATGTGGTGGAGGATCGGGAGCGCGAACGCCGCCGTCTTGCCTGTTCCGGTGGCCGCCTGGGCCAGGATGTCGTGACCGGTGAGCATGGGTGGGATCGATTCGCTCTGGATGGGCGTCGGCTCCTCGTAGCCCAGGGCCGCGAGGACCCGGACGAGCCGCGCGTCGAGACCGAGGCCGGCGAAGGAGGAGTCCGGAGGGGTCTTCTTCATGGTCCCATTCTGAGGCCGGGCGGGGTGTTCTGTAACATGCGCGGCGTGAAGGTTTTCGCCTCCATCACGCCCCATCTCTCCGTGGGCGACCGCTGCCGCCCCGTGTTCTTCGCGGGACCGTGCGTCATCGAATCGCGCGCCCACGCCTTGAAGATGGCCAAGGCGATCAAGCAGGTCTTCGCCGACTGCGGCGCGGCGGACCGTCTCGTCTTCAAGTCGTCCTTCGACAAGGCGAACCGCAGCGCGGGGGCGAGCTTCCGCGGACCGGGCCTCGAGAAGGGCCTGTCGATCCTGTCGGAAGTGAAGGAGAAGACCGACCTCCCCATCCTGACGGACGTCCACGAGCCCGAGCAGTGCGCGATCGTCGCCGAGGTCGCGGACGTTCTCCAGATTCCGGCCTTCCTGTGCCGCCAGACGGACCTCATCGAGGCCGCCGCCGCGACGAAGAAGGCCGTGAACGTGAAGAAGGGCCAGTTCCTCGCGCCGGACGACTGCAAGCAGATCGTCGACAAGTGCCGCGCGAAGGGAAACACGAACGTGACCCTCACCGAGCGCGGCACGACGTTCGGTTACCACAACCTCGTCGTCGACTTCCGCGGCCTCCCGATGATGCGGGCCCTCGGAGTCCCCGTGATCTACGACGCGACGCACTCCCTCCAGCTCCCCGGCGGCCTCGGCAAGGAGACGGGCGGCTCGCGCGAGTACGCCCCGGCCCTGGCCCGCGCCGCGGCGGCGGTCGGCGTCGACGGCTACTTCTTCGAGGTCCACGACGACCCGGCGCACGCGAAGTCCGATCGCGCCACGCAGCTCCCGCTCGCGGAGCTGCCGCAGTTCCTGTCGGCGATCCTGAGCTTCGACCAGCTGCGCCGGGAAACCATCCCCTGAAGTTTTTCGCGTCCGGCCCTTGACAGGAGGCTTCGGCGTCCGTACTGTATTGGTGTAATGATACACCGAGGCGGTACCCCCTGAGCCGCGGCCTCTCCGTCGACCCCTCCGACGCCGTCCCCCTCTGGAAGCAGATCGAGGAGAACGTGCGGCGACTCGTCGCGTCGGGGGCGCTGAAACCAGGCTCGGCCGTCCCGTCCGTGCGCGACCTCGCGCGCGAGCTCTCGATCAACCCCGCCACGGTGGCCAAGGGCTACCAGCGCCTCGTGGACGCCGGGATCCTCGCGGTGAAGCGGGGCGAGGGAACGTTCGTGGCCGACAAGCCGCCCGCCCCAGCCCGCGGCGAGCGCGACAGAGAGCTCGACGCGGGCGCAACGCGCTATGCGTCGCTCGCTCTGACACTGGGCGCGAGCAGCGAAGAAGCGGTGGAGCACGTGAAACGCAGTCTGGGAGTTCTTAGAAGGAAAAAAGAGGGAGCGGCGGAATGAGCGGCGAGGCGAATTCACTTTCGAAGAAATCCCTCGCGCCCGTGGTCGAAGTGGGGCGCCTCCTCGTGAGGTACGGCGGAAACCCTTCTCCTACACTCGAAGAAATTTCTTTCTCCGTTCCCCGGGGCTCCGTCTATGCCCTCCTCGGGCGCAACGGCGCCGGAAAGTCGACGCTCGTCCGCTGTCTCCTCGGCCAGCAGAAGCCGACCGCGGGCGGATGCTTCCTCTTCGGCGAAGACGTCTGGAAGCACCGCGCTTCGCTCATGGCGAAGGTCGGCGTCGTGCCCGAAGACCCCGACGCGCCGCCGGCCATGACGGCGCGCCAGCTCTCGGCGTTCTGCGCGAAGCTCTACCCAACCTGGGACGCACCGTCCGTCGAGGCGCGCCTCAAGCGCTTCGAGGTTCCCGCCGGGACGCCGTACAGCAGCCTTTCGAAGGGCCAGCGCGCGCTCGTGTCGCTCTCTCTCGCCCTCGCGTCCTCCCCCGAGCTCCTCGTCCTCGACGACCCGACGCTCGGGCTCGACGCCGTCGCGCGCCGCGCGTTCTTCGAGGAGCTCGTCGGCGAGCTGGCCGACCGCGGCACGACCGTCCTCCTGACCTCGCACGACCTCGCGGGCGTCGAAGGCATGGCGAACCGCGTCGGGATGCTGAAGGGCGGGAAGATGATCCTCGACGAGGACCTCGAGACGCTCAAGGGCCGCTTCCGGCGCCTCCGATACGCGAACGAGCAGACGGAGGAGCGCGCCGAGTACGGCCAGGAGCTTTCCGACTTCGACGCCGTCCGCGTGAAGGTGCGCGGCTGGGGCATCGAAGCCGTCGTCTCGAACTACGGAGAAGAATCCTTCGCGCGCTTCGCAGCGCTGGAAGGCGTCGTGGACGCCGAGGTCGAGTCCCTCTCCCTCGAGGAGATCTTCGTCGCCGTCGCGGGCGAGACGCCCGGGAGGAACGCATGAAAGCCTTCGCGGTCATCTTCACGCGGGAGATCTTCGAGCGCCGGTTTGCATTCGTCGTCGCGTTCGCGGCCGGCTTCGTGCCGCTCATCGGGTCGCTCGCGTATGGCTGGCGGAGCCCGGACGCGGCAGAGGGCCGCGTCCTCGTGGCGCTCGTCGGAGCGACCGCGCTCTCCGCCGCGTTCGCGATCCTCCTCGGAGCGGCCGTCATCGCGGGCGACACCAAAGAAAAGCGGATCTCGTTCTACTTCTCGAGGCCGGTGGCCTCGGCGTCGCTCTGGGCCGGAAAGCTCCTCGCGGCGATCGCCATCACGCTCGCGACCGCGTTTCTCGCTTTCGCGCCTGGCTGGCTCTCGGGCTCGACCCACGCGCGAAGCCTCTGGGGCTTTGACGCGACGCCGGGCCGGACGGCCCTCGCCGCGCTCGTTCTCGCGGTCGTCCTCGTTCTTGGGGCGCACGCCGTCGTGACCGTCGCGCGCCTGCGGTCGCCGTGGGTTGCACTCGACCTTCTTCTCGCTCCGACGCTCGTCTTTCTCGCGGCGCTCGCGATGCGTTCGCTCCTGCGGGACGCGCTTACGGCGCTCTTCGCCGATTACGGCAGACGCAACGTCGCCGAATGGGCCCTCATCGGCCTCGCCGGGCTCGTGCTTCTCGCGCTGCTCGCCGCGAGCTTCGTCCAGGTCTCCGAGGGCCGTACGGACGCCCGGCGCTCTCACGGCGCCTTCTCGGTCGTCTTCTTCGGAATCGTGGGAGCGGCCGTCGCCCTGCTCGGCGGGTACGCGTGGTGGTGCGCGTCGGCGAAGGCGACGGACCTCGCTCAGGTGACAGGCGGCGTCCAGATCGCGCCGCGCGGGTCCTGGGTCGTCGCGGGCGGACCCCTTCGAGCGTGGCGTGGGGCGGGGGCATTCCTCTTCGACACGACGAGCGGCCGGTCGATCCGCGTCCGCTCGGGGAACGCGGTCCTCTCGCGAGACGGCACGCGGGCCGCATGGAACGAGCCGCGATTCGGATTCTTCGAAAGAACCGACAACCGCGGCGACGTCTTCATCGCCGACCTGCCCAACAGGCGCGCCATCGGCACGGGGCTCGAAGCTGGCGCATGGAGCTGGATGGCCCTTTCGCCCAGCGGCCTGCGCCTCGCCGTCTTCGACGGGAAGACGCTCGCGGCCTTCGACGTGTCCGACGCCGAAAATCCGAAGCAGATCGCCGTTTTCCGTGTCGAGCACGAGTTCCGCTACGCGTTCGTCGATGAAGACACGATCCGCGCCTTTCCGCGAATCTTCAATCCCCGGACCGAGCGCTTGGACCCGGCCAGACTCGAAATCGCCGACTTCTCATTGTCATCGAAGAAATCCCTCGTCACGGGCCGGTTCGAGCTCGAGACCCTGCCGGTTCTGAGCCTGAGCCCGGACGCGCGTTTCTTCGTCGGCACGAGGCGGCTGACCGAGGACCCCCAGGGCAGACGAGCCCTCACTCTCCACGATGGCCGCACGGGGAGCCTCGTTGCAACGCTCGCGGCTGATCTTCGAGGCTCTCAGGCACGGTTCCTGACGGGTGGCCGCGTGGCGATTGCGGGAATCGGCGAGGCGGGGGCGCGAGTGGTCTTCTTCGAAGGTGAAGAGGGCTGGGCCGCGCCTGGCCGTGCCGTCGAGCTGGGTCCGGCCACGCGCGTAGCCCTCGGCGGGGAGATTGCCCCCGGGCGTGTCGCCGTCTCCCTCCTCCAGTTCGAAGAGAATCTCCCGGCTTCCCGGCGCATCGCGACGCTCGCTGTCGTGGACGCTGCGTCCGGAAAGGTCGTCTCCCATTACGATGGCCTCGTCCCCGCTGACCGCTTCAGCTGGTGGTTCACCCCCGTCCTTCCCCCCGCCGAAGCCGGGTCGCCCTCGTCGTCCCTCTTCGTCGACGCCGACTCCCGCCTCGTCCGCCTCGACCCCGCGACCGGTGCGCAGACCGTCCTTCTCGGCCGGAGCAAGTAAGATCGTCCCTCAGTGACCTCCCCCGCCCGTCAGCAGGCTCGCCGTGTCATCGAGATCGAGGCTGCCGCCGTCCGCGCTCTCGCGGACGGCCTCGACGAGGGTTTCGACCGCGCGGTTGCGGCCATGAAGTCCACGGCGGGCCGCGTCGTCGTGACGGGCATCGGCAAGAGCGGGATCGTCGGCCAGAAGATCGCCGCGACACTCGCCTCGACCGGCACCGCCGCGTTCTACCTGCACCCGTCGGAGGCGATTCATGGCGACCTCGGGATGATTCTCGGGGGCGACGTCGTCCTCGCGCTCTCGCACTCGGGCGAGACGGAGGAGGTGGTCGCGCTCATCCCGCACGTCAAGTGCCGCGGCGCGACGCTCGTCGCGATGACGGGCCGGAAGGACTCGACGCTCGGCAAGGCCGCGGACGTCGTCGTCTCGATCACGATCCGCGAGGAGGCCTGTCCGCTGAACCTCGCGCCGACCGCCTCCACCACCGCCCAGCTCGTCATGGGCGACGCGCTCGCGATGGCGCTGTCCGTCGAGAAGGGCTTCCAGCCCGAGGACTTCGCCGCGCTCCATCCCGGCGGCAAGCTCGGCAAGCGCTTCCTGAAAGTGGAGGGCCTTATGCACTCGGGCGCCGACGTCCCGCTCGTCGCCTCCACGGCGCCGATGAGGGACGTCGTCTACGAGATGTCCCGTAAGCGCTTCGGCATCACGGGCGTGACGGAGGGTGTGGGCGGGAAGCTGGTCGGCGCCGTCTCGGACGGCGACCTGCGCCGCCTCCTCGAGAAGGACGGCCCGAAGATCATGAACGACACGGCCGCCGACGCGATGGGCCGGAACCCGAAGACGATCGCGAAGGACGCCTGGGCCACCGAAGCGCTCCGGATCATGGAGGAACGGAAGATCACGTCCCTCTTCGTCGTCGCGCCGGACGGCCACCCCGAGGGCATCCTGCACCTCCACGACCTCTGGGGCGTCGAGTCGATTTAGGGCGCTCGGGCGCTTATGATGGCGGGACATGCCCGCGGCGCCGATCGTCCCCGACGACCTCCGGACCAAGCTCTCGCGCATCCGGGGGGTCATCCTCGACGTGGACGGCGTGATGACGGACGGCTCGATGACGTTCGACGAGGACGGGCGCGAGACGAAGACGTTCGACGTGAAGGATGGGCTCGGTCTCGTCCTCCTGCGCGACCTCGGCTACAAGATCGGCGTCATCTCGGCCCGGACGTCGAAGGTCGTTTCGCGGCGCTGCGCGGAGCTGAAGATCCCCGAGGAATTCGTCCTGCAGGGCGAGCGCGACAAGGCGGCCGGGTTCGACCTTCTCGCCCGGCGGTGGGACCTCGAGTCGTGGGAGATCGCGGCGGTCGGGGACGACCTTCCCGACCTCGGGATGCTCCGCCGCGCCGGCGTGGGCGCCGCGCCGTCCGACGCGATCCCGCTCGTGCGCGACGCCGCCGCTCTACGCCTCACGCGGCCCGGCGGGGCCGGGGCCGTCCGCGAGATGTGCGACCTCCTGATCGAGGTCCGCCGCGGGGCTCGCGGCGACAAGCCGGCCGCCGTGGAGCCCGAAAAGGCCCCCGACGACGGCGACGTCATCCCCTTCCCTTTCGGGCGGAACTGACGCCCCGGTCCTGCTAGGCTCGGGCCCATGCGCTGTCCGTACTGCGGGGAGGGCGACGACCGCGTCGTCGATTCGCGCGAAAGCCGCGAGGGCGCCGTCATCCGGCGCCGGCGCGAGTGCAACGCGTGCCAGCGGCGCTTCACGTCCTACGAGACGGTCGAGGAAATCCCCCTCCTCGTCGTGAAGAAGGACGGGCGGCGCGAGCCGTTCGACCGCAACAAGCTCCTGCGCGGCCTCATGAAGGCCTGCGAAAAGAGGCCGGTCGAGACGAAGACGCTCGAGGACATCTGTGACGCGGTCGAGTCCGAGCTGTCGGCCCGCGAGCCGCGCGAGATGACGACGCTCGAGCTCGGCGCGAGCATCATGGAAAAGCTCAAGGACCTCGACCAGGTCGCGTACGTGAGGTTCGCGTCGGTCTACCGCCGCTTCGAGGACCTCGGTGACTTCGTGGACGAGCTCAAGGCGCTCCTCGGACGCGCCCCCGGAGGGAAGAAATGAAGAAGCGCGAGATTCCCGTCGGCTTCTTCGTCCGCACCGCCCACGAGCCGCCCGAGCGGCCCGCCCTCGTCCCGCCGGTCGACGTCGTGGACCACGGCGCGCTCTGGCGCCTCACGTTCGAGATCCCCGGCACGGACCCCGAGGAAATCTCGGTGGACATCCGCGGGCGGGTCCTCACGCTCCGCGGGACGCGCAAGGCGACGGACCGCGAGTCCGGCGTCTTTCTGCGCGTCGAGCGCGCCGCCGGCGCGTTCGAGCGCGTGCTCGAGCTGCCCGAAGACCCCGATCCCGAAGGCTCCCGCGCCACGTACGCCGACGGCCTCCTGATGCTCGACATTCCAAAACGCTCGGGCGGCAAGGGCCGGTCGATTCCCATCGTGAAAGGCAAGAAGAGCTGATGAGCTCCGTGGACCCCGGCGCGAGCGCACAGGTCGCGATTCCCGACATCCTTCCCGTCCTGCCGCTGAAGGACGTCGTCCTCTTTCCCTATGTCATCGTGCCGCTCTCCGTGTCGCGCGAGAAGTCGATCGCCGCGGTCGACGCCGCCCTCGCGGAGCAGCGCGTCCTTCTCCTCGTCGCGCAGCGGGACGCCTCCGTCGAGGAGCCCACGGCGAGCGATCTCTACACGATCGGGACGGCGGCAGCCGTCATGCGGATGCTCAAGCTTCCGGACGGGCGCATCCGCCTCCTCGTCCAGGGCCTGTCGCGCGTCAAGATCGAGTCGATCCTCGCGGACTCCCCGTCGCTCCGGGCGAAGGTCACGCGCATCCCCGAGCCCGACGCCCAGACACCTCCTCCCGAGGAGGTCGAGGCGCTCGTGAGGAGCGCGAAGGAGTCCCTCGAGAAGACGGTCGCCCTCGGCAAGTCCATCTCGCCGGAGGTGATGGTCGTCGCCGCGGGACTCGACGAGCCCGCGCGGCTTGCGGACCTCGCGGCCTCGAACCTCGAGCTCAAGATCGAGGAGGCCCAGAAAATCCTCGAGACGATCCCGGCCGTCGAGCGCTTGAAGACCGTCCTCGAGATCCTCCGGCGCGAGGTGCGCGTCCTGACAGTCCAGCAGGAGATCTCCGGCGCCGCCAAGGGCGAGATCGACAAGAGCCAGCGCGAGTACTTCCTGCGTCAGCAGCTCAAGACGATCCAGCAGGAGCTGGGCGAGACCGAGGACCTCTCCGAGGAGATCGCGGCCTACCGCGCGAAGATCGCCGAGAAGAAGATCCCCGAGGAGGCGGCGCAGGAGATCGAGAAGCAGGTCAAACGCCTCGAGCGCGGCAACCCCGACTCGGCCGAGAACGCGATGCTCCGGACGTACCTCGACTGGCTCGTGAACCTCCCGTGGGCGGTCGTCTCCACCGACAGCCTCGACCTCGCCCGCGCGAAGAAGATTCTCGACGAGGACCACTACGACCTCGAGAAGGTCAAGCAGCGCATCCTCGAATTCCTCGCCGTGCGGAAGCTCTCTCCCGACTCGAAAGGCCCGATCCTCTGCTTCGTCGGCCCGCCCGGCGTCGGCAAGACGTCCCTCGGCCGCTCGATCGCCCGGGCCCTCGACCGCAAGTTCCTGCGCCTGTCGCTCGGCGGCGTGCGCGACGAGGCCGAGATCCGCGGGCACCGGCGCACGTACGTCGGGGCGATGCCGGGCCGCATCATCCAGGGCCTCGCCCAGGCCGGGACGTCGAATCCGGTCTACATCCTCGACGAGGTCGACAAGATCGGCGCGGACTTCCGCGGCGACCCGTCGTCGGCGCTCCTGGAGGTCCTCGACCCCGAGCAGAACCGGACGTTCCGGGACCACTACCTCGGCGTGAACTACGACCTCTCGAAGGTGCTCTTCATCACGACCGCGAACGTCCTCGACACGATCCAGCCGGCGTTCCTCGACCGGATGGAGGTCATCCGGCTCTCGGGCTACACGCTCGAGGAGAAAGTCGCGATTGCGAAGGCGCATACGGTGCCGAAGCAGCGCAAGGAAAACGGCCTTCCCGACGGCGCCGTGACGTTCAAGGACGACGCGCTCCGCGCGATCGTCGAGAACTACACGC
>JBDTTJ010000046.1:0-15575 GCA_039930645.1 Acidobacteriota bacterium
CGAGGAGCGCGATCGCCGCGATGAGAACCATGACGCCCGAGATCGCGTTCGTGACCGCCTGCATCTGGGCGAGCATCTTCTCGGCGGTGAAGATCGCGAAGTCGTTCGGGGCGTTGAACGGCACCTTGCGCCGCGCCCTGAGGACGGCCGTGCCCTCCTCGATCACGCGGTCCACGAGCTCGGGCGAGCGCGGGATCGTCGCGATGTGGATCGTGTCGTCGTGGGAGTTCTTCGTCTGAGGGAAGTGGCGGTCGAACGTCGAGATCGGGATCACGACGACGTTGTCCGGCTGCCCGCCGAAGCCCGACGAGCCCTTCTTCTCGAACGTCCCGACGACCTGCACGCGCTTGCCGTTGATCGTGAGGGTCTGCCCGAGCGGGTCCTTTCCCTTGAAGAGCGATTCGATGACGTCCTGTCCGATGACGGCGACGTCGGTCGCGTGGAGGACGTCCGTCTCCGTGATGTTCCGGCCGTCCTTGATCTCCCAGTTGTTGCAGATCGCGTAGCTCTGGTTCACGCCGCCGATCTGCGGGGAGTTCGCCTCGACGCCGTTCGCCTTCACCGCCGACGGCGACCACATGTAGCGCTCCGGCGACACGGCGAGGATGGACGGGCACATCTCCAGGAGCGCCTGCGCGTCCTCGAGCGTGAGGTCCCGGCGTTTGCGCTCCTCCTCGGAGCGGTGGCCGGGGCCGAACCGCGGCTCGAACTTCTGGAACTGGACGAGCGTCGTCCCGAAGGACGAGAACGCCTCGGTCTGCGAGCGGTCGAAGCCCGTCACGAGCGAGACCATCCCGATGACGGTCCAGACGCCGATCACGATGCCGACCATCGTGAGGAACGCGCGCAGCTTGTGGGCGCGGAGCGCGATCACGGCGAACCGGAGGTTCTCCGCCACGATGCGCCGGAAGCCGTCGAGGGCGCGCGCGATCATTCGAACCTCAGGGCTTCGATCGGCGTCAGGCGCGAGGCCTTGATCGCCGGGAAGACGCCCGCGATCACGCCCGTGAGCGTGGCGAGGACGAGGCCCGAGATGACGAGGCCGGGCGTCACGAGCGTCGGGAGCGGCGTGAACGCGTCGACGCAAATTGCGATGACCCAGCCGAAGAAAACACCCAGCACGCCGCCGCCCAGGGCGAGGACCGCCGCCTCGAGGAGGAACTGGAAAAGGACGTCGCGCTTCCTCGCCCCGACCGCGAGGCGGAGCCCGATCTCCTTCGTCCGCTCGATGACCGAGACGAGCATGATGTTCGCGATCACGATCGCGCCCACGACGAGCGAGATCCCGCTGATGAAGACGAGAAGCGCGAACGCGGCGGCCGTGATCGCCTTCCAGACGACCTGGATCGCGTCCGCGTTCACGAACGAGATCGGGTCCGGCGCCTTCGGGTCCGTGTGCCGGAGCGCGCGGAAGATGGCCCTCATCTCGTCCATGGAAGCCGGCACGCCCGGGACGCCGCCCTTCGCCTGGACGAGGATGTTGATGTTCCGGTGCGAGCCCCAGGCCTTGCACAAGGTCTCGCGCGGGATGTAGACGACCGTGTCCTGGCTCTGGCCGAGCACCGAGCCCTGCTTCGCGAGGATGCCGATGATCTGGAACGGAATTCCGTTCAGCGTGAACGAGCGGCCGAGCGGGTCGAGGCGCGGGAAGAGCTCGTCCTTGACGTCGGAACCGATCACGGCGACGAACGAGCGGTGCTCGTTCTCCATCTCCGTGAAGAACCGGCCGGACTCGAGGTCGAGGTTCCGGATGTCGGCCATGTTCGCGGTCGTCCCGGAGATCTGGACGTCCGAGAGCTTGCGGCCCTCGTAGCGCGCGAGACGCGTCGTTCCGGAGGAGGCCCCGATCTTTTCCGCGCTCCTCGCGAGACGCATGACCTGCTCGACCTCGGACTTGTTGAGCGGCTTGCGCTTGAGCGCGGCGAGGAACTCCTCGCGCGACGTGATGATTCCCCATCGCGTGACGGCGTAGACGTCGGGCGAGAGGGAGAAGATCTTCGTCGCGACGTAGTTGTTGAGCCCCGAGATGACCGCCACGACGGCGATGACGGTCATGACGCCGATGATGACGCCGAGGAGCGTCAGGAACGAACGGAGCTTCTGCGCGGTGACCGCCTTCCAGGCGACGCGCAGGAGCTCCCCGAACAGCATCGCGGCCTCAGGACTTCTTGGCGGCGTCGGCCGCCGGCGCGGAGTTGTCGATCTTCACGCGGTCCCCGACCTTCAACTGCCGGAGCGCCTTGAACGGGCCCGTGACGATCTCGTCGCCGTCCGCGAGGCCCTCGACGACTTCGGTCTGAAGGTCGGCGTTGATGCCGGTCTTGATCTTCCGGAACTCCACCGTGCCGGCCTTCGTGACGACGAAGACGCCCTCGACGTCTTTCTTCTTCTCCGCGGACCCCGCCGTCGCCCAAGCAGCCGGAGCCGCCGCGGTGGTCGACGCGGCCGCGCCGGCGGCAGTCTTGGCGTCCTTTTTGCCGGGCTTGGGCCTCTCGAGGGACGCCGGGTCCGCGACGACGAGCGCCGGGATCGGGATCGCGAGCGCCGCCTCGCGGCGGTCCGTCTCGATCTTGCCGGACACCGAGAACCCGGGCCGGATGTTCCCGGGCGGGTTCGTGACCTGGACCTTGACCTTGAAGTTCACGGCCGAGGAGTCCGTGCCGAGCGCGGACTTCGTGATCGGACTGCCGCCGATCTCCGTGACCTTGCCTTCGAACTTCTTGTCGGGGTACGCGTCGAACGTCAGCGTCGCCTTCTGGCCGAGCTTCACGTGCGGGACGTCGGTCTCGTCGACCTCCATCTCGCCCTCGACGATGGACATGTCCGAGACGGTCAAAAGGACGGTGCCGGGGTTGTTCATCGTGCCGACGATCGCGTTCTCGCCCTGCTCCACCGGCTTGGCCGTCACGACGCCGTCGATCGGCGACGTGAGCGTCGTTTTCCGGAGGCTGTCCTTGTTTCCCATGAGGTTCGCGCGCGCCTGCTCGATGCGGCGCTCGTCCGCGTTCTCGTTCGCTTTCGCCGAGTCGAGGGCGAGCTGGGCCTTCTGGAGGTTCTGCTCGGACTCGATCGAGGCCTTGAAGTTCTTCTTCGTGCGGTCGAGGTCGCGCTCGGCCTGCTCGCGCGCGAAACGGTCCGCCTCGCGCTGGGCGAAGAGCGCGTCGAGGCCGGCCTGCGTCGCCTGCGCGTTCGCGTCGAACTGGGCCTTGTCGATCTGGAGGAGGAGGTCGCCCTTCTTGACGTGGTCGCCCTCGACGACGGCGAGCGTCACGATCTGCCCCATGACCTGCGACGAGATGTCGACCTTCGTCTTGGCCCTCACGCGGCCGTTGCAGCTCACGGTCGAGACGAGCGGCACCTTGCCGACCTTCGCGGTCGTGACCCGCACGGTGTTCTTGTCCTTGCGGGCGATCGACGCCCAGATGACGACGGCCAGGATCGCGACGACCCCGATCCCGATCGCCGCCTTGATCCGCGTGCTCATGGAACGGCTCCCTTCCGGCGCAAATGCTGACTCCACCGCCTGTTACGGAGATTCGGTCTCCGAGGTTTCAGGCCCTGGGACGAAGGGGTGGCGGACAGGGGGGGATTCGAACCCCCGGTAAGGTTTTAAAGCCCTACGGCGGTTTAGCAAACCGCTGGTTTAAGCCACTCACCCACCTGTCCGTGCGAGCGCCGGGCCGCGAAGTCTAGCAGGGAGAGGGGATAATCGCCCCCCGCGGACGTCCGGAGGAGTGGCCGAGTGGTTTAAGGCGGCGGTCTTGAAAACCGCTGTACCGAAAGGTACCGGGGGTTCGAATCCCTCCTCCTCCGCCAGCCGCCTGCCCGCACGGCGATAGACTGGCCGTCGTGGCCTCCACCGCGCCCGAGACGACACCCCGGCTGCCCGACGACGCCCCGGACCCGGAGCAGATGCGGCGCTTCGCCGCCATGACGCCGGACGAGCGCTGGACGGTCGCACAGGCCCTCCAGAGGACGGCGCGCGAGGTCAAGCGTGCCGGAGTGCGCGCCGAGCATCCCGACTGGACCGACGACCAGGTTCTCGAAGAAGTGCGCCGGCAGTTCCTGCGTGCCTGACGCCGATCTCATCGACCTTTTCGTCGCGCCGCTGAACAGGGCGGGGCTCACGTACATGGTCACCGGCTCGGTCGCGAGCATGCTCTACGCCGAACCGCGCTTCACGGCGGACGTGGACGTCGTGGTGCGCATGACAGCGCCGGAAGACCTTCGAAAGGCGTTCTCGGGGCCGGAGTACTACTGCCCCCCCGCCGAAGTGCTGGCCGTCGAGATCGCGCGGCCGCTCCACGGGCACGTGAACATCCTGCATTCACCGTCGGCGCTGAAGGCGGACGTCTACCTTGCCGGCGAGGATCCGCTCCACCGCTGGG
Organism: Acidobacteriota bacterium; assembly: GCA_039930645.1. Lineage (GTDB taxonomy): Bacteria > Acidobacteriota > Thermoanaerobaculia > UBA5066 > UBA5066 > Fen-183. The sequence continues at coordinate 4,389 of JBDTTJ010000046.1, forward strand.
CGCTCGACCGGCGGCGCCGATTTGAGGTGGGCGGGCGCGAGGTCTGGGTCGCGCCTCCCGAATACGTCATTCTCAGAAAGCTGCTCTTCTTCCGGGAGGGCGGATCCTCGAAGCACGTGCGCGACGTCCGCGCTCTCCTCGCCGCCCAAGGCGGGAAGCTGGACTACGCGACGCTCGAACGGTTCGCCGAGGAGCGCGGCGTGGCGGATCTCTTCGCAGAGATCCGTCAAACGCGACCCTGACCAGGGGCTCCTGGCGGGACCGGAAAAGTCAGGCTCTGCATCTACCCGCCATTTCAAAGCGTGCCCTGCACGTACCTCAGGTTCGTGAGCGCGACGAGGTAGTCCCGCTTTGCCTTCGCGAGGTTCCCTTCGGCCTGGCGGACGTTCACGAGGGCGTCGTCGACCTCGAGGCGCGTCTTCACGCCGAACTCCTGCCCCTTCTCGGACATCTCGAGAAAGCGCCGGGCCTGGTCCACGTTCCCCGAGAGGGCGGCGACGATCTCGCCGGCGACCTTCGCCTGGTCGAGCACCGTCCGGACCTCGACGTTGATCCCGTCGCGCAGCTTGGCGAGGTCGAACTCCGCCCGCGTCAGGTCGCTCCTCGCCTGGATGACCCGGCCGCGCGTCGCGAGGCCGTCGAAGAAGGGGAAGGAGAACGCGACGCCGATTCCCCACTTCTTCCCGTCGACCGCGATCGGCTCCGCCTCGAACCACGTCCACCCGGCGTTCGCGCGCAGGTCCAGGCGGGGCTTGTCGTCGGCGTTCCGGATCTTCACGAACTCGCGATAGACCCCGACGCCGTGCTCGAGCCCCTTCACGTCCGGCCGGCGCTCGAGGGCCGTCCTGACCGCGGCGTCGAACGACGGGATCTCTTCCGGCTCTGACTCGAGCGCCCCCGTCACGTCGATTGCCGCGGTCTCTTCCGCGAGGACGAGCCTCAGGCGGTCGAGGGCGATCAGGACGAGGTTCGCGCTGCGGAGCACCTCGGGTTTCTGGTTGTCGAGCGCGACGCGCGCCGCGAGGACGTCGTAGTCCGTCGCCGTGCCGAGCGCGTGCCGCTGCTCGGCCTGCGCGAGCTGCTGCTCTCTCAGCCGGAGCGTCTCTTTCGAGATCTCCGCGAGCCTTCGCGCGAGGAGGACGTCGTAGAAGGCCTCGGTGACGTCGCGCACGGCGGCCTGCCGGAAGTGCTCGAGCTGATCGGCCGCCGCCGCGATCCCCTGCTTGGCGGCGCGGACGGCCGCGCCCACCTTGTCCCATGCGAAGAGCGTCTGGGACAGCGTGAGACCGGCGGACTGAGTCGTCTGTCCCGACGGAAAGAGTCCCCCGGTCAGCGCCGCGTACGTCCCGTCCCACGAACGCGCCCAGCCGGCCTCGGCCGAGATGATCGGGAGCGCGGCGGCGCGCTCCTCGACGTATTTCCCGCGGACCCAGTCCTGGTAGCTCCTCGCCTTCTCGACGTCGCGGTTCTTGTCCCTGGCCATCGCCACGGCGTCCTCGAGCGTCAGGACCCGGGGCGACGTTGGGGCCGCGGGCTCCCCCGCGCCCGCGGAGGCGCGCCCGGCCGGGGCGAGGAGAGAGGCGGCGAGCAGCACCGACGCCGCGGTCTTCGCGGCAGCCGCGGACCCGTGCGCGCCTCCGGCCTGCGCGTTCGCCTTCGCCCAGAGCCGGTGGATCCACGCGGCGAAGTCGTCGAAGAGCGTGTAGACGACAGGGACGACGAGGAGCGTGAGAACCGTCGACGTGATCAGGCCCCCGATGACGGCGCGCCCCATCGGGGAGCGCATCTCGGCCCCCTGGCCGAGACCGAGGGCGAGCGGGAGCATCCCGAAGATCATCGCGAGCGTCGTCATCATGATCGGGCGGAGCCGCGTCCTGCCCGCGGTGACGAGCGCGGTCCGGCGGTCCATCCCCTGAGCGCGGAGCACCTTCGTGTAGTCGACGAGGAGAATCGCGTTCTTCGTGACGAGGCCCATCAGGAGGATGAGCCCGATGAGCGACATGATGTTCACGGTGTCGCCCGTCAGCGCGAGCATTCCGGCCATCCCGACGATCGACAGCGGGAGCGACAGCATGATCGAGAGCGGCTCGATGAACGACTCGAACTGGGCCGCGAGGATGAGGTAGACGAAGACGACCGCGAGGAGAAGCGCCTCGGCCATGTACCCGAAGCTCTCCTCCATCCGTTCGGCCTCGCCCGGGAAGTAGATTCGGTAGCCGGGGGCCATCGGAATTTTCGCGGAGGCCTCCCGGATCTTCTGGACGGCCGTTCCGAGCGGGACCCCGTCGAGGTTCGCGGTGAGGAGGACCTCGCGCGAGAGGTCGCGGCGCGAGATCTCCGAGGGCGTCGTCGCGCGCTCGGCCCGGACGAGCTCCGAGAGCGGGACGAGAACGGGAGCCCTCTTCCCGCCCGGGACCGCCATCCTCAGCTCCCCGATCTGCGACACGTCGCGGCGCATCGCGAGCGGGAGGCGGACCCTCACGTCGACCGCCTCGCCCTCCTCGTCCTCGTACGTCGTCACGGTCTGCCCGCCGACGAGCGCGCCGATCGTCCGGGCGATCGCGGGCGTCGAGAGGCCCGCATCCGAAGCGCGTTCGCGGTCCACGACGAGCCGGTATTCCGGCAGGTCGAGCTCGAGCGTCATCTCCACGTCGACGATGCCGGGCACCCCGTAAACCGCTTCCTTCAGCTCCGCGGCGTACTTCTTCAGGAGCGGGATCTCCTCGCCTCGGATCGACACCATGATCGGCTTCTCGGCGAACTCGTCGGTCTGGATCTCGACCGACGGGATGATCCCGGCGATCGGGGCGATCCGCCTGCGGGCCTCGGCCGCGAGGGCCGTCGCGTGCTTCTTCCGCTCCTTCGCCTCGACGAGCTTGACGTAGACGCGCGCGTCACGGACGGTGCCGGTCTCGCCCGCGCCGATCGAGGCGTACGTGTGCTTGACCTCGGGCATCTTCTTCAGCTCGGCGAGCACGGCGCCCATCCGGCCGCGCGTCTCCTCGAACGACGCGTCCGGGGCCGTCTTGAACCTGACCTGGAACTCGGCCTGGTCCGCGTTGACCATGAACTCGCTCTCAAGCGTCCCGAACAGGAGCAGCCCGCCGAAGAACGCGGCGGCGGCGAGGCCGAGGACGGTCCGGCGGTGGTCGAGGGCCCATCCGACGAGCGCCCGGTACCGGTCGGCCGTGCGGTCGAACCAGCCGTTGAAGCGGTCGAGGACGCGCGCCACCGCGCTCCTCGTCCCCGTGCGCTCGACGTCCGGGTCGACCCAGCGCGAGGAGAGCATCGGGTCGAGCGTGAAGGAGACGAAGAGGGAGACGAGGACCGCGAAGGCGACCGTGATCCCGAACTGGAAGAAGAAGCGGCCCATGACCCCCTTCATGAAGGCCACGGGGACGAAGACCGCGATGATCGAGAGGCTTGTCGCGAGAACCGCAAGGCCGATCTCCGCCGTGCCGTCGCGGGCGGCCGACATGTGGTCCTGCCCCTTCTCGAGGTGCCTCACGATGTTCTCGCGGACGACGATCGCGTCGTCGATCAGGAGGCCGATGGCGAGCGACAGCGCCATCAGCGTCATGACGTTCAGCGTCATTCCGAGGAAGTACATCGCGATGAACGACGAGATGACGGAGATCGGAAGCGTGAGGCCCGTGATGACGGTCGACCGCCACGAGTTGAGGAAGCAGAAGACGATGAGAATGGTGAGGACTCCGCCGAGAATCAGCGTATTCGTGACGTCGTGGACGGACTCCTTGATCATCACGGAGCCGTCCCTCACGAGCTGGATCTCGACGGACGCCGGAAGCTCGATCCGGAGGCGGTCGATCTCGCGCGTGACGGCCTCGACGACGCCGACCGTGTTCGCCTTGCTCTGCTTGAAGACGTCGAGCGCGACGGCCGCGACGCCGTCGACGAGCTCGAGCTTGCGCCGCTCCTCGACGCCGTCCCGGACGTCCGCGACCTCGCCGAGCGTCACGGCGACGCCACCGCGCGTCGCGACGACCATCGACCGGAAGCCCGGCACCTCCTTCGGCTTGCCCGAGACGCGCACGGGCAGCTCCTGCCCGCCCCCGTCGAGCCGCCCGAGGGGCGTGTTCACGTTCTCGCCGGAGAGCCCGGCGACCACCTCGTCCACCCCGAGGCCGAGCGCGTCGAGCCGCGCCCGGTCGAGGTCGACGCTCACCTCGCGCTTGCTCCCGCCCACGAGGTCGACCTTGCCCACGCCCGGAAGGTTCTCGAGGCGGCGCTTGACCTTGCGGTCGACGAGCGTCGTCAGCTCGCGCGGGGTCATCGCGTCGGATCGGACCGCGAGCGACACCACCGCCATCCCGCCGATGTCGAGCTTCTGGATGACGGGCTCCTCGATCCCCTGAGGAAGATCGTTCCGGATCGCCGAGATTTTGGAGCGCGCGTCCTGCGCCGCGTCGTTGATCTTCACCTCGAGGTTGAACTCGACGATGACCGTCGAGAGCCCCTCGCGCGAGGTCGAGAAGACGTGCTTGACGCCCGAGATCGGGTTGACCGCCTGCTCGAGCTTCTTCGTGACCTCGCGCTCGACCGTTTCGGGCGAGGCGCCCGGGAACCGCGTGAAGATGGAGAGGACGGGGATCTCGATGTCCGGAAACATGTCGATCGCGAGGCGCCGGTACGAAAAGATGCCGAGCGTCACGAGGGCGAGCATGAGCACGGTCGCGAAGACCGGCTTCCTGATGGAGAGGTTCGAGAGGAACATGGCTCAGGCCTTCACGGGCGCCTGCACGCGGTCGCCGTCGCGCAGGCTGAAGCCGCCCCGCGTGACGACCTCCTGGCCCGCCGCGAGCCCCTTCACGATCTCCACGCGGTCGCCGGACGCCGCCCCCGTCTCGACGAGGAGCCGTTTCGCGGCGCCGCCTTCCACGACGAAGACGCCGGCCGAGCGCGCCGCCGTGTCCCACGAAACGAGAGCCGAGCGGGGGACGACGAGAATCGCGCTTCTCTTCCCGGTGACGATCCGACCCTTCACGAAGAGCCCCGCCTTGAGCGACTCGTCCGGGTTCGGCACCTCGGTCTTCACCTTCACGGTCCGGCTCGCCTCGTCCGCGGCCGGGTTGATGAACGACACCCGGCCCGCGAACTCCTTGCCCGGGAACGCGTCGCTCGAGAAGGCGAACGGCTGGCCGGCCTTCAGCTCCGCCATGCGCGCCGACGGCACGCTCGCCGTCAGCTCGAGAAGCCGGTTGTCGACGATGCGGAAAATCGGCGGGGGATTTCCCATGTTCTCGACGAAGTCCCCCACGTTGACGTTCCGCGTCGCGACCACGCCGTCGATCGGAGAGCGGAGGACGGCCTTGGTCCTCCGCGTCTCGGCCATCGCGAGCTGGGCTTTCGCGGCCGCTTCGCCCGCCCGCGCGGCCTCGTCGACCGTCTTCGCCTCGTCGAGCCCCTGCTGCGTCGCGAGCCCCGCCTGCTTGAGCTTGACGCTCCGGTCCAGCTCGCGCGCGGCGCGCTCGACGGCGACCTCGGCCTGAAGCGCGGCCGCGCGCGCAGCCGCCACGGTCGCGTCCGCCTCGCGCGTGTCGAGGCGGGCGAGCGGCGTGCCGGCTTTCACGCGCACCCACTGGGTCACGTAGACCTGGGCGACGGTGCCGCTGTACTCCGTCCTCACGTCCGCCTCGTTCCGCGCCGTGAGCGTGCCGACGACCTCGACCGCCTGCTCGAGATCGGCGGATGTGACCTTCGCCGTCTCGACGGCGACGGCCGGCCGGCCGGCGCCGGAGGCGCCGTCTCCGGCGACGGGCTTGCCGCAACCGGCGACGGCGAGCGTGAGGACGCTGCAAAGAAGGAGGGCGGCGGTCGAACGCGTCATCGGAGGTTCTCCTTGAAGGCGGGGCCCGGCGCGGCCAAGCCCTCGAAGAGGAGGTCGAGCGCGCGCCGCAGGCCGTCCTTGCCCACGCCCAGCTCCGGCCGTGCGAGCGTGAGGTCCATCGTGAACGAGAGGACGCCCATGAGGGCGAGCGTCATGTCGGCGGGGTCCGCGGCGCGGAGCTCGCCGGCGGCGATCCCCTCACCGACGATCTCCCGCATGACGACGAGGAGCTTGTCGTGGAAGGTCTCGAAGGCGAACGGCGGGGCGCCCTGAGCGGGCCCCCAGAAAACGGCGTTGATGAGCCGCACACCCGCCTTCTTCTCCTCGAAGGCCTCGAACATCCCGACCAGAAACCTCGCCAGCCGTTCGCGGACCGGGCCGCTCGACACGCGGCTCCTTGCTATCACCTCGTCCGTGTGGCGCGCGAGGTCGTTGAGGATCGCGAGGTAGAGGTCTTGCTTGCTCGCAAAGTGGTAGTAGAGGGCAGGCTTCGTCACCCCGGCACGCTCGACGATCTCCCGCACGGAGGTCGCCGTGTACCCGCGCTCCGTGAAGAGCTGGATCGCGGCGTCCTGAAGTCGTTGCTCTACAGACTTTTCCGTAGCCTCCACGGGCATTCTGACGGCCTCCAGATTCCTACCAGTTCGTTCCCCAAAGAAACTACCGACCGGTAAGTAAACTTGGGGTCGCCGCCGGAGGGCGTCAAGTGATCAAGGCGCTTCAGGCCTTCGTGATCTCCGTCTTCCCGCCGCAGTACGGCTGGATGGCCTTCGGGATGGCTACGGAGCCGTCCTTGCGCTGGAAGTTCTCGAGAATCGCGACGAGCGTCCGACCGACCGCGAGGCCGGAGCCGTTCAGCGTGTGGACGAGCTCGTTGCGGGGCTTGCCGCCCGACTCGACCTTGACGCGGATCGCCGCACGGCGGGCCTGGAAGTCCTCGAAGTTCGAGCAGGAGGAGATTTCCTTGTAGGCGTCCTGCCCCGGCAGCCACACCTCGAGGTCGTACGTCTTCGCCGACGAGAACCCGAGGTCGCCGCGGCAGAGCGCGATTCGCCGGTACGGGAGCTCGAGCTTCTCGAGGATCGTCTCAGCGTCGCGCGTGAGCGTCTCGAGCGCCTCGTACGAATGCTCCGCTTTCGAAAACTTCACGAGCTCGACCTTGTCGAACTGGTGCTGGCGGATCATCCCGCGCGTGTCCTTGCCGGCGGCGCCCGCCTCGGCGCGGAAACACGGCGTGTACGCGCAGTAGGAGATCGGGAGCGCGCTCTCCGCGAGAATCTCGTCGCGGTGCATGTTCGTGACGGGCACCTCCGCCGTCGGCGTCAGGTACCAGTCCGTGCCCTCGAGCTTGAAGAGGTCCGCCTCGAACTTCGGGAGCTGGCCCGTGCCGAAGAGCGAAGCCGCGTTCACGATGAACGGCGGCAGGATCTCCGTGTAGCCGTGCTCGCGCGTGTGGACGTCGAGGAAGAACTGGATCAGTGCGCGCGACAACAGCGACGCCCCGCCCTTGAGAACGGTGAAGCGCGAGCCCGTGATCTTCGCGGCCCTTTCGAAGTCGAGGATGCCGAGCGCCGGGCCGAGGTCCCAGTGGGCCTGCGGCGCGAAGTCGAACTTCGTCGGCGTGCCCCACGTCTTCACGACGACGTTCGCACTCTCGTCGGCGCCCTCGGGAACGGACGCGTGCGGGACGTTCGGGAGCGTTCCTTCGATGCCGGCGAATCGTTCCTCGAGGCCTTTAAGAGTTTCTTCGAGTGAAGAGATCCGGGCCGCGAGCTCCTTGGAACGTTCCTGCAGCTCCGTGGCGTCCTGCTTGGCCCGGCGCAAGGCGCCGACCTTCTCGGAGATGGAGTTCTTCTCCGCGCGCTCCGTTTCCACCTGCGTCAGCAGGCGGCGGCGCTCCGCGTCCAGCTCGCCCCACGCCGCAAGCGCCGACAGGTCGTAGTTGCGGCCGCGGAGCAACTCGGGCATCCGCCCGAATTCCTTTCTAAGAAAATCTCTCGAGATCATTCAGCCCTGCATTCTGTCGGGCGCGCCGCCGGGATTCAAGCAGCCCTCCCGCGCACTATCATCGTCCCGCTTGAGCCCCCCCCGCGTCCTCGTCGCGATCGTGTCGTGGAACTCCGCAGCGCACCTGGCAGCCGCCGTGAAATCGGTGCCGCCCGGCGTGCCCGTCGTCGTCGTGGACAACGCGTCGACGGACGGGTCGGCCGGCGTCGGCCGGGCAGCGGGCGCGCGCGTCGTCGAGGCGGGTGCGAACCTCGGGTTTGGCCCCGGGTGCAACCTCGCGGCGAAAGAAGGCGCGCCCTCCGAGACGATCCTCTTCCTGAACCCCGATGCCGCGCTCCTCGACGGCGCATCCGCACTCGCGGCCCTCCTCTCGGCCCTCGACGCCGACGCCGCAATCGTCGCCGCCGCGCCGCGCCTCACCGGCGACGGACAGGAGGAGTTCCAGCTGCGCCGCCTGCCGCGCCTCGACGCGATCCTCCGCGAGGCCCTGCTCGTCGACCGCCTCTTCCCGTCCAACCCGTGGCTCCGGCGCGACCGCTATCTCGATCGCTCCCGCGACGAGGCGTTCGATGTCGAACAGCCCGCCGCAGCAGCCCTCCTCGTGCGACGCGCCGCCTTCGAAGCCGTCGGCGGCTTCGACCCGGCGTTCACACCCGCGTGGTTCGAGGACGTCGACCTGTGCGCGAAGCTCCTCGAGCGCGGCGGCCGGATCCGCTACGTCCCGTCCGCGCACGCGACACACGTCGGCGGCGTCGCGATGGACGCCCTCTCGTGGCGAGACTTCCGCCCGCTTTACGTGCGGAACCAGTTCCGTTATCTCCTGCGGCACGCCTCCGCGCTCGTCTGCGCCGCGGCCTGGGCCGCGACGCTCCTCGGCGCTGCCATGCGCCTCGTGCTCGCGCCCGTCGTCAGCGCCAGCCACCCGCGCGCGGACGTCGCCGCCGCGCAGGTCCGCGTCGCCCGGGGCCTCCTCGGCCTCGGCTGGCGCTCCGCCCTCCTCCCGGGGGCCGCGTGACGGCGCGCGTTCTCGTCTCCCTCGTGACGCACAACGAGTCCCATGACGCCGAGCGGCTTCTGCCCTCGCTCTTCGGGCAGTCGTTCCGCGACCTTGCCGTTTCCGCGGTCGACAACGCGTCCGAGGACGGGACGCGCGCGACGTTCGCGGCGTTCGAGAAGATCGCGCCCGTCCCACTCGAGGTCTTCCCGTCGCGCGAAAACCTCGGATACACCGGCGGCCACAACCGATCGATCGCAAGGGCCGTCGAGAGGGGGATCCCGTGGGTCCTCGTCCTGAACACGGACGTCGTCCTCGCGCCCGGCTTCATCGCGACGCTGCTCGAGGACGCCGAACGCCCCGAGCACGCCCGCGTCGCCGCCCTCACCGGGAAGATCCTCCGCGCGGATGGGCCCGACCTCGAGCCGACCTCCGTGCTCGACAGCGTCGGGATCCGGATGACCCCGAACGGACGCCACTTCGACACCGGCGCCGGAGACCGCGACGCCGGCCAGTTCGACCGGCCCGCCGGGATCTTCGGCGCCTCCGGCTGCGCCGTGCTGTTCCGGACGGAGGCGCTCGCCGACACGCGCATCTCCACGGGATTCTTCGACGACGATTTCTTCGTCTACCGCGAGGACGTCGACCTCGCGTGGCGCCTGCGCGGGCGCGGATGGGGCGCGCGATGCGTCCCGGCGGCGGTGGCCTGGCACCGGCGGCGCAACCTCCCGGAGCGGCGGCGCGAGATGTCGGCGCTCGCGAACCTCCACTCCGTCAAGAACCGCTTCCTCCTCCGGATCAACAACGCCGGGAAGGCGCACCTCCGCGCAACGTTCCCCCGGACGTTCCTCCGCGACGCGGTCGTCGTCGGGGGCTGCCTGACCGTTGAGCGGACGTCTTTCGAGGCCCTCCGGTGGCTTGCTCAAAACCGCGCGCGCCTCCTCGAGAAGCGCGCCGAGATCCAGGGCCGCAGGACGGTCTCCGACGCGGACCTCGCGCGCTGGTTCACGGACGACCCGCGCGGCGCGAGGATCGAGGCGTGAAGATCGCCATTCTGGGGACGCGCGGCGTCCCCGCCGCCTACGGCGGCTTTGAAACGTTCGCCGAGGAGCTCTCCGCGCGCCTCGCCGCGCGCGGGCACGCCGTGACCGTCTACGCGCGGCGCGGCGGGACGGCCGCCGAGGTGGCCCTCCACCGCGGCGCCCGCGTCGTCTTCCTCCCGACGGTGCGGCACAAGTACCTCGAGACGGTCGTTCACACGGCCCTCTCGGGTTTCCACGCCGCCGCACAGGGCTACGACGCCGTCCTCGTGTGCAACGGCGTCAACGCCCTCCCGTGCCGGCTCCCGCGCCTCCTCGGCGCCTCGACGCGCGTCGTCCTGAACGTGGACGGACTCGAGCGCAACCGGCGCAAGTGGAACGCGCTCGGCCGCCTCGCCTACGCCGTCTCCGAGCGGCTCAGCTGCGTGCTGCCGGACGTCCTCGTGACGGACGCGCGCGCGATCCAGGCGTACTACCGCGAGGCGTACGGGCAGGACTCGCTCTACATCCCGTACGGCTCCGACCTCGCCGAACCGGCGGGGACGGGGGCGCTGGAGCGCCTGGGCCTTTCGCCCGGCGGCTACGTCCTCTACGTGTCGCGCTTCGAGCCCGAGAACAACGCCGACGCGGTCGTGCGCGCGTACCGCTCGGTTCCGGGCACGGCTCCGCTCGTGATGCTCGGCGGCGCGCCGTACGCCGACGCGTTCGTCGCGGCCGTGACCGCCGAGGCCGCGAGGGACCCGCGCGTCCTGCTCCCCGGCGCACTCTACGGGGAGGGCTATCGCGAGCTTCTCGCGAACGCCGCCGTCTACGTCCACGCAACCGAGGTCGGCGGCACGCACCCGGCGCTTCTCGAGGCCATGGGGTTCGGCCGCGCGCTCGTCGTTCACGACACGCCCGAAAACCGGGAGACCGCGGGGAAGGCCGGCCTCTACGCGGACGCGGCCCGGCCGGAGACGCTTGCCCGCGCGATCGAGGCCCTCCTCGCCGATTCCGAGCTCCGCCGGCACTCCGGCTTGGCCGCCGGCCAGCGCGCCCGGGAGCACTACCGGTGGGACGCGGTGACGGACGCCTACGAAAAAGCCCTCCTGGGAACGTGAGGAGGCGCGTTTTCGCGGCACTTGCTAGCATCCCCATGATCCCTCGCCGGGGATTGCCCCGATGCTGAAGCAACAGGCCCGGAAGATTGCGGCCCTTCTGTACGCCGCCGACCTCAGCGTCACCCTCGCGACGCTGCCGGTGGCGTATCTCCTTCGGAGCGAGATCGTTCCGCTTTTCGCGCGCCGCCTGACCGCCCT
>JBDTTJ010000047.1:0-15560 GCA_039930645.1 Acidobacteriota bacterium
TGGGTCTTCCCGTCGATCGGCGCGTGCGGCTGGAGCGGCCTCGGGTACGTGGGCGGCGCCGGCTCGTGGATCAAAGGCGCTCCGACGGGGTCGTGGGGCCTGCTCGTCGCGGCCCACGAGCTCGGCCACAACTTCGGCGTCGTGCACGCGCACTCGTACACGTGCCCGTCCTCGGCGATCGCGCCGTCGGGCTGTTCGCGCAGCGACTACGGCGACCGCTTCGACACGATGGGCAACTCGCGCGCCGGGCACTTCAACGCGCAGTTCAAGGACACGTTCGGATGGCTCCCGGCCGGCTCGGTCCGCAATCATCCCGGCGGCAGCGTCACGTACACGCTCGACGCGCTCGAGGCGCCGGGCGGCTTCGCGTACGCCGTGCGCATTCCGACCACCAAGAGCGACCGCACCTACTGGATCGAGTGGCGAAGCCGCGCCGGCTTCGACTCCGGCTTCCCGGCCGGCGTCGCGAACGGCGCGCTGATCCGCTTGGCGCCGAGCAGCGTCGGCGGCGCGGACCTCCTCGACATGAACTTCGCGACCGCCGGCAGCTTCGACGACGCCCAGCTCGACGTCGGCAAGTCCTTCAGGGATCCCGAGCTGTCGCTCACGATCACCGCGCTCTCGAAGACCGCGTCGTCTCTCACGGTCCAGGTCGACTACGGCACGCCGCCGCTCGCGACGAGCTTCCACACCGTGCAGCCCTGCCGGGTCTTCGACACGCGGAGCGCGAACGGCACGTACGGCGGGCCCACCCTCTACGCGGGCCAGGCGCGCTCGTGGGTCGTCCGGGGACGCTGCGGCATCCCGGCCACCGCGAAGTCGATCGCCGGAAATCTCACGGCGACGGGATCCGCCGCCGCCGGGTCGGTTCGACTCGTGCCGGGCGGCGCACCCGCGGCGGGCACCGCGACCGTGAGCTTCCGCGCCGGCCAGACCCGCGCGAACAACGTCGTCATGCCTCTCGGGCCCACCGGCAACGTCGTCGTGGACGGACTCCCGGCGGGATCCGTCCACGTCCTGCTCGACGTCGTCGGCTGGTTCGAGTGAGCCGGACGCCTCCTAGGTGACGACGGGCCCGGCGCCCGTGTGCCGGCGCCAGAGCCCCTCGTCGAGGACGCGGCGAAAGCGGCTCACTCCCTCGAAGAGATCTTCGAACGTGTTGGAGAGGGGGGCGAAGCCGAAGCGGATCACGTCAGGCGGCCGGAAGTCCGGGATCACGTTCATCTCGGCGATGAGGGCGCCGTCGATCGCGAGCGCCTCGGAATGACCGAACGAAAGGTGCGACCCGCGGCGCTCGCTCTCGCGAGGAGAACGCAGCGTCACGCCAAGCGATTCGAGCTGCGTCCTCCAACAATCCTCGAGGAATCTCCCCATCGCGACGGATTTCGCGCGCGCGGCTTCGACGCCGGCCTCGAGCACGAGGTCGACGCCGGCCTCGGCGGCGGCCAGGGAGAGGATCGGCGGCGTCCCCACGAGAAAGCGCTCCACGCCGCCGGCGGGCGTGAAATCCGGCGCGAACGTGAACGGCGCCTCGCGCCCGAACCAGCCTGGGATGGGATTTTCGAGCGACGTCTGCAGCTCGCGGCGCACGTAGAGGAACGCGGGGGCGCCGGGACCACCGTTCAGATGCTTGTACGTGCAGCCCACCGCGAGATCGACACCCGAGGCCTCGAGGTCGATCGGGACGACGCCCGCCGAGTGGCTCACGTCCCACAGGACGAGCGCGCCGGCCCGGTGCGCGAGTTCAGTGACCGCTCTCATGTCGTGGAGAAATCCGCTCCGGTAGGCCACGTGCGAGAGGGACACGAGGGCGGTGTCCGGCCCGATCGCGGCCGCCAGGTCGGCGGAATCGACGGAGATGCCGTCGCGCGCCGGAACGACGACGACGCGCCGCCCGGCGCCGAGGAGCCGCGCCGCGCCGTCGAGCACGTAGAGATCCGAGGGGAAGTTCAGGTCGTCGGTGACGATCGCGGTCCGGTCCTCGAGCGCCCTCAGCGCCGCGACCGCGAGCTTGAAGAGGTTGACGCTCGTGGAGTCCGAGACGACGACTTCGCCCGGCGAGGCTCCGAGGAGACGCCCGAGCTTGTCGCCGACGCGGCGCGGCGCGTCCACCCAGCCCTCGTTCCAGCCGCGAATCAGGCGTCCGCCCCACTCCTCGCGCACGACCCTCGCGACGAGCGCCTCCGCCCGCTTCGGGAGACGGCCGAGGGAGTTGCCGTCGAGGTAGACGAGACCCTCGTCCGCGACGACGAACTCCGCGCGGTAACGCGCGAGCGGATCCTCGCGGTCCCGATCACGCGCCTCGTGCCGGAGACTCTCGAGCGCCGCGGGGCTGATCAAGCCGCGGCGAACGCTTCCCGGAGCGCGATCTCGTGCGCCTTGACGGTTTTCGCGACCTCCTTCGGGCCGTGCGCCGTCGAGACGAACATCGCTTCGAATTGCGCGGGCGCGACGAAGACGCCCTGCCGGAGCATCGCGTGGTACCAGATCCTGAATTTCCCGAGGTCGGCCTTCTTCGCGTCGTCGAAGTTGCGCACGGGACCCCGCGTGAAAAACGGCGTCAGGATCGAGCCGATCCGGTTCAGAACGACCCTGTCCGCGACGCCCGCGTTCTTCGCGGCGGCGTTCATGCCGTGCTCGAGGTCGCGCGCCGTGCGATCGAGCTTCGCGTAAACGGCCGGCGTCAGCGCGTCCAGCATCGCCTTGCCGGCCGCCATCGCGAGAGGGTTTCCCGAGAGCGTGCCGGCCTGGTACACGGGCCCATCCGGCGCGATCTGCGCCATGAGGTCCGCCCGGCCGCCGTACGCGCCCACGGGCAGGCCGCCGCCGATGATCTTGCCAAGGCACGTGAGGTCGGGCCGGACGCCGTAAATTTCCTGCGCCCCGCCCTTCGCGAGACGGAAACCGCTGATGACCTCGTCGAAGAGAAGGAGCGCCCCCTCCCTGTCGGCGATCGCGCGCAGCCCCTCGAGAAAGCCCGCAGCCGGCGCGACGACGCCCATGTTCGCGGCGACGGGCTCGACCGCGATCACGGCGATCCTGCCGGGATGCGCCGCGAAGACGCCCTTCACGGAATCGAGGTCGTTGTACCGGGCCGTCAAGGTCATTCCGGCGAGGGACGCCGGCACTCCCGGCGAGCCCGGGATGCCGAGCGTCGCGAGGCCCGAGCCCGCGGAGACGAGGAACGAATCCGCGTGGCCGTGGTAGCAGCCCGAGAACTTCAGGACGAGGTCGCGGCCGGTGGCGGCGCGCGCGAGGCGCACGGCGCTCATGGCGGCCTCCGTCCCCGACGAGACGAAGCGGACTTTTTCCATCGAGGGCACGGCCTTCGCGACGCGCTCGGCCAGCTCGATCTCGGCCTTCGTCGGCGCGCCGTAGGACGTCCCGCGCGGCAGCGCCTTGCGCACGGCCGAGAGGACCGGCCCGTACGCGTGCCCGAACACGAGCGGCCCGTAGGACATCACCCAGTCGACGTACCGGTTGCCGTCGGCGTCGACGAGCGTCGCGCCCTTGCCCTTCTTGACGAAGAATGGCGTCCCGCCCACCGACGCGAACGAGCGCACGGGCGACGACACGCCGCCGGGCATGCGCTTCTTGGCCCGAAGAAACAGCGCCTCTGACTGAGCGGTCCGGCGAACGCGCTTACGAACCGGCCGCACCGGCCCTTCCTTCTTCTTCTTTCTAAGCAAATCTATCTTTTCTTCTTCCTTCTTCTTCATCCGATCCATCCAGCAGCTTCCTTGGCGTGATACGTCAGGATGAGGTCCGCGCCCGCGCGCTTGAAGCTCGTCAGGATCTCGAGCGTCACCCTCTGCCCGTCGATCCAGCCGTTCGCGGCCGCGGCCTTCACCATCGCGTACTCGCCCGAGACGTTGTAGCAGGCGAGCGGGACGTTCGTGGCTTCCTTCGCGGCGCGGATGACGTCCATGTACGCCAGCGCCGGCTTGACCATGACCATGTCCGCGCCTTCGGCCACGTCGGAGAGGACTTCCTTGACGGCCTCGCGCACGTTGCCCGGGTCCATCTGGTACGCACGGCGGTCGCCGAAGGACGGCGTCGACTCGGCGGCCTCGCGGAACGGCCCGTAGAAGCCGGAGGCGTACTTGGCGGAATACGCAAGCAACGCGACGTCCGCAAACCCGTCCTTGTCGAGCGCCGCGCGGATCGCGCCGACGCGCCCGTCCATCATGTCGCTCGGGGCGACGACGTCCGCGCCCGCCTTCGCGTGCGCGACGGCCTCGGCCGCGAGGATCGCGAGCGTCGGGTCATTGTCGACCGTGTCGCCCTTGATGACCCCGCAGTGCCCGTGGTCCGTGTACTCGCAGAGGCAGATGTCCGTCATGACGACCGTCTTCGGGCTCTCGGCCTTGATCGCGCGGATCGCGCGGCAGACCGGGCCCTCCTGGTCGGTCGACGACGTGCCCGTCGCGTCCTTGCGGTCCGGGATCCCGAACAGGATCACGGAGAGGACGCCGAGGTCGGCGAGCGCCTTCGCGTCCTTGCCCGCGAGCTCGGGCGACGTGCGGTCGACTCCCGGCATCGAGCCGACCGGCTGACGCACACCCTGCCCCGGCACGACGAAGAGCGGCGCGATGAAGTCCGACGGGGCGAGCGAGGTCTCGCGGACCATCGTCCGGAGGCTCTCGCTGCGGCGGAGGCGGCGGTAGCGGTGGAGGGGAAAGCTCATGGTGTTTCCTTCCGGAGGAGATCGAGCAGGTCGGCCAGCCGCGCGCGCGGCGGGACGACGGGAGCCGGGAGATGACGCGCGGCGAGGGCGCGAGCCGTCTCGGGGCCGAGGACGCCCCATCTTACGTGCGGCGGCGAGGGGACCGCGGCGAGCAGAGCATCCAGTCCCGCCGTCGACCCCACGGCGACGGACGCGAAACGGCCGGCGCGGAAATCGGCGAGGACGGACGGGTCCAGCTCGGACGGCGACAGCGCGCGCTTCACATATACGACGGGCGAGGAAAGAGAAATGCCAAGAGCTCGGATTTCTTCGAGGGGTTCGGAGGCAGCGTCGGAGCCGCGCGGCCAGAGGATTCGCGACGGCAAGGGCGCGGAAGATTTTCTTAGAAGGTGGAGGACGCCCGCCGCACCGGGGATCGTCGGAACCACGATCTGCGCTCCCTCTCCCGTATTCACCCTTCTAAGAAAATCCCCGGTCCCCTCCCCCACCGCCACCATTCGGGCGAAGGGCCGACCAAAGAGAGGGAGCAGAACTCTCACGGTCTCCTTGGACGACACGACCAGCGTGGCGCCCGCCGCGGCGAACGCGAGCGCCTCGGCGACACCCTCGGGCCGCGGCTCGACGGCGTGCGTGTGGAGGACCGTCACGTCGGGAGCCGGAGCGCCCTCCTCAAGCCCGGCGGAGCCCGAGCGGAGCAGGAGGATCCTCATGGCGGGACGATCTTTCCTTTCTCGAAGCGGTAGAGCGCCACGCCGTCGGCCTCGGCGAACGTCGCCCACGGGTTCGGGCCGGACGCGACGAGGAATTCCGCCGTCGCGGAGCCGCCGTACGGCGCCCGGAACACCCACCCCTCGCCGAGCCGGGCGAGGGCGGCGTCGAGCTCCCGAGGGGTGAGGCACGGTTGCTCGATCCGAAAGGGCGGCTGGCCTTCGAGCTGCTGATAGTCGAGGAGCATGAAGCTCCACCAGTCGACGGGCACGAACGCCGGCGGGGAGGGCGCGCGCCACGCGGCGTAGCCGACGGGCCTCCGCCAGTCCGGCCGCCCCGTCTGGGCGTTCTCGGCCAGGACGGGCCACTCGACCGCCAGAAGGAGCGCGAGGACGCCCGCGAACGCGGGGATCCGCCCGCGCGCGAGGCGCCCGGCAGCGCCGGCTCCTTCGCCGAGGATCCGGGCCAGCGGCCAGAGCGAGAACCAGAAATAGCGGAGCTCGAACCAGTGATTCGTGGCGACGAGGAACGCGGCGGCTCCCACGGCGGTTGCGAGTCCCTCCACCGCCACGCGCCGCCGCTCGCCGGAGGACGCGGCGGCGATCCCGGCGCCTCCGAGCGCGAGGACGACGAGCGCCGCGGCCCAGCGGTCGGCGCCGGGCTGGCGGTCCGCGAGAAAGCCGACGGCGTGGCGCGCTGCGAGCGCGAGCGTGACGGGCGGCGCCGGCATCTCGTTGGGCCGCGTGAGGTTCGACCGCACGGCGAAGACCCAGGGCAGGAATACGAGGACGGTCGCCGCCGGGACGAGCAGGAGTCGTCGGCGCGCGCGCCGGGCCTCCTCTCCGCCGCCCCGCGCGTCCAGCGCGTCGAGCGCCCAGAAAGCCGCGAGAGGAAGGAACGCGAGGTAGAGGCTGTAGACGGCGAGGAGCGACGCGGCCGCCGTGCAGGCGAGCGCCGCGCGGCTGCCGCTCTCGGCGTGCCAGGCCCGGCAGACGTCGGCCGCGCCGACGAGGAACAGCGCGAGGGCGTACGCCCGAAGCTCCTGCCCCTGATGGACGGCGAACGGCAGGACCGCGAACGAGAACGCGGCCCCAAGGGCCGCGAACGGGCGACGCGCGGCGCCCGCCCGCACGAAGAGCAGAACGGCCGTCGCGGCCGAGAGGAGTGTCGGAATCCAGCGGAGGAACGACGCCGAGGACGAGATCTTCAGGGCGACGTGCGTCAGGAGGTAGTCGAGGGGCGGGTGGTTGCGCTCGTTCTCGAGCAGCTCGACGATGCGACGCACGGGCTGCCGCGCGACGAACACCTGAAGGCACTCGTCCAGCCAGAGGCTCCAGTTCTCCCAGCCCCACCGCCGCAGGACCACCGCGAGGACGACGGTCGCGACGAGCGCGCCCGCGACGGCCAGGCGCGAGCGGCTCACGGAGTCACGAGGCGGGACGCGTCGATCAGCCGCGCCGCACCGCGGGCAAGCAGCTTCTCGGCGAGGAGGCGACCAAGGGAAGACGAAAGAGAAAGAGAAGAAGAGAGCGGCAGCGCGAACGGCTCGCTCATCTCGTCTTCGAGGCACTCGCGCCCGTCGAGAGAGAGGACGCGGCCCACGAGCCTCAGCGTCCGGCTCCCCTCTTCACCTTCGAAGAATCCTCGCGCGCCGACGGGCGCGCGACATCCCCCCCTGAGGAAATGAAGGAGGTCGCGCTCGATCACCGCGGTCACTCGCGCGGCAGGGTCTTCCATCTTCAGCAGAGAATTCCTCGTCTCCTCGTCGTCCGCCCGGCAGCCGATGCCGAGCGCGCCCTGCGCGGGGGCGCCGAGCATCTCGTCCGGCTCGAGGCGACGCGTGATGACCGAGCCTCGGCCGAGGCGGTCGAGGCCTGCGGCCGCGAGGATGAGCGCGTCGGCGCGGCCCTCCTCGAGGCGCTGGAGGCGCGTGTCCACGTTTCCCGCCATCGCGACCGTCACGAGGTCCGGCCGGACGCGCAGGAGCTGCGAGACGCGACGGGGCGACGACGTCGCCACCGTCGCGCCTTGCGGCAGATCCTCGACTCGTTTCACTCCCGCATGGCGCGTCGCGACGACGAACGCGTCGCGCGAATCCGCGCGCTCGGGCACGGCCGCGAGGACGAGCCCCTCGGCGTCGGCCGTCGGGACGTCCTTCAGCGAGTGGACGGCGAAGTCGATCTCGAGGTTCCGGAG
Organism: Acidobacteriota bacterium; assembly: GCA_039930645.1. Lineage (GTDB taxonomy): Bacteria > Acidobacteriota > Thermoanaerobaculia > UBA5066 > UBA5066 > Fen-183. The sequence goes on from JBDTTJ010000047.1 coordinate 7,592, forward strand.
CGCGTCGTCCAGGGCACGAACGAAAACGCCGGCCGAGTCGCCGCCCGGAGGGGCCTTGCCCTCGCTGGACAGCTGGTCGCCCTGCGTCCGCACGATCACGACCTCGACGGGCCGGCCCGAGCGGCGTGTGAGCTCCGCGGCGAAGGCCCCGGACTGGGCGCGCGCGAGCGCGCTGGCCCGCGTGCCCATGCGGAGGGGGGATGCGGTCGTCATCGTCGTCACTTTTCTTTCGTGAATTTCATCGGGGAGGCTCGCCCAGCCGGAAGAGGGCTTTCACGGAAGCGGCCTTCTCGAGGCGCTCGGACACGTCGCCCTCCTTGAGGCCGACGGTGGGCTCGTGGAGGATGTGCCCGACGAGCGTCTCGGTGAGGCGCTCGACCGTGGCGCGGTCTTTCTCGGACAGGCCGGACAGCTTGCCCGCGTACTTCTCGATCTCGGCGAGCCGGATTTTCTCGACCTTGTCGCGCAGGCCGCGGACGACATCGACCTGCAGGAGGCCGCCCCACCAGTCCGCGAATCGCTGGACGCACTCCTCGACGATGGCCTCGGCCCTCGGAACTTCCCCGAGGCGCGCCTTCGCGTTCGCGTCCGCCATCCCGGTGAGGGCGTCGAGGTCGTAGCGGTAGACGTCCGGCAGGTCGCCCACTTCGACTTCCACGTCGCGCGGGACCGCGAGGTCGAGGATGAGGAGCGGCCCGCGGCGCTTCACGTTCGAGAGCGACGCCTTGAGCGCGGCGGCCGTGAGGACGGGCTCCGTCGCGTTCGTGGCCGAGAGGATGAGGTCGACCTCGGCGGCCGCGACGGCGCGCTGGTCCCACGGCACGGCACGGCCGCCGGAAGCGGCCGCGAGTGCCTGCGCCCGTTCGAACGACCGGTTCGTGACGACGATCTCCGACACGCCCTCGTCGAGAAGGAGGCGCGCCGTGAGCTCGGCCGTTTCGCCGGCGCCCACGAGGAGCGCCCGGCGGCCGTTCAGGGACTCGAAGATGCGGCCCGCGAGCGTGAGGGCGAGGCCGGCGACGGACGTCGGGCGCGTGCCGAGCCCCGTCTCGGAACGCACGCGCTTGCCGCACTCGAGGGCGTTCATGAAGAGCCGGTTCGTCACGGCGCGCAGCGACCCCGCCGCCGTCGCGACGCGGTGCGCCTCGCGGATCTGCCCCAGGATCTGCGCCTCGCCGAGGACCATCGAGTCGAGCCCCGCGGCGACGCGGAAGAGGTGCCTCACCGTCGCGTCGCCGTGGCCCGTGAGCGCCGTCTGGCGCAGAAGCACGTCGTCCACGCGGTGGAAGCGCGAGAAGAAACCCGACAGAGCGTCGAGGTCGTCCTCGCGGTCCGACACGCCGTAGATCTCGGCGCGGTTGCACGTGGAGACGATCGCGCCCTCGGCGAGGATGTGCTCCGCGAAGAGCCCCTCGAGCGCCTCGCGCGCCTTCTCGGGTGTGAAGGCGAGTCGCTCTCTCAGGTCGAGCGGAGCGCCCCGGTGATTCCAGCCGACGAAGACGAGCTTCATGAGCGGAAAACGTGCAGCTTGGAGACGAACATGTTGACGGCGGTGTACGACAGGAGCACGAGCACGAAGCCCGCGATCGAGAGGCGCGCCGTCGAGACCCCCGGGGCGCCGCGGCGCGCCCGGACGAGAACGAAGAGGTAGAAAAAGAGCGTCCCGAGGGCGAAGAAGATCTTCGGGTCGAGCCCCCAGTGCGGGTGCTCGTTCGTCCAGACGCGCGCGGCCCAGAGGAAGCCGAGCGCGAGGCCCGCGCCGAGCGCGATGATCCCGAGGCCGAGCGACGTGCGGTTCGCGCGCTCGAGGTAGGAGAGCGTCGGCAGGCGCGTCGCGGGGCCGGAGAGCGTATGCGACTTCAACGCGCGCCCCGCGGCGATGTAAAGCATCGACAGCGCCGCCGACACCGCGAACGCCGCGTACGCGAGCATGTTGACCGTGACGTGCAGCGCGAAGATCGCTCCCTTGAGGTCCGGATTCGGGGCGGGACGCGCCGCGCCGGGCGCTTCGAGGAGCGCGAGCAGCATGAAGAACAGCGCCGCCGGCATGAGGACGGGGCCGAGCGCGCGGTCGTGGTGGCGAAGCTCGAGGACGACGGAGAGGACCGCGAGGAAGAAGCCGAAGAGCTTCATCGAGCCCAGGAGATCCCGGTAGGGAACCGTACCCACGGCGAGAGCCCGGGCATACAGAGCCCCGAAGTTCAGGACGGCGCCCACGATCGCGCACGCCGTCGCCGTCCGGCCCGCCCATGCGGACGGCCGGGTGAGGTTCAGGACGTAGAGAGCCGACGCCAGGGCGTAGAGCGTGAGAGCGGTCCAGCCGAGGCCGGCGCTCCACGCGGCCGCTGCGGCCGAGTCCACCATCACGGGGGCGATTATAGGAACCCCCCGGGGGCCCACAACCCCTGCGTCTGCATCAACTGCTAACCTCCCGCGCCATGTCGGTTCCCACAACCTCCGGCCCAGGGCCGTCCCGCCAGCGATTCGTCGACGCCGCTTTTTCCCGACCCGTGGACGTGCCGCCCGTGTGGCTCATGCGGCAGGCCGGGCGCTACCTCCCCGAATACCGCGAGGTGCGCAAGGGCCTCGCGTTCCTCGACCTGTGCGCGAACGTCGAGGGCGCCGTCGAGGTCTCGATGCAGCCGTTCCGCCGCTTCGGCATGGACGGCGTCATCCTCTTCTCGGACATCCTGATCCCGCTGCCCCCGATGGGAATCGAGGTGCGGCTCGACGAGGGCGGGCCGAAGCTCCCGAGCCCGATCCGCACCGCGTCCGACGTCGCGCGCCTCAAGACGTTCGACCCGCTCGTCGGGACGAAGTTCGTCCCCCAGATCATGAAGGCCCTGAAGGCCGAGGTCGCGGGCCGCGCGGCCGTGATCGGCTTCTGCGGGGCGCCGTGGACGCTCGCGACGTACGCGATCGAGGGCGGTGGCACGAAGTCGTTCGTCGAAGTGAAGAAGATGATGCACGGCGACCCGAAGACGCTCGTCGCGCTCCTCGAGAAGCTCGCGGACAGCTGCGGCGACTATCTCGCCGCGCAGATCGAGGCCGGCGCGGACGTCGTGCAGGTCTTCGACACGTGGGCGGGCGAGCTTTCGCGCGCCGACTATGAACGCTTCGCGCGTCCGGCAACGGAACGGCTCCTCGCGAAGCTCCCGAAGCGCGGCGAGGTCCCCGTCATCAACTTCGCGTCCGGCTCGGCGCACCTCATCGAGTCGATCGCCGCGCTGCCGGGCGACGTCGTCTCCGTGGACTGGAAGCTCCCGCTCGATCAGGCGCGCGCGCGTGCGCACGGCCGTTCGCTGCAGGGGAACGTGGATCCCGGGGTCCTCCTCGGGCCGAAGGAAGGCGTCACGGCCGCCGTCCTCGCCGCGCGCAGGGCCGCGGGCCCGCTCGGCCACATCGTGAACCTCGGCCACGGCATCCTGCCGCCGACGCCGCCCGAGAACGTCGGCGCATTCGTCGCCGCCGCGCGCGCGCCGCTCGGCTAGGGCTTCTTCTCCTCGCGCGGTTCGATCCACACGACGGCCTGGCAGTCGAGCCGCTCCTTCGCGGCGAGGAGCGCCGCGCGGAAATCCTCCACGGTGGCGATCGTCCGGCCCTCCGGCCAGTCCTGCCGGGCCGCCGGCTGCATGCGCCAGACGGCGAGCGGAACGCGGATTTCGTCGAGGTAGGCGCGAACGCCGGCCGCGCCGAGCGCGCTCGAGTCCTCCGCGCCCTCGGCGGCGACGAGGACGACGAGCCGCCGATTCCCGGGCACGCCGACGTGGAGCGCCGCGGACGCCACCGCGTCCGCGAGACGCACGGGCCGGAGCGGCGTCGCGTCGAGCGTTTCGAGGAGCGCGTCGAGAATCGGCTCCTTCGGCTGCAGCTCGCCGCGCGAGAGACGCCGGTCCGCAACCACGACGTGCACGGTGAAGCCGGCCTTCCTCAGGATGTCGTCGAGCGCGACGCGGTCCGGCGGTTTCGGCACCACGTATGCCGGTCCGAGGAGGCGCGCGAGGGCGCCGTAGGCCGCGGGCTCGGCGACGAAGACGATCTCGGCCTCCCCCCGCTCGGCCGCGCGGACGTTTTCCCCTGCCGCAAGCCGGCGCGCGGCCGCCGCCGCGGGTCCGTCGGGCCCGCAGGCGCCGGCGTCCAGGTTCGCGGAGATGGCCGTCTCCTCGTCTCCGTGCACGCGTCCGCCGAGAACCGACGCGTGCGTCGCGCGGCGCCCGTCCGGGAACACGAGGTCGACGGTCAGGATCGCGCCGCGCGTCCCGGCGACGTCGAGGCTCACGTCGCGGTTGCGGGTCGTGGCGGCGCGCTTCCCGTCGACCGCGACGGAGATCTTCTTGGGATCCAGTCGCTCCGGGTGCGCCCAGCCGACCCGGACGGAGCAGCGGCCGCCAGCCTCGGGACAGCGCGTGCGCGTCTGGACCTCGGCTGCGGCGCCCGGCCGGTTCACCCAACGCACCGCGCGCTCGACCACGTTGCCCGCCGGGCCCTTCCGGACGAGCTCGAGAACGTGGACCTTCGGGGCGGAACCGAGGTCGACGACGCACGTCGACGCCTCGCTCACGAACGTGCACGCGGGCCGCCCGTCGAGGAACAGGCTCGCCGGGCGCGGGGGCGCGCCGAGTTCCACGACCACGGGGAGGAGCCCGATGACGACGCCCACGGGATAGGTCAGGATCTGCACGCATCACGGAACCTAGCAAACAAATGCGAGCGCGTTCGGCCTCGTTTTCACCACTTCCGTCCCCGCCGGGAGACGTCCGGACCCTGTGACAACCGGCACAGGGCGTGCTAAGAGGGTGTCCGGAGGCCCTCATGCAGCGCACCCTGACGTTCACGCTCGCGACCGTTCTCGCATTTTTCCCGGCCGTCCCCGCCTCCGCGCAGTCCGACGCGCCCCGGCCGGTCAAGAGCTCGGTCGAGGCGGTCGCCGCCGACGTCGAGGTGCTCGTTCTCGACGCGAAGGGCAAGCCCGTCCAGGGCCTCGCCAAGGGCGACTTCAAGCTCTTCGTGAACGGCAAGGAGACGGCGATCGACTGGATCGAGGCGCCCGCCGTCTGGGCGCCCGCCGCGCACGGCTCCTCTGTCGCGCCCGCGGCTCCGGCGGGGGACGTTCCCAGCGCCGCCGTCGCCGCGCGCCGCATGCACAGCACGGTCTTCGTGATCTCCGACCTCCAGACCGACCTTCGCGCGCGCAACGCGGGCCTCGACGCACTCAAGACGTACGTCGACCGGATGCCGGCCAGCGAGGAGGCGGCAGTGTACCTCCTCGACAACGGCGTCCGCCGCCTTCAGGCCTTCACGTCGGACCGCTCGGCGCTGAAGAAGGCGCTCGACAAGCCCGCGCGGACGCTCCCGCGGGCGTACATCTTTCCGCAGCAGGGCAGCGTCGAGTGGGAGGGCCAGTCCCGCCAGATGCTCCGCAACTTCTCGACCGTCCTCGACACGATCGCGAACCGCCCCGAACCCAAGACGGTCGTCGTCATGGCGGGCCCGATCTCTCCGACCGGTTTCGTCCAGCCGATCGGCGGCCCTGCAGGCTCGGGGGCGCTCGGGCAGACGGTCCTCCCGGGGAGCCCGACCGACGGCATCGACGTGCTTTCAACGTCGGGAAACTCGTACTCGGCGCGCGGCCTCTGGAACTTCCTCGCCGAGGCGAAGGACGCCGAGAGCCAGGCGCTTCTCGCCCGGGCAACGGTCGTCGCCGTGGACCCGTCTGGCCTGCACTCGCCGGATGGAAGGGCCGAGATCAGCTCCATGTCCAGCCCCTCCGGCCGGCCCCCGCGGGACGCCGCCGCCGCGCTGAGACCCGCCAACAACGTGACCGAGGGAGACGCCGTCGACTCGTTCTTGTACCGGAACGACACGTTCGCGCTCATCGCAGAGTCGACGGGCGGCGCGCGCCTCGGCTTCACGAACAAGCCGATCGAGAACCTGACCGCCGAGGCGAACCTTCTCGCGCAGCGCTACCGCCTCGGCTTCACGCCGCCCGATGGCACGTCCGCACGGCGCGACATCCGCGTCGAGGTCGCGCGGCCGGGCGTCGTCGTCCGCGCCGCCGCCGGCCAGCGCTCTCTCACGCCCGAGACGGCGGCGCGCGCGCGCTTCGCGGCGCTGCTCCTGTCGGCCGACGCGCCGAGGGGCGACTTCGCGATCGCGCTCGAGGCGAAGACCGCGGTCAAGGACCGCAAGGACGACGCGTTCCCGTTCGACGTCGTCGTCCCCGTGGGCGGCGTCTACGCCGAGGAGCGTGGCGGCACGAAGCGCGCGAAGCTGGAGCTCCTGATCGCGGGCGTCGACGAAGAGGGCCGCGCCTCCGAACCGATGGTGATCCCCTTCTCCGTCACGGTCGACAAGGCCGCCGGGGCCGGCGCGTTCTTCCGCAAGGACTCGAACTTCACCCTCGACAGGCGCTGGAAGGGCCGCCTCTTCGTGGGCGTGCGCGACACGTCCACGAACCGCCTCGGAGCCGTGGCGCTGCCGATCGGAATCTGACCCGGGGCGACGAGAGCGGGGCTGCGGCGTGGTCACGTTCCTCACGCTCATCCTCGGGATCGCGGTCGGCGTCCACACGATCGAAGTGCAGGTGGGCCCGGCCGCCGCGTTCGTGGAGTTCCAGCTCGACGGAAAGACCCTCCACTCCGTCACGCAGCCCCCGTGGAAGATGCTCGTCGATTTCGGCCGTCCCGTCCCGCACGAGCTCGTGGCGATCGCGCGGGACGAGGGCGGCGCCGAGCTGGGCCGCGCGGTCCAGTTCATCAACGTCCCGCGCCCGAACTCCGAGGCGATGTTCGCGCTCCTGCCCGGCAAGGGCGGCCGCGAGCGCATCGCGCGCCTCACGTATGCGAGCGCCTTCTCGGCGCGGCCCGAGAGCATCGAGCTGACGTTCGACGGCCAGGTCCTCGACCCCGGCAACCTCGCGCGCATTCGCCTCCCCGATTTCCGCGCCGCCGACGTCCACGTGCTGAGGGGCGTCCTCGAGTTCAAGGGAGGGAACCGCGTCTCGACGGAGCTCCTCGTCGGCGGGGTGAAGCGAGAGGCGCCGGGCGGGCCCGAGACGATGCGCGGCGAGGCCGAGACCGATCTGACCGCCGTACCCGTCGTCTTCAAGGGCCGAGCGCCGAAGGAATCCGAAATGGACGGCTGGTTCCTCGCGAACGGCGAACCCGTCCGCGTCGAAGGCGTCGAGGAGAGCCCCGGCGAGATCGTCGTCGTGAAGGACGAGAACGCGGGCCCGTGGATCGCCCAGCTCCGGGCCTCCATTTTCTTCGCCCAGGACACCCGGTACGCATCCCCCTTGCGAACGGGCCAGCGCCTGCGCTTCTGCTGGCCCGGGCTTCTCAAGCCCGAGGATGCGGCCCCCGGTTACGACGTCTTCATGCGCTCGCAGGACTTCGTGCCGCCCGCCGACGTGCGCCGCCTCCTCATCGTCGTCACGCCCCCCGAGTACAGTGGCTCGCCGCGGCTTGGCGACGCCGTCGGCGTGGCCGCGCTCTCGGCCGCGGCGGGGAACCGCCCGCGCGCCGTCGTTCTCGTCGTGGCGGGGCCCGACGACGAGAGCCTGACACCGATCGGGTCGACGCGCGCGTACCTGCGCGCGCTGCGCGTTCCGCTGTTCGTCTGGGCGAAGAACAAGAGGATGGTCGACCCCGCGTGGGGCAAGGCGGAGGTCCTCTCGGACGCCTCCGACGTGCCGGGCGCCGTCAAGAAGGTGACGAAGGCCGTCGAGGCCCAGCGCATCGTCTGGCTGGAGGGCCGGCACCTCCCACAGTCGATCTCCCTCTCCCCGAAGGCGCGCAAGGTAACCCTTGTGGAATGAGCGCCGTTCCGCCGCGCCTGATGCACCTGATCCAACGAGACGGCGTCGCGCCGGTGCTAACCTCCGGCCCGTGACGGCCATCCCGATTCGCCTCCGCGGCGAGACGCTCCCGATGACGACGGAGCTCCTCGACAAGTACAACGTCCAGGGCCC
>JBDTTJ010000048.1:0-15545 GCA_039930645.1 Acidobacteriota bacterium
CTCTTTCTTCGCGCCACTCGTGTCGACGTCGAGGGCGATGTCGATCGCGCGGATGGAGTGCGTGATGGCGCCCGCCGATACGAAATCCACTCCGGCGTCCGCCGCGGCGCGGGCCGCCCCGGGCGTCATGCGTCCCGACGCTTCCGTCGTGACGCGGGCGCCCGTCGCCTCGTTGTAGAGGTGCACGTCCTCCACGGCGTCCGCGATGGCGGGGGCCGTCATGTTGTCGAGCAGGATGCGCTCGGCGCCGGCGTCGAGCGCCTGGTGCACCTCGTCGCGCGTGCGGGCCTCGGCCTCGAGGAGAAGCGGCGCGAGCTTCCGGTTGAGCGCGCGGAAGTCCTTCGCGCGGCGCGTGGCCTCCCACACGCTGCCGGCGCCGTCCGCGTGGTTGTCCTTCACGAGGAAGCCCCACGCGAGCCCGTAGCGGTGGTTCGTGCCGCCGCCGCAACGCACGGCGTAACGCTCGAGGCGGCGCAGACCCGCCGTCGTCTTCCTCGTGTCGAGGAGGACGGCCTTCGTCCCCTTCAGCGCGTCGACGTACTCGCGCGTCTTCGTCGCGACGCCGCTCAGGCGCTGGAGGAGGTTCAGCGCCGTGCGCTCGGCCGCGAGGACCGTGATGGCCGGGCCCTCAATCTCCGCGAGGACCGCGCCGGGCGCGACGAGCGTCCCGTCCGGGACGAGAACGGTCACGCGCGCCGGCGGCGAGAGGAAGGCGAAGAGGCGGGGGAGGAATGCGGCGCCGGCGACGACGGCGCGCTCGCGGCAGACGATCCGGGCCGAGAGGCGGGCGGCCGGCCCGAAGACGGCCAGCGAGGTCACGTCCTCGCCGTCCTCGGCGAACGCGCGGGACAGCAGGTCGTCGAGGTCTTCCGCGAGGTCCCGGGAGAGCTTCGTCACGCCCGCACAGAATACTTGAGGGCGGGCGGGCCGGCGGGACGAACCGATGCAAATGACAGGGATGTCGGGGCCGATTCTGCGGAGCATAATCGAGTGCTTTGCGCGCTTTTGGGCGCGCCACGTCGCTTTCGAAGGAGAAACTCGTGAACGTTCGTTCCGGACGCCTCGTTCTCGCGAGCGTCCTCGTGCTTCTGACCGCCGGCGCCGCCGCGGACGAAGGCATGTGGATGCCCCAGCAGATTCCGCAGCTCGCCCCGCGTCTCAAGGAGATGGGCTTTCAGGGCGACCCGCAAGCCTTCGCGGACCTGACGGGCCAGCCGATGGGGGCCATCGTCTCCCTCGGCGGCTGCAGCGCCTCGTTCGTGTCGCCCGACGGCCTCATCGTCACGAACAACCACTGCGTTCAGGGCGCGCTCCAGTACAACTCGAAGCCCGACCGCAACCTGATGATCGACGGCTACCTTGCGAAGGCCCGGGCGGACGAGCTCTGGAACGGACCGGGCTCGCGCGTTTACGTGACCGTCTCCGTCAGGGACGTCACGGACGAGATCGCCGGCAGGCTCGATTCGAAGCTCACGGACCGCAAGCGCTTCGACGCGATCGAACAGCGCGTGAAGGCGAAGACGGCCGAGTGCGAGAAGGGCGGCCTGCGCTGCTCGGTCGCGCCGTTCTTCGAGGGCCTCAAGTGGTTCGAGCTCGGCCAGATGGAGATCCAGGACGTGCGGCTCGTCTACGCGCCGGCGGCCGGCATCGGGAACTTCGGCGGCGAGACGGACAACTGGCAGTGGCCGCGACACACCGGCGACTGGTCCTTCTACCGCGCGTACGTTTCAAAGGACGGAAAGGCCGTCCCGTTCTCGAAGGACAACGTCCCGTACAGGCCGAAGCACTGGCTCAAGGTCTCGCCCGCGGGCGCGAATCCGGGCGACCTCGTGTTCGTCGCGGGCTACCCGGGGCGCACGGCGCGCCTCTACCCCTACGAGGACGTCCGGGAGACCGTCGAGTGGACCCTCCCGCGCTCGATCAAGCGCTCCACGGACCGGATCGCGATCCTCGAAAAGGTCGGCAAGGACGACAAGGAGACGGCGCTGCACGTCGCCCAGGCGATCCGCGGCCTCAACAACGGCCTCACGAAGAACAAGGGCGTCCTCTTGGGCATGGTCAAGGGCGGCCTCCTCTCGGACAAGGAACGGATGGAGAAGGACTTCGTGAAGTGGATCGACGCCGACGCCGCCCGCAAGGCGAAGTACGGCGACGTGATCCCCGCGATCAGTGCGCTCACCGCCGAGCGCGCGAAGACGCGCGAGAGGAACGCGCTCCTCACGGAGATGTCGGGCGTCATGGGATCGGGCCTCGGTTCGGCGCAGACGCTCTACCGGTACTCGATCGAGAAGGCGAAGAAGGATGCCGACCGCGACCGGGCGTTCCAGGAGCGCAACTGGAGCCGCCTGCGCGAGTCGCAGGAGCGCGCTCAGCGCACGCTCGACCCGAAGGCCGACCGCGCGCTCATGCGTTACGCCCTCGCCGACATCGCGAAGCTTCCGCCCGAGCAGCGCATCGACGTCCTCGACAAGGCGATCGGACTGAAGCCGGGCATGGCCGAGGCCGACGCCGGCAAGGCGATCGAGGCATGGCTGGACAGGACGATCGCGGGCACGAAGATCTACGACAAGGACTTCCGGATGTCGCTCTTCGACAAGTCCACCTCGGATCTCGTCCTGACGAAGGACTCGATGGTGACGCTCGCGGCCGCGCTCTACCCGCTGCAGGAGGCGAACCGCGAGAAGGGCAAGGAGCGCGAGGGCGCGATGTACCGGCTCGGGCCGCGCTACGCCGAAGCCCTTCTCGCGAAGAACGGCGGCCTCGTCTCGCCCGACGCGAACTCCACGCTCCGCGTCACGTACGGCAAGGTCCTCGGCGTCCCGGCTCGCGACGGCCTCCTCTACGCGCCGCAGACCACGCTCGCGGGAGTCGCCGAGAAGGCGACCGGCAAGGGAGAGTTCAACGCGCCGAAAGCCGAGCTCGATGCGATCAAGGCGCTGCGCGCGGGCAAGACGAGCCCGTACGTCGACCCGAAGCTGAACGACGTGCCCGTGAACTTCCTCTCGACCGTCGACACGACGGGCGGCAACTCGGGCTCGGCCACGCTCAATGCGAAGGGCGAGCTCTGCGGCCTCCTGTTCGACGGAACGTTCGACACGGTGGCGTCGGACTACCTCTTCGACACCGCGCGCACGCGCTCCATCCACGTCGACAGCCGCTACATGCTCTGGACCATGACCGAGGTGGACGGCGCGGCAAACCTCCTCAAAGAGATCGGCGAGGCTCCGGGCCTCGACGTGAAAGCTGCTCCTTAGTTCCCCTGCCTCGTCGAGCCAAATTGCCATTTTTTCGGGCCGCCCTCGGGCGGCCCTTTCGTTGCGCCGGTGCCGGCGGTCTTCGGGTTGGGCGTTAGGCGCGGCCACTCCACCGACACTTCCGGGCGGCAAACAGCGGCAAGAAAGCGGTCGATGGAATGACTTCGCGGGCGAAAGAAGTGGCGGGCGGCGCCCTTTTCCTCCTCGCGGCCGCGCTTGCGGCCGGGCGGGCAGCTGCCGCGATCTCCGGGGAGCAGGAATCGGACAGCCGCACGTGGACCGTCGGAAACACCCTCCTGTCGACCAGCCTGAAATACACGGCCGACGGCCGGGTCGTCACGATGGGCCTGAGGGACCGCTCGCGCGCTCTGGACTGGGCGTCCTCCGCGGGCGGCCTCGGCTTCCGCATCGTCCTGCGCGTCCCGTCGCCTGCCGCGCCGGCCGGGGCCGATCCGGCCGGCTTCGACCCCATCACGCTCACCGAGGGGTCGACGTGGGACGTGGTGCGCGCGACGTCGAAACCCTCGTCGGACGGGACCGTTCGCTTCGACCTCGTCCTTGCCTCGCGCGAGGCGCCGGTCTCGGTCACGTGGTCCCTCGTTTCTTACACGGAGTCGCCGGTCTTCCGTTCTTCGGTCGCCGTGACGAACACCGGGACGCAGCCCGTTCTTCTCGAGGCCGTCGACGGCCTCGACGCCGGCCTCACCGCGGCCGGCGGCACGCTCACGTCCCTGACCGTGAATAACTTCAACTGGGGACACCCTGCGACGTCCTTCCAGACCTCGCAGACAACGCTCAAGCCCGGCGCCGGCGTCCAGGCGCGCACCGGCCCCGGCGGAAACCAGGCGGCGTGGCTCGCGCTGCGCTCGGCGAAATGGAACGCCGGCATCTTCGCCGGTTGGGAGTGGAGCGGGCCGGGGCTTCTCGCGGCCGCGACGGCGGCCGACGGGAGCACGGGCCTCGGCGTCGGATTCGCGCCCGCGACGTTCGCCCACGTCCTCTCGGCCGCGGCGACATTCGCGTCCCCCACGGCGTTCCTCGGGGTGTTCTCCGGAAATCTCGACGCGGCCGGCGCCGCGACGCGCGCGTTCGTGACGCGCCGCATCGCCCCGCCCCTGCCGGCGCCGGATTTCCCGTGGGCCGGATTCGACACGTGGGGATACAGCTACGGGATCGTCGAGCCTCAGGTCGAAAACCTCATCGACCGGGCGGCGTGGCTGGGCGTCGAGGTCTTCACGGTCGACGCGGGCTGGTATCCCCGCATGGGCGACTGGGTCGCGGACGCCCTCAGGTTTCCCGGCGGGCTGAAGAACCTCGCGGCGCGCGCTCACGGGAAGGGGATGCGCTTCGGCCTCTGGATCGCGCTCGGCGCGGCGGACCCGCTTTCGCAGGTCGCCCTCGAGCACCCGGACTGGCTGGCGCGCGTCGGCGGCGAGCCGATCGCCACGGACATGGACGGCGTCGCCCTCTGCCTCGCGGATTCGCGCGTCAGGACATGGATCCTCGCGCAGGTGGATCGCCTCGCCGCCGAGGGTTCGCTCGACTGGCTCGTCCACGACTTCACGGTCATCACCGCGTGCGACGCGCCCGGGCACTCCCACCAGGCGGGCGACGGCTGGTGGGCGTCGACGGCCGGCTACTACGCGGTCCTCGACGAGATCCGCAAGCGGCACCCGAAGCTCGTCCTCGAGAACTGCTGGGACGGCGGGGCCCTGTTCGACTTCGGAATGGTCGCGCGGCACGACACGTCGGCCACGAGCGATCGCAACGACGCGTACGGAAACCAGCGCGCGATCTACGGGGGCACCTATCTCGTGCCGCCGCGCTACCTCGACAAGTACGTCGGCGACGACGGCTCGCCGGACACGTATCGCTTCCTGTCGGCGCTTCCGGGCGGGCCGTTCCTCCTCATGGGCCGGATCGCCGACTGGACGCAGCAGACCGAGGAGGCGGCGAAAGCGGCGATCGCCCTCTTCAAGCAGAAGCGCGTCGTCCACCGCGACGGCGCTGTCTACCACCTGACGGCCCAGCCCGGCGAGGGCCCGATCGCGGCCGTCGAGAGCTACGAGTCGAAGTCGGGCGCGGGGACGATCGTGGTCTGGAGCGCGCCGGGGGCGGCGCCGGCCACGGGCACGAACGCGGCGGCGCGCGTCCTTCCGGTGGGCCTCACGGCGAGCGCTCTCTACGACGTGTCCGTGAGCACGAACCTCTCGAACGCGCGCGCGCCTCAGGCTCTCCCGACGGACACCGGCGCCAACCTCATGAGCGGAGGAATCACGCTCGGGATCGCACCGGTGGACGGTGCGGCGCTGGTCACGCTGACCAAGCGGTAAGCTCGCGAACCGCTCTATCCTTGATGTCGTGAAACGGAAAGTCCGATCCCGGCCGCGGGCTCCGCGGGCAGCGGTCCTCGGCGCCGTCCTCCTTCTCTCGGTCGCGTGCGGCAAGAAGACGGAGCGCCCCGCTGCCGTCCGAGCGGGACGGAGCGACTCCGGCGGATGGGAGGAAGTCCGGATCGGCACGGACGCCGTGTTCAACGGCCTACACTTCGTCGACTCGAGCGCCGGCTGGATCGTCGGCGGGAGCCCGTTCGTCGACGGCGGGATCGTCGGCCGGACGGAGGATGGCGGGAGGACCTGGCGGTACGTCACGGGCGTGACGAAGGGCGGCCGGACGTCCGGGCTCAGCGCGGTTCACGGCTTCGACCGGATGCGCGCGTGCGCGGTCGGCGACGGCGTGTTCCTCACCTTCGACGGTGGAGCGAGCTGGCAGCGTGCGCGGGCGGCCCCCGGGGCGTATTCCCTCATTGCTCTCGACTTTCTGGACGGGAACGAGGGCTGGGCCGCGGGCGCGACGGGCGTCTTTCACACGACGGACGCGGGCCTGACCTGGGCGGTGGCCGACGGGAAGGACTCCGCCGCGCGCCACGTGAACGGGCGCGTCCTCCACTTCACGGACGCGAGGAGCGGGTGGCTCGCGGGTAAGAACGGCTCTCTCCTCCGGACGCGCGACGGCGGCGCGACGTGGGCTCGCGTCCCGATCCCCGCGCCGGCGAACGCGGAACACCCGCCGGACCTTTGGGGTGGCGCGTGGCCGGACGCCGCGCACGGCTGGCTCGTCGGGGAGTACGGAACCGTTCTGCGCACGGCGGACGGCGGTGACACGTGGACCCTCGTGGATGCCGGGACGCGCGACGCGTTCTTCACGGGCGTCGCGTTCGCCGGCGCCGACGGCTGGATCGTGGGTTTCCTCCCGAACGGCGTCGCCCGATCCGTCGTCACCCGCACGCGGGACGGCGGGGCGACGTGGGAACTCGAGCGCACGCTCGACGGCGAGGAGCTGCGCGCGATCCAGGCTCTCGACGCCGACACGGCATGGGCCGTCGGCGACCGCGTGCGGACGGAGCCGCAGCGGATGCTGCGGCGCCCGGGGCGCCCGGGCTAGTTCGCGAAACGGATCGACCGGACGATCTCGTCGAGGGGACCCTTCGTCTCCTCGACGGTGCCCTGGGCCGTGCCCGCGACGAGGAGCCGCCCGCCATTCGCGAAGAGAATCGTGCGGTTGTGGAACACGTGGCTCAGGGGCTCCCACGTGTCCACGGCGAGCGCCTCCGCCGGTCCGACGCGAATGCGTGTCTTTGCGGAGATCTCCCAGCGCCTCAGATCGTGGTCGAAGAATCGCCGCGCTCGCTCGATGACGTGCTCGTCGTCGATCTCCCCCGCAAGCTCGCCCCCGTCGGCGAGGACGATTCTCGCTTCGGCGCGCCGGAACTCCTGGCGCTCCCCGTAGTCGACGTGCTCCCACGAGCGCGGCACCCGGACCGTCACCCGGTGGCTTCCCACGCGGAGCTCCGTGCCGCCGCCGCGCTCCCTCGTCTCGCGAGGAGCTTCCTCGCTCGTCTTCCGGACGACGCCGTCGGATGCGCCCGCGGCCGGGAATTGGACGGATGCGACGAGGTTCTCGAGGACCCGGAGGTCCGCCTCGGGACCGAGCAGGGTGATGACGAACACGTGCCCTTCGACGACCGTGAGGAACTCGCGGCCCCGGTGCTGCATGGACCGCTCTCTCAGGGTGTAGTCCGTCTGGAACGCGGGAAGGCCCGCGACGGCCGCGGGCGCCGGGTCTCCGACGCTGCTCGAATCCACGGAAGGGAACGTCTCCCTGGTCAGCCGGAACCGGGGAAGGACTTCTTCGACGGTTCGCGGCGGAGTCGCCACGGAAGCCTCGGCCACGACGATGCGGCTCGGCGGCGTCGCGTACCGCGTGAACGAGACGCCCTTGCGGCCGCCCTCGGCATGGCGCTCGCGCGTCCAGGATCCCGGAGGCGGTGAGAACGTGATCGGCTGATCGCTCCAGCGGAACGTCTCGGCGGGCTCGGGCGGATGGAAAACCGGGGCGCTCTTTGCCTGCGCCGGCGCCGGGGCGCGACTCTTCGAGAAAAGAACGGCGCCGGAGGCGACGAGTACCGCGCACGCGGCGACGACGAGAAGCGGGTCGGGACCTGATCGCGGCTGCGGTTCCGTGCGAACGTCAAGGTAGTCGCGGACGATCGGATGCCGCAGCAGGCTCATGGCGATGACGAGAGGAATCGACTGCAGGGCGAGGCCGATCCCGGCGGCCGCCCGGAAGAGAGCGAGAGCGTTTTGCGCGTCCGGATCAGCTTCGAGTCCGGCGGCCGGAGAGGCCCCGATTTCGACCGACCGGTACGCATGAAAGGCGGAGATCCCGAGGGCCAGGACGCCGACGGTCAGGAGGAGCGCGCGGGACCAGGTCCGGCGGCGCAGCAATGCGACGGCGCCGACGATGCCGAGCGTCGCGACGAGAAGGAGTGGAATCGCGAGCGCTCGCTCCAGGGACGCCCGCTGCTCGCGCTGGGCGAGAAGCTGCCGGGTTTCGTCCGAGACGAGATCCGGAGCCGCCGCTGCCGCGCGCGCCAGCGGGTCGGTGGTTCCGAGGGAGGACGTGGTGGCGGCACTCCCGAAGACGAAGAGCGCGCGCAGGGCTCCGGAGCCGGAGAGAAGCAGCCATCCCACGACGAGCGCCGTCACAAGGACCGGGCGTGAGTCGACCCGGGTCCGTCTCGACGCGGGCGGCCTCGCCTCGCTCATGGAGCCCATGGGGCCGAATTATCAGGCCCGGCGCGTCAGCCCGCGATCGATTTGCGGATCCCGTGTGACCGAAGCGTGATCTTGCGCGTATTCTCGTCTGCCCCAATGAACCTTCGGAGGTGCTCGTGAAGCGTTTCGCCAGACTCGCCGCCTTTTCGGCGTTCGGGCCGGTCCTTGCGGCCCTCGCGGGCTGCTCGGGGATGTACACGACGTCGATCGCGACGCCGGCGAGCGTCGCCGCGCCGCCCGCGGGCGGCCCTCCCGTCGCGATCGTCGTGAACGACCAGCGGCCCCCGAAGGAGGGAGGCAGCGACCCGAAGCGGGTCGGGACGATCCGGGCCCTCGCCGGGAACGGGGCCGGCATGCGGGAGGAGTCGCCGGACGCGGTTCGCCGGCTCGTGGAGTCGGCGACGGCGGGAGGGCTCGCCAAAGCGGGGATCTCCGTCGCCCCCGGCGGTGCGATGCTGGAGGTCGGGATCCGCAAGTTCTGGATGGACGGCTACTCCTCGTACACGGCCGAACTGCACGGGGACCTCGTCCTCAAGAAGGGGGGCTCGGAAGTCTGGAGCAAGACGGTGAAGGTGAGCGCGACGGGCGAGCAGAGCGGCTCGTCCTCGGCGATGTTCAACACCGTCTGGGGGTGGGCGCTCGAGCGGTGGCGGGACCGCGTCGCGGAGGCGGCGTCCGAGCCGGCGTTCCTCGCGGCGCTCGGCGTGAAGGCCGCCGCGTCCGCGGCGCCTGCCCCGGCGGAGACAACGGCGGCCGCGGAAGGGCCCTTCGGCCTGTCGGTCGCTTCCGAGTTCAACGTCGACGATCGCCAGAAGCTCACCTTCGAGATCAAGGCGCGGGACGCGGTGAAGGCGGCGGGCCTGACGGAAAAGCGGGGCGCGTTTCCCGAGATCGCGGTCCGGTACGTCTCCTCTTACGAGAAGAACTCCAAGACTGGGAACGTGAACGGCTACAAGGTGACGACGCGCCTTTCGCTCAAGAACGCGTCCGGCCGCGTCCTCTGGGAGGGCTCCTTCGTGGTCAAAGGCACGCTCGGGGAGCTCGACCCGAAGAACGCGAACTACCTCGAGGCGAGCTTCAGCTCGGACGTGGACTACAAGTGGACGACGGAAGTCGTCCGGCGCCTCAAGTCGCCGGAGTTCCGGAAGGCCGCTGGGCGCTGACGAGTTGCGCGCCCCTCTGCCTCAGCCCGCGATCGCGGCGAGGATGACGAAGAGCAGAACCGCCGCCGCGACGGCGAGGCCGATCTTGACCCACGACCACGGCGCGTGCCCGTCCGTCTTGCCCGTGACGCCGTTCACGAGAAAACGGTAAGGCTTCCCGCCATACTGGTACGCGGCGATCCAGACGGGGAAGAGGCCATTCTTGCAGGCGATGCCCGACCACGCCGTGCGCACGGCGAGGTTGCGGAAACGGTCGCCCGGCACCTCGCGCCCGCAGAGGGCGTAAAGCTCCTGCGTCATGCGCTGCTGTCCGGCGGCGAGAGCCTCCTTCGGGCCGACCGCGTACTCCTCGGCGAGGAAACCCGAGAGGTACGACGGTTCGTACGCGAGAAGTTCCGCGGTCGGGAAGGGCTCGATCGCGCGCGCGAGGTCCGGCGGAAGCCCGCGCGACGCGGCGACGGGAAGGTCGTCGAAGAAGTGCTCGAGGACGCCGTCGGCCGGCTCCCACCGCGTGCGGGTCTCGTAGCGCGTGTGCACCTGCCCGTTCTCCTCGACCTGCACCTCGACCTGATAGTCGAATCCCGCGTCCGCCGTCCACGCCGAATGGGTCGCCGCGTCGAACGTCCAGAACGGGACGTAGACGCCCTTCAGCTCCGACAGAGCCGACTTCTGCGAGAGGTCGTCCGGGCGGAACCACAGCGACGAGAGCCACTGCCGGAAGCGGCCGGTCGCCGCGTTGCGATCGACGCGGAACGGGAGGACGCCCGCGGGGCGCACCATCGTCGTCGAAGGTGGCGCCTCGACGACGGACGGCGCGCCGCAGAACGCGCACCGCGAAGCCGCGACGCCGGCGTCGAACGTCGTCGTCGCGCCGCAGCCCCGGCAGCTCACGGCCTTGCGCGCCAGGCCCCATCCGAGATCCGTCGCGCCCTTGAGCGCCTCCTCGATCGGGCGCTCCGTCACCTGCCCGGAGGTCTTCGGGACGTCCTTCTTCGCGCCGCAGTACGGGCACGTCAGGGCCGCGGCGCCGGGGCTCCACACGACGTCCGCGCCGCATGCGGCGCATGGGAACTTGCGGAGCTTCGCCGGCGCGGCGGGAGCCACGGTCGGGGCTGCGTTCATGGGTGGCGGCGCGTCAGCGGGCCGGCGGCGGGGGAGGCGGCGGGGCCTGGGCCGAACCGCCGCCCGCGAGCTCCTCGAAGCTCGAGAGCGGGGCCCAGCCCGCGGCGCCCGGCTTCCAGGCGAGCGTGCCGGCGGCCACCTGTCCGGACGCGACCATCCCCTTCACGGCGTCGTCGGAGTACGGCCCGTACGTCTTGCCGTCCACCGTGAGCGACCACCGCGGCGCAGCGAAACCGGGAGCCGCCGGCGGAGGAGGCGGCGCCATGCCGCCGCCCATGGCCTGTCCCGCGGCGCCCGCGTTCGCGAGCGCGCCGCCCATCATTCCGCCCATCGCGATGCCCGCACCGATGCCGATCCCGGCGCCCGCGGCGCCGCCCGGATTCGCGGCGGCGATCTTCATCGCGTCGGCGGCCTGGAGCTGCGTGTACTGCCCCATCTTGTCTCCGAGGACGCCCAGCTTCGTCCGCTGGTCGATCGCGGCCTCCACTTCCTCGGGGAGCGAGACGTTTTCGATGAAGAACTTCGAGAGGTCGAGACCGAAGCTCGAGAACTCGGGCGCGAGGATCTGCTTGCCGGTGCCCGAAAGCTCGTCGTACTTCGAGGCGATGTCGAGCGCGGCGATCTTCGACTCGGCGATCGCGTCCGAGAGCTTCGAGAGGATCGTCGAACGCAGCTGGCCCGTGATCTCGTCCGTCGTCGTGAGGCCCTGGGTCCCGACGATCGTCGCGAAGAACGTCTTCGGGTCGGCGACCTTCATCGCGTACGTGCCGAACGCGCGCAGGCGGATCATCCCGAACTCGGCGTCGCGCATCATGACGGGGTTCGTCGTGCCCCACTTGAGGTCCGTGAAGAGGCGGGTGTTGAAGAAGTACACCTCGGCCTTGAAGGGCGACTGGAAGCCGTACTTCCATCCGCGGAGCGTCGTCAGGATCGGCATGTTCTGCGTCGAGAGCTCGTGGCGGCCCGGGCCGAAGAGGTCGGCCGCCTTGCCCTCGTTGATGAAGAGCGCGGCCTGGTTCTCGCGAACCGTGAGCTGCGCGCCCATCTTGATTTCCTGGTTGTAGACCGGGAACCGGTAGACCATCGCGTCGTACGAGTCGTCCAGCCACTGGATGATCTCGATGAACTGCGAGCCCAGCTGGTTGCCGATCTGGTTCTTGAGATTGTCGAGCAGGCCCACGAGGAACCTCCTTCGGCGAATGAAAAATGGAAGCTACAGTCTATCCAAATATACGAACGGGAGCCCATCCGGGTTCACCGTTGCGGACGAAGGACTTACGGGATCTCCGCGAACGCGCGCACCGGGAACGTCCCCATCCCCTCGACCTTGACGGGCACGGCGTAAAACCGGAAGCCCGACGGCGGCAACGCGGAGAGATTCGTGAGGTGCTCGACGACGGGGATCCCGGCGCGCAGGAGGATCGAGTGCACGGGGCGCGAAAGGTCCTCCGTGTCGTCGATGTTGTGCGAGTCGATCCCGACGATCGCCGCGCCGCGGGCGACGAGGAGAGAAGCCATCGACGAGGAAAGGTGGGGAGATCTTTGCAGGTAAGAGGGAGAGCCCCAGAAGGCTGACCAGCCCGTGCAAAACAGCACGGCCTTGCCCCGGACCTCTTCACCCTCCAAGAAATCCGAATCTACGGCTAGCCCGCGCGCATGCGGCGCCGCGATGCACACGCCTTCCCGGCCTGCGAGCACATCCAGCGGGAGACCTGAGAGGTCCGCGCCGTCTTCCCAGCGGTGAGATGGCGCGTCCACGTACGTGCCCGTGTTCGCGACCATCTCGATCTTTCCGATCTGGAACGTGGTCCCGCCCGCGTAGAGCGGGCGGGAGGCCTCACGACTGAGGTGGTCTGTGATGACCGGGCCGGGCAGGCCCTTGTACGTGGCCATCCCGGCGCGGACCGTGTGGCTGAGGTCCACGAGGCGCGGCATGACGCGAGGATACCGGCTGTCCGGGCCGCGGGGCAGGCGGCCCGCCGGGCCCCCTTCTTCCCGCCATTCCCGATTCGTGAATCGCGCGGCGGTCGGCCTTCTCCTTCGCGCGCTTGCGCTCGTCCGCCTTGCGGGCGCGGATCGCGGCGATGCGTTCGGCGATCGGAACCTCGAAGCGCTCTGTGGGGCGCGTCGAATAGTCGAAGTCGGGCACCGTCACGCGGGGGAGGCGCTTGCCGATCGCGTGCTCGATCTGGCGGAGGTCGGCCTCCTCGTCGGGCGCAACGAACGTGAACGCGTCGCCCTTCAGCTCGGCGCGCGCCGTGCGGCCCACGCGGTGGATGTAGTCCTCGGGGACGTGCGGGACGTCGAAGTTCACGACGTGCGAGAGCGCCTCGACGTCGATGCCGCGCGCGGCGATGTCCGTCGCGACGAGGACCTTGAACTTGCCGTCCTTGAAGCCCGCGAGGGCGGCCGTGCGCTGCGTCTGGCTGCGGTTGCCGTGGATGCGCTCGCAGAGGACGCCGTGGCGCGTGAGCTGGTCCGCGAGGCGGTTCGCGCGGTGCTTCGTGCGCGTGAACGTGAGAACGCTCTTGAAGTCGCCGCGCTTCATGAGCGCGAGGAGGAGCGCGAACTTCAGGTCCTGCGGAACCGGGTAAACGGCCTGCGTGATCCCGACGGCGGGCAGGGCTTGCCGCTCGATGTTCACCATGACCGGGTTCTTGAGCATCTCCTTCGAGAGCTGGGCGATCGGCGGCGGCATCGTCGCGGAAAAGAAGAGCGTCTGGCTGCGCGGGGGCAGGTGCTTGAGAACGCGGCGGATGTCCGGGAGGAAGCCCATGTCGAGCATCCGGTCCGCCTCGTCGAGGACGAGGACCTCGAGGCCCGCGAGCTTCGCGTACGGGAAGCGGAAGTGGTCGAGGAGGCGTCCGGGCGTCGCGACGATCACGTCGACGCCGCTTCGGAACGCGTGCTCCTGCGGGCCCATCCCGACGCCGCCGAAAACGGCCGCGCCGGACATCGCCGTGTGGACCGCGAGCTGCTTGAGGTGCTCGTCGATCTGCGCGGCGAGCTCGCGCGTGGGCGTGAGGATCAGCGCGCGCGTCGTGCCGCGGGGCTTGGCCATGAGCCGGTGGAGGATCGGAAGGACGAACGCGGCCGTCTTGCCGCTGCCCGTCATCGCGCAGGCGAGGAGGTCGCGGCCCTGCATCGCGGGCGGGATGGAGTCGAGCTGGATGGGCGTCGGGCGCGTGAAGCCCATTTCCTTGACGCCGCGGAGGAGGTCGGGGTGGAGACCGAACGAGGTGAATGCCATGTGGTGAGGGATCGCTTTCCGGGGCCGCCTGCGTACACGCACCGGTCCCGTGCAGGGTCCGGCGGGGCGGGAACGATGGATCGCCGGCGGGCCATCGAGCGGACCGGGGCGGCCGTTTCCCATGGGGAGGGCGGCGGCTCGGTCCTGTGGGGTTCGGGGCCGGGGCGCGCGTAGGCGCCCGTCAGCCGGACGTCAGGGTCTCACGGAGGGCGCGATCCGTCAAACGCGTTGCCGAAGCGGTAAAGTGACGCGAAAGGCGACACGTTCTCAGAACCATGATCGGAACCACGCTCTCGCACTACCGCATCCTCGAGAAGGTCGGCGAGGGAGGGATGGGCGTCGTCTACCGCGCCCTCGATACCCGCCTGGACCGGACGGTCGCCCTCAAGGTCCTCCGGCCGGAAACCGTCGGCGATCCCGAGCGGAAGTGGCGCTTCGTCCGCGAGGCAAAAGCCGCGTCGGCCCTGAACCACCCGCACATCGTCACGATCCACGACGTCGACGCGGACCAGGGCGTCGACTTCATGGTCATGGAATACGTCGAGGGGACGCCGCTCAACCAGCTGATCCCCGCGGGCGGCCTGCCCGTCCGGGACGCGGTCGACATCGCCGCCCGGATCGCCTCGGCGCTCGGAGCCGCGCACGCGGCGGGCATCGTCCACCGCGACGTGAAGCCCGCGAACGTGGTCGTGGGACCGGGCGGCCGGGTGAAGGTGCTCGATTTCGGCCTCGCGAAGCTCGTCGAGAGGGGCTCGGGCCCGGACGACATGACGACCGACTCGACCGCCACCGCCGCGTCGATCGTCGAGCGCACGCGCGAGGGCGTGATCCTCGGGACGGTGGCGTACATGTCGCCCGAGCAGGCGGAAGGAAAGCCGCTCGACGCGCGCTCGGACGTCTTCTCGCTCGGGGCCGTGATGCACGAAATGCTCACCGGCCGGCGGCCGTTCCAGGGGGACTCGTATCTCCGGACTCTGACGGCGATCCTCCGCGACGCGCCGCCGCCGCTCGGGACCGTGAGGCCCGACGTGCCGGCCGCGCTCGAGAAGCTCGTCACGCGCTCGCTCGCGAAGCGTCCGGAAGACCGGTTCGCCAACGCCGGCGACGTCGAGAAGGAGCTCGCCGCGCTCGGCGGCTCCTCGGCCGTGGCCGGATCGCCGCGGCCCTTCTGGAAGCGCCCCGCCTTCGTCCTGACGGCCTGTGTCCTTCTTGCCGCAGCCGGCGTCGCCGCCTGGCGGATCGCCGAGACGTCGCGGGTCAACCGGGTGCGCGAGAAGACCCTGCCCGAGATCGGGCGGCTCGTCGAGCAGCAGAAGTTCATGGACGCATGGCGCCTCGCGCGCGAGGCCGAGCGCACGCTCCCCCAGGAGGTCGCCCGCCTCCGCAAGGAAAACTGGATGACGTTCACCGTTACGACCGACCCGCCCGGGGCCGAGGCGTCGTTCGCGCACTATCTCGACGGCGATTCGGGGTGGGCGCCTGCCGGAAAGACGCCGCTCGAGGAATTCGAGTTGCCTCTCGCGTACTACCGGTGGCGTTTCACGCTGCCCGGCCACCAGACGGTCGAGGGCACGACGGAGGCCCTGACGGCCGCGTTCCGGCTCGACCCGGTCTCGGCCGTGCCGCCGGGGATGGTGCG
>JBDTTJ010000049.1:0-15500 GCA_039930645.1 Acidobacteriota bacterium
ACGACCTCCTGAGTGCGATTCAGGCGCTCTCCCAACTGAGCTACAGCCCCACCCGTCGGAGAGGACGCGGAGATTAGCGGGAAGCCGTGAGGCCGTCAAACGCGGCCCCCTTGGGCCTCAGTTCGGAGTCTCGACGAGCTTGCGCTTGACGGCGCGGAACACGCCCTCGATGAGGGTGTCGTCGAGGCCGAACGTCCGGACCGCGAACCGCATGAGCCGCCCGCGAACCTCCGCCTCCTCGGTCACCGTGACTCTCGTGACCTGCGCGGTCTCGAGCTCGAGCTCGAACGTCCACGTTCCGCCGTAGGCGACGTCCGGCTCGGTCGTCCTGACGACGAGCTTTCGGGGCGGCCGGAATGTTTCGAACGTGATCGCGACGGGCGACCCGACGACCTCGATCACCGAGGGTGGCGCCGTCGCCACGCCCTGGTCGACGGCGCGGAGGTCCGAGCGGTCGACGGGCAGCTGGCGAATCGAGAGGAGCGCGGACCAGACCCGTTCCGGCGGCGCCGCGAACGACTTGCGGCGCGTCACGACGTGCTTCTGGGGCAGGCCGGCCCCGACCATCGCCATGACGACGACGGCGATGACGCAGAACGCCAGAAACTTGAGGGCGGCTTTCACGGTGTCACGATCGCCTTCACGGTCGGATTCTGCTCCTTGGCGCCGGCCGTGAGGAGGTCGTGAAGGCTCGTCCCCTGCAGGACGGCCCGCTCCTCGCGCGCCGCTTTCCCGAATATATGGTGCAGGCTCGTGGCGACGGCATCGGTCCCCCTCGGGACGGCGCGCGCGGCCGACTCGCCGATCGCGCGCGCCACCGCGTAGAGCGAGATCGTCTCCGGAGCCCGCGTGAGCGAGAAGACGCCGCCCTCGCCGGCGGCCACGAGGCCGGACTGGCGCAGGTCGCGCACGAGGGGCACCACGTCGGCCTCGGGCCGCGCGAGCTCATGCGCGAGCGCCGTGAGCGTGCGCGTCGCCTGGTCGTTCCGCCAGGCGACCGTCAGGACGAGGAGGAGCCGCACGGACTCGTACAGACGGCCGCCCTCCTCGGTGCGCTCCTCGAGCGCGTCGTGGTCGAGGAACTCGGCGCGGAACTGGATCGCGTGTGCGAGCGAGATCCCGAGGAGGAACAGGACGAAGACGAAGCCAACCGCGACGACGAAGACGATGGCGGCCGTCAACGGGCCGTAGACGGCGCCGCCGCCCGCGAGCTGCGCGACGCCGCGCGTGATCGCGACGCGGAGCGCCGTGATGGTCACCGCCGCGAACGTCGCGCCCGCGAGAGCGGGGCCCCACCGGACGGCGGCGCCCGGCAGGGTCCGGTAGAGATAGACGAGGAGGACGAAGGTCAAGATGGCGCCGAGGGGCCGGAAGCGCGAAAAGCCCGCCCCGCTCTCGAGGAGGAGCGACGTGAGGATGCCGATGGCGATCGGCCCGAGGATCATCACGGAAAGCGCGGTGCCGAGCCGCCGGACCGGCGGCCGCGGCGTCACGGTCGTCCCCCACAGGGCCCTCGCGGCGCCTTCCACGAGGAAGTAGGTCCGGATCGACGTGACGAGGAAGAAGATCGTCGCCGTCCCCGAAACGGATGCGTAGCGCACGAGGGTCTGGATGTCCCCGACGACCTCGCGCCCGGCGCCCGGGAGGGCGAGGCGGAGGATGCGGTAGATCCCGACCCCCGAGAGCCCGAAGAGCGTCGACGTGAGGATCGTGACCGACGCGATGAGCGGGACGAGCGTCAGGAGCGACGAGTACGCGAGGCTCGAGGCCAGGTCGACCCCGCGGGCGTCCCAGAAGCGCCGTGCCGTGCCTCGGCCGACCACCCGCAGGGTCTCGGCGAGGTTCTGCCACGGGGTCCGGGCGAGCCGGAGCTGCGCCGTCGTCGGGTGCATGCCGCCTTCCATCGTAACCTTCCGCCCGCGCGCGGGCTGTGACAAGATTCCGCCGCCCGAAGGAGGACCCCATGGCCAACAACACCGTCGAAGACGCCGCCCGGGCGGTGGAGCAGAAGATCGACGCGACGCGCGAAGCCGCGGCCTCGGGCGCGGGCCGGGTCCGCGAGCGCGTCTCGGAGGTCGCCGACAACGTCAAGGCGCGCGCCTCCGCGCTGCGCGAGAAGATCGCGGACACCGAGTGGGAGGACGTGAAGGCGAACGTCGCGGGCTACGTACGGGACAACCCGGGCAAGTCGGTCGCGATCGCGCTCGGCGTCGGGTTCGCGCTCGGGCTTCTCATGCGGCGAAGGGACGATTGATGGACGCCGCGGTCCGCCCGCCCGCTCCCCACGGCGCCTCGCCGGAAGGCCCGGTAGGCGCGCCAGGCGAGCCGTTCGGCTTCATCGCCTCGGCCGACTGGCAGAAGACCGTCATCGAGACCGTACAGAAGCACCCGATCCCGTGCCTCGTCGGCGCGGCGGCGGTGGGCTTCATCGTGGGCCGCTACCGCGGGCGCGCGATCGTCGGCGCCCTCGCGGGCGTCGCCACGAACATGGTGCTGCGCCAGATCGGCGAGTCGTTCGTCGGCGGAGACGTCGGCTAGGAGATTCGGATTCGGATTCGGATGAAGATTTCTTAGAAGGTTAATGGGGCCGCGCCGCCGCGCCCCGACCCCGCAGTTCCGCCGCCTCTCTCTTCACCCTCGAAGAAGTCTTCTCGTTCCCCCGTCTCAGTCCTCTCTTCACCTTCTAAGAAAATTCCTCTTTCCCCCGTACACTCGTCCCATGAAGAAGCCCTCGAAGGCTCATCCGTCGATCCTGACGTTCGCGTCGTCGGCGGGTTGAGCGTGCAAGCTGGGTCAGTCTGACCTGGTGAAACTGCTGGGTGCGCTGCCGCGGGTGCACGATCCGCGCGCTCTCGTCGGATTCGACTCGTCCGACGACGCTGCCGTGTTTCGCATCGGCGCGGCGGACGACGCCGACGCCGAGTGCCTGCTCGCGACAACCGACTTCTTCACCCCGGTCGTGGACTCGCCGTTCGACTTCGGCCGCGTCGCGGCCGCGAACGCCCTCTCGGACGTCTGGGCGATGGGCGGCGAGCCGCTGTTCGCGCTGAACCTCGTCGGCTTCCCGGCGAAGGCGCTCCCGATGGAGGTTCTCGGCGAGATCCTCGCGGGCGGCGCGGCCGTGGCCGGGGACGCCGGGATCCCGATCCTGGGCGGCCACTCCACCGACTTCGACGTCCCGGTCTACGGCATGGCCGTGACGGGTCGCGTGAAGCTCTCGCGCCTGCGCCGCAACGTCGGCGCCCGGCCGGGCGACGCGCTCGTCCTCACGAAGGCGCTCGGCACCGGCATCCTTACGTCCGCGCTGCGCGCGCGCGTCCTCGCCGAGGGCTCGATCCGCGCGTTCCTCGGCCGTGGCGAGGGCCCGACGCCGGAGGAGGAGGAGGGGGCCATCGCCTCGATGGTCCGGCTCAACCGCGCGGCCGCGCGCGCCGCGGACGCATTCGACGTTTCGGCGTCGACGGACGTGACGGGCTTCGGGCTCCTCGGCCACCTGAAAGAGATGCTCGGGGGCGGCGCCGTCTCGGCGGAGGTTTCCGCGTCGGCGCTGCCCGTCCTGGCGGGAGCGCGGCGTCTCGTCGCGGCGGGCTTCGCGCCGGACGGTTCGCGGCGGAACCTGGCCGCGGCGCGGCCCGGCCTCGACGTTGGGTCCGGGGTCGCCGAGGACGACCTTCTCCTCGCGGCCGACGCCCAGACGTCCGGCGGATTGCTCCTCGCCGTGCGGGAATCGGAGGCGGAGGCGCTCGTGGCGGCGCTGCGCGGCGGAGGCGACGCTCCCGCGGCGGTCGTGGGACGGTTTTTCGAGATACGGTCGGGTGCACCGGCGATCCGGGTGATCGCTTGAAGGAGGCGGACATGGACGCGACGAAGGACGAAGAGCGCTGGGAAGGGGTCACGTCGGCGGCGAACGAGTCAGAGGCGGCGCTCATCGCGGGATTCCTCGAGAGCCGCGGAATCCCGGCCCGCGTCGTGGACAAGAGCTTCCATCTGACGCCGACCGAGAGCGAAGACCTGTCGGGCGTCGAAGTCGGCGTGCCTGCCGCGCGCGTCGCCGAGGCGCGCGCGGAGCTCGCCCGCCGCGAAAAGGCGTACGACGAGGCCCCTCCCGGATCGGATCTGGTCGGCGACGACGAGCCCTCCGGCGGCTGATCGCGGGGTTCCCGGGGCGCCTCCGCTAGAATCCGGCGCCGGAGTCTCATTGCAACCCGAAAAGATCGGCCGCTACGTCATTCTTCAGACGCTCGGGCGGGGCGCGATGGGCGTCGTCTACCTCGCGCGCGACCCGCAGATCGAGCGCGAGCTCGCGCTGAAGACGATCCGGTTCGACGACGCCGAGAAGAGCTTCAGCGCCGACGAGGCCAAAGCCCGCTTTCTGAAGGAGGCGAAGATCTCCGGCCGCCTCCAGCACCCGCACATCGTGACGGTCTTCGACGTCGGCGAGGACCAGGGCGTGCTCTACCTCGCGATGGAGCTCGTGCAGGGCGGGAGCTTCTCGCAGCGCCTGGCCGACCCGGCCGGGTTCTCCATGCGCGACCGTGTCCGCGTCGTCGCCGAGGTCGCCGAGGCGCTCGCGCACGCCCACGAGCGCGGCGTGCTGCACCGCGACATCAAGCCGGCGAACATCCTCCTCTCGCCGTCGCTCTCGGCGAAGGTCACGGACTTCGGGATCGGCAAGCTCCTCACGGGCGACACGGAGCTCACGTCCACGGGCCAGATGGTCGGCTCGCCGGCCTACATGTCGCCCGAGCAGATCAAGGGCGACAAGCTGGACGCGCGGACGGACATCTTCTCGCTCGGCGTCGTTCTCTACCAGGCCGTGACGCTGCGCAAGCCGTTCCCCGCCGACACGCTCACGACGCTCGTCTACCAGATCCTCCACGAGGAGCCGGCCGACCCGGCCGTGGTCGCGGGCGACCTTCCGGAGGGCCTCGGGGCGATCGTCAACCGCTGCCTCGCGAAGGACCGCGCGAAACGCTACCCCGACGCCGGCGAGCTCGCGGACGACCTGCGCGCGGTGCTCGGCTTCTCGCCGGTCGGCTCGACGGCCAGCATCTCGGACAGCCGTGTCAAGCGCGTGCGGTCCTCGCCGTCGTCGCCGGCGATGCCGCCGCCGTCGCCGTCGCCCCACGCCTCCATGGCGCCCACCGCCGCGATGCCCGTCATTTCTCCGGGGCCCGTGGGCGCCGCTCCGGCGGCACCGGATTCGGAGTCTCCGACGATCACGACCGGCCGCCGGATGGGCGAAATCGCCCGGAAGGGCGAGGCGCGGGCCGGCCAGCCGGTCGGGAGAAAGGGCCTTTCTCCCGCGGTCATCGGAATCGCCGCGCTCGTCGCGCTCGCCGCCGTGGCCGGAGGCGTCTACCTCGCGAAGAAGGGCGCGGCTCCGGCCGACGAGAACCCGGCGCCCCCGTCTTCCGCGACGTCCGCGGCCGCACCGGCGCCGCTCCCGCTGCCCACGGCTCCGGCGGCCGCCCCGACCGTCCCGACCGCCGGCCCCGCCATCGCGGTCGTCGAGACCCCGGCGGCGAACGCCGCGCCCGCGGCCTCCACGCTGGTTCCGTCTCCGAAGAAAACGAAGGTCAGGCCGACGCCCGGTGAGGCCGCGGCCTCCACGGCGGCCGCCGCCGCCAAACCGACGGTGCCCGCGGTCAGACCCGCCGATCTCACGTACACGATCCGCCGCTTCCTCAAGATCAACGTCTCGCCGAGCCAGGCGCGCGTTTTCATGGACGGGAACTACATCGGGATCTCGGACGACTGGGACGACGCCGGGGGCGGCTCGCTCCTGACGTTCAACCTCGAGGGCCAGCACCGGCTCCGCATCTGCTATCCAGAGCACCGGGACCTTCTCGTGGACGTCATCGTCCGCTCCACCGCGGCCGACGACAAGGTCACGATCGAGCAGGATCTCCCGAAGGGCGTGCCGGACGGACCGACGGGCCCCGAGGGCAGCTTACGCCGGCCGAACTACAAGTCGATCGGCGCCGTCCTCTTCAACGTGGACCCGCCCGACGCGATGGTCACGGTGGCCGGCAAGGAGTACGGCCCGGCGTCGAAGTGGCTGAAGGAAGAGATGACGTTTCGCGACATGGCCGTCTACGAGGTGGGCCTTTCAGCTCCGGGTTACGAGACGAAGACGGTCCGCGTCCTGATCTCCCCGACCGCCGGCGAGCTCCGCGCGACGGTCAAGGAACGGTTGAAGAAACAGTAGTCAGATCGGCCCGGACAGGATCCGGAAGCCGGCCGCCTTCTTGATCGCCTCCTCCAGCCGCCGCGCGAGGAGAAGCGTCAGGCCGCCGAGCAGGGGAGCGCCCTCCGGCGCGCCGCTTCCGAGCAGACCCTGGACGACGTTGCGCGTCAGGACGTAGACGACGGCCGGGCCGCCGTGCGCGTACACGTCCGCCGAGCGCGGCGCGTCGTCGACGAGACCCATCTCGCCCACGATCTCGCCGGGCTTGAGGATCGCGAGGGCCTCCTCGCCGGCGCCCGCGATGTCGAGGGAGACGCGGAGCCTGCCCTCGACGAGCAGGAACGCCTCGTGTCCCGCGTCGCCCGCCTTCACGAGCGCGGCGCCCGGCATGACGGTGCGCGCCGTGAGGCCGAGCGCCGGGAGGATCGCGGGGTCGAGGCCCGCGGTCTCGAAGAGGTCGCGCGCCCGGGCGAGGTCCACGTCGGAGTCGATCGTGTGGGCGCGCGTCGGGTCCGGAGCCACGGGCTTCACCGAGAGCCCCTCGAAGAACGTCGCGAGCGAGGCGTTCGTGTCGCGGATCGCCGACGTCAGGCTGCCGAGGGCGATCCGCCGGAACGCTCCGCCCGCGTCGCCGCCCTCGAACACGAGAGCGCGGGCCTCGTCTGCGGGAAGGAAGACGGCCCGGGCCCCCGCCTGCGGCCTGAGGCGCGCGACTCTGGACGAGCCGCCGAGCGTCGCGCTGAGGTCGGCGAGCGCCGGCGCGGCGAGGCGCGCGACCGGATGCGGGCCGAACGGCGTCTCGGCGAGGAGCTCGGCCGAGCCTTCCAGGAACAGGAATGCGCCGGCCGGGGAGTCGCCGTCCCGAATCTCGTCTCCCGAGGCGAAAACCCGACGGGGACGCGCCCCCGCGAGGAGCTCGGCGTCGCATGCGCTTCCCACCCCCGGATTATCCGCCGCTCGGTGCACGTGCATCGGTTGACGCGGCGGGGGGCCGGATCTATCGTCCCGGCGCGGTGATGAGCGGTCCCACCTCGGATTCGGCCCCGGTTCTCAGGCACACGCCGCTCTGGGAGCGGCACCGCGCGCTCGGCGGCAAGATGGTCCCGTTCGGCGGATGGGACATGCCCGTCGAGTACTCCGGGCTGTCCGAAGAGCACCGCGCCGTCCGCGAGCGCGCCGGCCTGTTCGACGTCTCCCACATGGGCGAGATTCGCGTCAAGGGTCCGAAGGCGTTCGAGGTGGTCCAGCGCCTCACGTGCAACGACGTCGCCGCGCTCGACGACGGCAAGGTCCAGTACTCGGCGTTCCTGACGCCGCAGGGCACCTTCGTCGACGACCTGCTCACGTACCGCCTCGCGGCCGACGACTACCTCCTCGTCGTGAACGCCTCGAACACGCCGAAGGACGTCGCGTGGGCGAAGGCCGCCGCGTGCGAGGGTGCGTCGGTCGAGGACGAGTCCCCGGTCTGGGCGCAGATCGCCGTCCAGGGGCCGCGCGCGGAAACGATCCTCCAGACCCTCACGGAGACGCCGCTGGGGAGGATCACGTACTACCGGTTCGAGCCGGGCAAGGTCCTCGGTGTTACGGCAATTCTCTCGCGCACGGGCTACACGGGAGAGGATGGGTTCGAGGTCTACCTCCACCCGGATCGCGCGGGCGACGTGTGGGACGCGATCCTCGAGGCGGGCCGGCCGCACGGGATCCTGCCCGCGGGGCTCGGCGCGCGCGACACGCTCCGCCTCGAGGCGTGCCTCGCGCTCTACGGCAACGACATCGACGACGCGCACACGCCGTGGGAGGCGAATCTCGGCTGGATCGTCAAGCTGAAGAAGGGCGAGTTCCAGGGCCGCGAGGCTCTCGTGAAGCAGAAAGAGGCGGGCGTCGCGCGAAAGCTCGTCGGCTTCGAGGTCACGGGCCGCGGGATCGCCCGGCACGGTTACCCGCTCACGGCGGGCGGGGAGGCGGGCGCCGCCGGCGTCGTCACGTCCGGAACGCAGACGCCCACGGTCGGCAAGCCCATCGGCCTCGCCTACGTCCCAACGGAAAAGACCGCGCCGGGCACCGTCCTGGCGATCGACGTGCGGGGCCGCGGCGTCCCGGCCGTCGTCGTACCGACGCCGTTCTACAGGAGAGGGACATGAGCAACTATCCGGACGACCGCCGCTACACGAGGAGCCACGAGTGGATCCGCGTGGACGGCGACGTCGGCACGATCGGCATCAGCGACCATGCCCAGAAAGAGCTCGGCGAGATCGTGTTCGTCGAGCTGCCGGACGTTGGAGAGATCTTCGACGCCGGGCAGGAGTTCGGGACGATCGAGTCCGTGAAGGCGGTCTCCGAAATCTTCCTGCCCGTGGCCGGCGAGATCCTCGAGACCAACAAGGTTCTCGCCGACGAGCCCGGCGCCGTGAACGAGGATCCGCACGGCGACGGCTGGCTCGTGAAGGTGAAGCTCTCGTCGGACGCCGAGGTCGACGCCCTCCTGAACGCGGCCGACTACGAGAAATTCGTCGAGGAAGAAGCCAAGGCGTAAGGAATACCGATGCGCTACATCCCGAACAGTCCCGACGAGCGCGCCGAGCTGCTCGCCGCAGTCGGAGCCTCGTCGGTTGACGACCTTTTCGCGACCGTGCCGCGCGCCGTCTACCACCGCGAGACGCCTCCGCTCCCGCCGCCCGCCTCCGAGATCGAGGTCCGGCGCGAATTCGGCGCCCTCGCCGCCCGGAACGCGTCGCTTTCGGATTTCACGTCCTTCCTCGGCGCCGGCCTCTACAGCCACCACTCGCCGGCGTTCGTCTCGCAGCTCCTCCTGAGGGGCGAGTTCCTGACGGCCTACACGCCCTACCAGCCCGAGGTCTCGCAGGGGACGCTGACGGCCGTGTACGAGTTCCAGACGCACGTCGCGCTCCTGACGGGCATGGACATCGCGAACGCCTCGATGTACGAGGGCGCGTCCGCCTTCGTCGAGGCCGTGCTGATGGCCGAGCGCCTCACGAAAAGGAAAACGAAGGTCGTCGTCTCGCAGGGCATCCATCCCGAGTACCTCCGGTGCCTCCGGACGTACCTCGTGAATTTCCCGTTCACGATCGTCGAGGTCCCGGTCGGGGCGGACGGCGCGACGGACGCCGCGGCGCTCGAGGCCGCCGTGGACGACGCGACGTTCGCCGTCGCCGTCCAGTCGCCGAACGCGTTCGGCGTCGTCGAGAGCTGGGACGGCCTCGCGGCCGCGGCGCACGCGAAGAACGCGCTCGCGATCGGCGTCGTGAACGAGATGTTTTCGCTCGCGGTGCTGCAGCCTCCGGGCGCCCGCGGCGTCGACATCGCCTGCGGCGAGGCGGCGTCCTTCGGCGTCCCGCCGTCGTTCGGCGGCCCGCTCGTGGGCTTCCTCGCCTGCCGCGACTCGTTCAAGCGGCAGATTCCCGGCCGCCTCGTCGGTAAGACGGTGGACGCGGACGGCGCGAGCGCGTTCTGCCTCACGCTCTCGACGCGCGAGCAGCACATCCGGCGCGAGAAGGCGACGTCGAACATCTGCACGAACCAGGGCCTCTTCGCGCTCGCCGCGACGATGACGCTCTCGGCGCTCGGCAAGCAGGGCCTCCGCGAGACGGCGCTTCAGTGCCTCGCAAAGGCGGAGTACCTCAAGGCCGGCGTGAAGGCCCTCGCGGGCCCGTTCTCGCTCCCGTTCTCCGGGAAGACCTTCAACGAGTTCGCCCTGCGCTGCGGCCCGGGCGTCGACGCGGTTCTCCGCCGCGCTGAGGAGGAGAAGATCCTCGCGGGCGTCCCGTACGCGCGCCTCGACCCGCTCGGCCCCGAGCATCGCGACCTCCTTCTCGTGGCCGTGACCGAGCGTGTCCCGCGCGCCGGGCTCGACGGCCTCCTCGCCGTCCTGAGGAGCTTCTGAGATGAGCGATCACGGGACTCTCGAGTCCGACCCCATCGTCCGCGCGGACGCGCGCCTCGACCGGCGGCGCCGCTTCGGCTCCCTCTTCGACGCGACCCGGGCCGGCCGCACCGGCGTCCACCTGCCCGCGCTCGACGTGCCCCCGGCCGATCCCGCCGCGCTCTACGGCGACGCGCACCGGACCGAGGTCGCGGGCGAGATCGAGGCGAGCGAGGTGGACGTCGTCCGCCACTTCACGCGCCTCTCGCAGATGAACTTCGCGATCGACACCGCGCTCTATTCGCTCGGGTCGTGCACGATGAAGCACAACCCGCGCATCAACGAGGAGATCGCGCGCCTCGCGGGGTTCAACGACACCCACCCGTACGCGCCCGAGCATCTCGCGCAGGGGAACCTCGAGCTCATGTGGCGGCTCGAGCAGGCGCTCAAGGCCCTCACGGGCTTCGCGCGCGTCACGCTCCAGCCCTCCGCCGGCGCGAACGGCGAGCTGACCGGAGCTCTCATGATCCGGGCCGCGCACGTCAAGGCCGGAAACCCGCGCAAGAACGTACTCGTCCCGGACTCGGCGCACGGGACGAATCCGGCCACGGCCCACTTCGCGGGTTACGCCGTCGTCGAGCTCACGTCGAACGCGCATGGCACGCTCGACCTCGCCGAGCTCGCGTCGAAGCTGAACGAGGACGTCGCGGCGCTCATGATCACGGTTCCGAACACGCTCGGCGTCTTCGAGGAACGGATCCTGGACATCGCGAAGATGGTCCACGACAAGGGTGCGTACCTCTACCTCGACGGCGCGAACTTCAACGCGTTCGTCGGCAAGGTGCGCCCGGCGGACATGGGCGTCGACGTCATGCACATGAACCTGCACAAGACGTTCTCGACGCCGCACGGCGGGGGCGGCCCGGGCGCGGGGCCCGTCGGCGTCGGCCCGGCGCTCGTCCCGTTCCTCCCCGTCCCGACGGTCGAGAACGACGGCGGCGTCTTCCGCCTCGAGGTCGGCCGCCCCGACACGATCGGGAAGATGCGGACGTTCTACGGGAACTTCGGCGTCCTCGTGCGCGCGCTCACGTACATCGTGTCGTACGGCAACCGCATCCACGAGGTGGCCGAGAACGCCGTCCTGAACGCGAACTACATCCGCCGGAAGCTCGAGCCGTTCTACCACCTCAAGTACGACGCGCCGAGCTATCACGAGGTCGTGTTCGACGACAAGAAGCAGGCCGCGTTCGGGCTCCACAACATCGACGTCGCGAAAAGGCTCATGGACTACGGCTTCCACCCGCCGACGATGTCGTTCCCCCTGATCGTGCCCGGCGCGCTCATGATCGAGCCGACGGAGTCCGAGCCGAAGGAAGAGCTCGACGCGTTCATCGACGCGATGATCGCGATCGCAGGAGAGTGCGAGACGTCCCCGGAGATCGTCCACGGCGCCCCGCACACGACGCCCGTGCGCCGTCTCGACGAAGCGGGCGCGGCCCGCGAGGCGAGCCGGCCGGGGAGCTTTGCTCCTGTGCTGAGGGCGCCGGTCCGCTGAGGAATAGAGGAGAAAGAGAAGATTTCTTAGAAGGTCAGGAGGGGCTCTCTTACTTTCTAGGAAAATCTTCATCTCCTTTCTCCGAATTTTCCTAAGCCAATAGAATCTTCTTGATGTCCCGTGTCCGCGTCGCGGTCCTGGACGGGCGGCGCCTTGCGCGGGCCCTCGCGGCGGGAGCGCGCGCGGTGTCTTTGCACCGTGAGGCGATCGACCGCATCAACGTGTTCCCGGTCGCGGACCGCGACACGGGCTCTAATCTTGCCGCGACGCTGAACCGCGTTTCTGCGGCGGTCGCCGGGACGCGCGAGTGGAGCGTCGCCGCCGTCGCGCGGCGCGCGGCGGACGAGGCGCTCCTCGGCGCGCGGGGCAACTCCGGCGCGATCGTGGCGCAGGCCCTCGAGGGCTTCGCGGAGGCCGTGCGCGACGACGCCCGCCTCCCGGCCCCGGCGTTCGGGCGCGCCGCCCGCGCCGCCGCGCGGGCGGCGCGCGGGGCCATGGCCCACCCGCAGGAAGGGACTCTCCTCTCCGTGATCGACGCGTGGGCCGGGGAGGCGGAACGCGCGGCCGCCGCGGGCGGCGGCTGGGCATCCGCGTTCCTCGCCGCGCGGACTGCCGCGCGAGCCGCCCTCGCGCGGACGCCCGACCAGCTGGCCGTTCTCAGGAAGGCCGGCGTCGTCGACGCGGGCGCGCAGGGGTTCGTGGACTTTCTCGAGGGCGTCGCCGCCGGTTACGCGGTGCGGGGCGTCGCCGCGCCGCCCGCGCCGGCGGACCGCGTCGAGGCCCGGATCCGCGAGGCGATGGAGACGCTTCTCTTCCGGTGGTGCACGGAGGTGCTCCTGTCGGGCGCGGGGATCGACCGCGAGGCGCTTCGCCGCGCGGCCGCGCCGCTCGGCGACTCGCTCGCCGTCGTCGGGAGCGCGACCCGCGTGAGGCTCCATGTGCACGTGAACCGCCCGGAGGACGTCTTCGAGGTCGCGCGGCGTTTCGGGCGCGTGGAGGAGACGAAGGCCGAGGACATGCGCGCGCAGCGCGACGCGGCGGGCGGCGGCCTCGTCCGCCCGCCCGGACGCGTCGCGATCGTCACGGACACGGCTTGCGATCTGCCCGATGCGTTTCTCGAGCGCGAGGAGATCGCGCTCGTGCCGCTGCGGCTCCTCGTCGGCGAGGAGACGTTTCTCGACCGCGTCACGATCACGCCGGCCGAGTTTCACCGCAGGCTTCGCGCGGAAGGGATCACGGCCCGCACGTCTCAGCCGCCGGCGGCCGACTTTCGCGAGGTCTATGGCGCGCTGGCCGGGCACGGGGCGCCGGTCGTCGCGATCCACGTGTCGGGCGCCCTGTCCGGTACGTATTCGGCCGCGCGGCTCGCGGCGGCGTCGCTCGCCGGCCGGGCCGGTTTCGCTCCGGTCGAGGTCGTGGACTCGCGCGCCGTGTCCGTTGCCCAGGGGCTGGTCGTGCGGGCGGCGGCCCAGGCGGCCGCCCGGGGGGAGGGCCTGGCCGAGGTCGTTCGCGCCGCCGAGGACGCCGCGGCCCGGGTGCGGCTCCTGGCCGCCGTGCCGTCTCTCGACTCCTTCGTCCGGGGAGGCCGGGTGACGGCCGGACAGCGCCGCCTCGCCAACCTGCTGGGGGTCGTTCCGCTTCTGACGCTCGACGCGTCGGGCCGCGCGCGCGCCGGCGGGGCGGCCCGAGGCTTCCCGCGGGCCTGCGTCCGGCTCGTCGAGAAGTCCCTGAAGGCAGCCTCGGGGGTCTTGGCGCCGGTTTTCGCCGTGGCCCACGCCGACGCCCCAGAGCTGGCGGAGAGAATCGCCCGGGAGCTCCTCGCCGGGCGCCCCGCGGCGGAGGAGTACATCGTGGAGGTCACCCCCGTCCTCGCCGCCCACACAGGGCCGGGTGCCGTGGCCGTCGCGACTCTGGGGGCGCGCGCGCGTTGACGGGCCGGGAAGCGGTTTAATTCAGCTGCACCCTTGACGGAATGAAACGCTGGTCGCCAGACTTGATTTTGTCTGTAGAATCGGGCCGAAAAGACGACTTACTCGCTTTCCTGTATAGCGACGTGAAGGAGGAACCGGTGTTCAAAGCGATTGGGACCCGGCTGGCGGCACTCGTGCTCGTCGGCCTCGCGGTCGCCCTTCCGGCGGCCCGACTCGAGGCCGCGGGCTTCGCGCTCTTCGAACAGAGTTCGAAGGGCAATGCGATGGGCGGCGCGTTCGCCGCCACTGCCGACGATCCGTCGGCGATGTTCTACAACCCGGCCGGCAACGCGTTCATCGACGAGACCATCGTGGACGGCAGCGTCTTCGGAGTCTTGCGGCCCACGGCGCGGCTCGACGGCCTGAACCCGTTTCCGGGCGAAGGTTATTCGGCGAACATGGCCAAAACCCCCTACTGGTTCGGGAACATGTACGCCGTCACGTCGCTGAGCAAGGACTTGAAGATGTCGGTGGGCATGTGGTCGCCGAACGGTCTCGGCGTGCCCTGGCAGAACGCGGACGCGTTCCGCGGCCGCGTCATCAACCAGCGCACCGACCTCCGCCAGCTCTCCGTGAGCGCGCAGCTGGCGTGGAAGGTCTCGGACCAGATCGCGATCGGCGCCGGGCCCGAGGTCCGCTTCACCGACGTGAAGCTCTCGCGGAACGTTCAGGCCGTGAACCCCTTCACGCAGCGCGTCACCGACATCGCGCACCTGAGCCTCATCTCGACGGGAACGCCCATCAAGGTGACGTGGACGGCCGGCTTGCTCGTCAAGCCGTGCGACCGCCTGCGCTTCGGGGTTTCGTACCACGCGCACGTCGACGTCGATCTCGAGGGGCCCGCTCAGTTCTACCAGATCTCCTCGGGCAGCCCGCAGTTCGACGCCGCGGTTTCCACGCTCCTGCCGTTCGGCACGAACCCGACGGGGCGCACGACGCTGCAGTTCCCCTCCCTGACGTCCTTCGGCGTCGCGTACGACGTGACCCCGAACCTGACGCTCGAGGTGGACGGCAACTACACGACGTGGAAGGTGTTCGACCAGACGGTCATCCGTATCGCCGGCCTCGCGGACTCGGTCCTCCCGCACAGCTGGGAGAACACGTGGGCCGTCCGCGCCGGCGCGCTCTACAAGGGCAAGAAGGGCTGGGTCGCCGCGGGATTCGTCTACGACCAGACGCCGCAGCCCGACTTCGACGCGTCGCCGTTCCTGCCGGACAACAACCGCACGGGCGTGACGATCGGCGCCGGCTTCAACGTCCTCCATGGCGTCCAGCTCAACTTCTCGTCGCTCTTCCTGTGGTTCCACGAGCGCACGATCACGACGAACAAGGACAACTTCAGCGCCACCTACCAGACGTTCGCCATTCTCCCGAGCGTCGGCATGAAGACCACCTTCTGAGGAAGCCAGGAAGAACATGAAAACCCCTCACAGCCTTCTCCGCCTCCTCTCCGCCGCCGCGCTCGCGGCCGTCATCGCCTCGCCTGCCGCCGCCCAGGTGGACCTCACCCGGCTCGTCTGGATCGGCGACTCGATCGGGGCCGGTTTCTCGGCTAACTGCCTGACGAAACG
This sequence comes from Acidobacteriota bacterium, assembly GCA_039930645.1. Lineage (GTDB taxonomy): Bacteria > Acidobacteriota > Thermoanaerobaculia > UBA5066 > UBA5066 > Fen-183. The sequence continues at coordinate 15,167 of JBDTTJ010000049.1, forward strand.
GGTCCAGGTCGACTCGCCTGGCGCCGTCATCGCGCGCGCCAACGGCGTGGAATATCAGCAGCCGATCATGGGCGATCCGGGCCTGGGTGGCTGCATGGTCCTCACGTCGCTCGCCCCGAGCTTCAGCAACGAGGCCTCCGTCGTCAAGCCCGAGAACCTCGCGCTTGCGCGGCCATACAACAACCTCTCCGTCGGCGGCTGCGCGATTCACGACATGCTTTACGCCACGACGGGTGCGGACGCCTCCGCGGGCACGTGTCGCAACACGATCGACCTTGTCCTGAGGAACTCGACGTTCAAGCTCGGTTCGCAGGTCGACCAGGCGATCTCCCTC
>JBDTTJ010000050.1:0-15452 GCA_039930645.1 Acidobacteriota bacterium
CCGTGTCGCTGATCGAGTAGCGCATGTAGTTCAGGCCGCCGCGGTACATGAGGTCGACGATGAGCTTCAGCTCGTGGAGGCACTCGAAGTAGGCGACTTCCGGCTGGTAGCCCGCGTCGACGAGCGTCTGGAACGCCGCCTTCACGAGAGCGGACGTGCCGCCGCAGAGAACGGCCTGCTCGCCGAAGAGGTCGGTCTCCGTCTCCTCGGCGAACGTCGTCTCGAGGACGCCGGCGCGCGTCGTTCCGAGGGCTTTCGCATACGCCAGCGCGTCCTCGCGCGCGTGGCCGCTCGCGTTCTGCTCGACCGCGAGGAGCGCCGGCGTGCCCGCGCCCTCCTGGTACAGCTCGCGGACGCGGTGGCCGGGCGACTTCGGCGCGATCATGGAGACGTCCACGTCGGGCGGCGGGACGATCTGGCCGAACCGGATGTTGAAGCCGTGCCCGAACATGACGGTCTTCCCCGCCTTCATGTGCGGCGCGATCGCCTCGTCCCAGAGCTGCTTCTGGCCGGTGTCCGGCGTGAGGATCATGACGATGTCCGCGCGCTTCACGGCCTCGTCGACCGGCAGGACCGTGAGGCCCTCGGCGCGCGCCTTCGCGGCGGACTTCGACGTCGCGTGGAGGCCCACGACGACCGAGACGCCGCTGTCGCGGAGGTTCAGGGCGTGCGCGTGCCCCTGGCTGCCGTAACCGATGATCGCGACCGTCCGGCCCTTGAGGCGGGAAGTGTCGGCGTCTTTGTCGTACCAGATCGTGGCCATTGGAATCCTCGTTCTCCTATGCGGTTCTTTCTTCGAGTGTGAATTCGGACTGCGCGAGGTGCGCCGCCGGCGCCGCATCGCTCACCTCGTGCACGTCGACGAGGCGCATCAATTGCCTTCTAAGAAGATCCGCGACGTCGCCCGGCGCCTCGGCCTCGATCGTGAGGACGGCCACCGGCCCTCTTCCCCCTTCAAAGAAAAAGCTCCGAATGGGTGCGCGCTGCCGCCTGAAGAGCGTCTCGACGCGCGCCAGGAGGCCGGGAGCATCTTTCGCCCTGATCTCGAAGGTCTGTCGCATCTGCGCCTCCTCAGCTCTTCTTCTTCCGGGGATCCGACACGACCATCGAGTCGATGGCCTGGCCCGCGGGCCACATGGGATAGCAGTTCTCGTTCGCGTCCGTCCGCACGTGGACGAGCGCGGGGCGGTCGTCCACGGCGAGCGCGGCCTCGTACGCGGGCACGAGCTCCTCGGGCCGGTTCACGCGGAACGCGGCGGCGCCGAACGCCTCGGCCAGCTTCGCGAAGTCGGGGTTCTTCAGCTCGACCGCGAAGAAGCGGCGCTCGTAGAAGAGGTCCTGCCACTGGCGGACCATCCCGAGGTTCTGGTTGTCGAGGACGATCACCTTGATCGGGAGGTTCTCCTCAACGGCCGTCGCCATCGCCTGCATCGTCTGCTGGAAGCTGCCGTCGCCGTTCAGGTTGATCACGAGGCGGTCCGGCATCCCGCACTGTGCGCCGATGGCCGCGGGCAGGCCGAAGCCCATCGTGCCGAGGCCGCCGGACGTGATGAACGTGTTCGGTTCGTCGCACTTCCAGAACTGCGCCGCCCACATCTGGTGCTGGCCGACGTCGGTCGTGACGATCGGGCGGCGATCCCGCGTCATCTTCCAGAGGGTCTCGATGGCGAACTGGGGGAGGATGACGTCGCCCGTCTGCTCGTAGGCGAGCGGCGCCTCGGCCTTCCACGCCGCGATCCGATCGTGCCAGCCGTTCGTGTGCGGCGCGCCGACGAGCGGGAGCAGCTGCTTCAGCACCGTCTTCGCGTCGCCGTGCAGCGGGTAGTCGACTTTGCGGATCTTCCCGATCTCGACCGGATCGATGTCGAGGTGGACGATCTTCGCGTGCGGCGCGAACGTCGCGAGCTTGCCCGTGATGCGGTCGTCGAAGCGCGCGCCGAGCGCGATGATGAGGTCGCTCTCGTGCATGGCCCAGTTCGCGTACGCCGTGCCGTGCATCCCGAGCATCCCGAGGGAGAGCGGGTCCGTCTCGGGGAACGCGCCCTTGCCCATGAGCGTCGTCGTCACGGGAATGCGCGTCTTGTGCGCGAGGCGCCGCACCTCGGCCGAGGCGCCCGACGAGATGACGCCGCCGCCCACGTAGAGGACCGGGCGGCGCGCGTTCGAGATCGCGAAGGCCGCGCGGCGGAGCGACACCGCGTCCGCGCGCCTCTGAACGTCCGCGATGTTCGCCGGGTCGTCGTACGGGCCCTCAAACGCGACCTCGCCCTGCAGGACGTCGCGCGGCACGTCCACGAGGACGGGCCCCGGGCGCCCCATGGCCGCGACCCGGAACGCGTAACGGACCGTGGAGGCGACGTCGTCGGGCTCGAGGACGAGCCAGTTGTGCTTCGTGATCCCCTGCGTCATCCCGACGATGTCGGCTTCCTGGAAACCGTCGCGGCCGAGAAGCGACGTCGCGACCTGCGCCGTGAGGGCGACGACGGGCGTCGAATCGAGCATCGCGTCCGTCAGGCCGGTGACGAGGTTCGTCGCGCCCGGGCCGGACGTCGCGAGGCACACGCCGGGGCGGCCCGTCGCGCGCGCAAAACCCTGCGCGGCGTGCGCGGCGCCCTGCTCGTGCCGCATGAGGAGGTGGCGGATCGGCGCGCTGTGGAGCGCGTCGTAAAGAGGCAGCGCGGCGCCGCCCGGGTGGCCGAAGATGTGCGTCACGCCCTGCGCGACGAGCTCGTCGGCCATCGCGCGCGCGGCGGTCGTGCGGACCTTCGGCTGAGCCTGTGACGCTCTGGCCTGCGCGGTCATGCGGTCCTCCCCGCGGGAACGGCCGTCGCCGGCTCGGACTCCTCGACTCCCGCGAACGTCCCGGTCACGGCGCCGTCGGAGGCCGAAGAGACGAGGCGGGCGTACTTCGCGAGGACGCCGCCCGTCGCGCGCGGCGCGGGGGCTCGATACGCGCGGCGGCGGGCCGCCATGTCGGCCTCGCCGATCTGGACGTCGAGCCGGCGCGCGACGACATCCAGCGTCACGGGGTCGCCGTCCTTCACATACGCGATCGGACCGCCGGACGCGGCCTCCGGCGAGACGTGGCCGACCATGAAGCCGTGCGTCGCGCCGGAGAAGCGGCCGTCCGTCACGAGCGCGACGGACTCGCCGAGCCCCTGTCCCACGAGCGCGGCCGTCACGGCGAGCATCTCGGGCATTCCGGGGGCGCCCTTCGGCCCCTCGTTGCGAATCACGACGACGTCGCCGGCCACGATCCCGCGCGCCTGAACGGCCGCGAACGCCGCGATCTCGCCGTCGAACACTCGAGCCGGGCCCGTGTGGCGCAGCCGCTCGTGTCCCGCGAGCTTCACGACGGCGCCCTCCGGCGCGAGCGTGCCGCGCAGGATCGCGAGCCCGCCGTGCGGCTTGAGCGCCTTCGCCACCGGGCGGACGACTTCCTGTCCGGGCGTCTCGACGGCGTCCTCCGCCTCTTCGAAGAGCGTGCGGCCCGAGACGGTCTTCGCGTTCTTCAAGAGGCCCGCTTCCACGAGGCGGCGCGCGACGAGCCGCGAGCCGCCCGCGCGGGCGAGGTCGGGCGCCGTGAAGCGGCCGCCGGGCTTGAGGTCGACGAAGAGCGGCGTCCGCGCCGAGATCGAATCGAAGTCGTCCAGGACGAGCGGCACGCCCGCCTCGCGCGCGATCGCGAGGAGGTGCAGGACCGCGTTCGTCGAGCCGCCCGTCGCGGCGACGGACGCGATCGCGTTCTCGAACGCGGCGCGCGTCAGGATCTTCGACGGCGTCAGGCCGTCCTTCAGGCGGTCCATGACGAGGCGGCCCACCGCGCGCGCGACGCCCGCCTTGGCGGGATCGGTCGCCGGGACGTCGTTCGCTCCCATCGGCGAGAGGCCGAGGAACGTCAGCGCCGTCGCCATCGTGTTCGCCGTGAACTGGCCGCCGCACGCGCCCGCGCCGGGGCACGCGCCGGCTTCGACGTCGCAGAGCTTCTCGTCGGAGATCTTCCCGGCCGCGTGCGCGCCGACGGCCTCGAAGACGTCCTGGATCGTGACGTCCTTCCCGGCGACCTTCCCCGGCTCGATCGAGCCGCCGTAGAGAACCACGCCGGGAATGTCGAGGCGGGCCAGCGCCATCGCGGCGCCGGGAATCGTCTTGTCGCAGCCGCAGAGCGCGACCACGGCGTCGAGCGCGTGGCCCGACACCGCCAGCTCGATCGAGTCCGCGATGACCTCGCGCGAGACGAGCGAGGCCCGCATGCCGTCCGTCCCCATGGAGATGCCGTCGGAGATCGCGATCGTCCCGAACTCGAAAGGCGTGCCTCCCGCCTCGCGGATCCCGGCCTTGACCTCCTCGGCGAGGGCGCGGAGGGAGAAGTTGCACGGGCCGAGGTCCGTCCACGGATGGACGACGGCGACGAGCGGGCGCTCGAGGTCGGCGGGCGTCAGGCCCGTCGCGCGCAGCATCGCGCGCGCGGGAGCCCGCGCCGGGCCTTTCTTGATCGCGTCGCTCTTCACGTTTCCCCTGGCCTCCATCCCGTAAGTTCGGACCCAAAAAAAAAGCCCCGCGGGTGCGGGGCGGTTGGCTGGTGGTGTGTCTGGTCCCCGTCAGCCCGCCCCGTTTCCCCCCGTAAGGACGAGAGGAATCTCCCCGATAAGGAGGTCGACGACGGAGACGGTGCGAAGCGGTGAAATCACGAGGCGGATTGCACCCTATTCGAAGAAATTCTTCAAACTCATAATTCTTCTATTATTATTAGCACACCTTATGGACATCGCCGCCCTGCGGGTCTTCCTGACTGTCGCCGAGGAGAGGGGCTTCTCGAAGGCGGCCGTCCGGCTCTTCCGGACGCAGTCCGCCGTGAGCCAGGCCGTCCGGCGGCTCGAGGACGAGCTGAAGGCCGACCTTTTCGACCGGACGACGCACGACGTGCGGCTCACCGAGGCCGGGAAGACGCTTCTCGAATACGCCGAGCGCATCCTCGCCGTGACGGAAGAGGCGGAGCGGGCCGTGCGCGACCTCAAGGACGTCAAGCGCGGGCGGATCGTGATCGGCGCGAACGAGGCGGGCCTCGAGGTCGTGATCCCGCTCATCGGCCGCTTCCGCGAGACGCGCCCGGGAGTGGAGTTCGAGGTGAAGCGCTCGCCCTCGCGCCTCCTCGGGGCCGAGGTGCTCGCGGTCGCGCTCGATTTCGGCGTCGTTGCCTTCGTGCCTCCCGAGGAAGGACTCAAGACCGTCGTGCTCGCCTCGGACGAGCTCGTCGTCCTCTCGCACCCGGACCACCCCTTCGCGAAGAAGCGGCGCGTCACGCTGGAGGAGTTCGGCCGCGCGACCGTCATCGCGCACAGCGACCCCTCGCCCGCGCGCGAGCGCGTCCTGCGGACATACTCCGAGCGCGGCATCGCGCTGAACATCAAGATCTCGCTGCCGAGCCTCGACGGCGTCAAGCGGGCCGTCGAGCGCGGGATGGGCGTCGCCCTGCTCCCCCGCCGCACGGCGCTCTCCGAGATCGAATCAGGCCGCCTCGCGGCGACGACGCTGCCCGAGCTGCGGCGTCCGCGCGACCTCCGCCTCGTCTACCGCGCCGCCGGCAACTTCGGCCCCGCGGCGCACGCGTTCCTGGAGATGGTGCGGAAAGAGAGGGCGTGCTAGACCGCCGACCGGCTGATTCAGGTGCATCAAGGCCGGAGCGCGGCCAGGGCCCCATGTGTTCAGAACTGACCCGAGGTCGGCTCCGGTGTCCTGTATGGATGCGTGCCTGACCTCCGGAGCGCCCCCGAGCCAGCAAGGAGGACCCATGCTGCGAAAACTCGCAGTCCTTGCTATCTGTGCCCTCGCCGTCCTCGCGTTCCCCGCCAGCGCGGCAAAGCCGGACGCCAACGTGCCCGTCACGATCATGACCCAGAACATGGATGACGGGACGGACTTGACGTTCATCATCGGCTGGTTCGCGGGCCAGTTCCCCGGCTCGCTCGGCGACGCGGTCGACCTCACCTTCGCCGAGCTCCAGGCGAGCAATTTCGAGGGACGTGCCAAGGTGATGGCGGCGCGGATCGCCGCCAAGAAACCCGACATCCTCGCGCTGCAGGAGGCGGTCCTCTGGCGGTTCGGGCCTGATCCTGACACGGCGCTCTTACCGCTCTTCGACCAGCTCGACCTGCTCCAGGCGGCGCTCGTGAAAGTGGGCGCCCCCTATGACCTCGTCGCGGTGCAGTCGCTGAACGATCTCGCGCAGCAAGGTGGCCTGATCGGCGGCGCCCTCCGGTTCACAGACCGGAACGCCGTCCTCGTCCGCTCCGACCTGAAACGGCCGAAGTTCTACCTGGACAACTTCCAGACGCATACGTTCGTCGCGTACTTCCCGTTCGCCCCGGGCCTGGACGTGATTGCGGGCTGGATCGACGGCAACGTTCACGTGGGCGACAAGGTGTTCCGCTTCGCAACGACGCATCTCGAGACCCCAATCGCGGGCGTCCCCTACGCAACTCAAGTGCAAGTGTGGCAGGCGCAGGAGCTGATCGAGGCGATGCTGGGCGGCACGGTACCCGTCGTGATCTGCGGCGACTTCAACTCCGACGCGAACCACGGCGGCTTCGTGGACGACACGCCGACCGTCGGTCTCATCGAGGCGGCCGGTTACACGGAAGTCTGGCCCGCGACGCACGGACGGGGCGATTTCGGGCTCACCTGGCCGTTCTATCTCGAGGACCAGTACCCCCCGCCCTTCTTCGCCGCGTCGAAGCCCTTCGAGCGGATCGACCTCTTCTTCTCGCGCGACATTCGTGTGGTCAACTCCGAGCGCGTGATCGCGCCCGTTCAGGGCCACTCCATGCCGCCCTACGCCTCCGACCACGCCGGCGTGATCGCGACGTTCCGGTTCGACAAGTAGGCTAGAACCCGGTGACGTAGTGGAGGCGCTTCGCAAGCGCCTCCACCTCGTCGTACCGGTCGAGGAGCATCGACGTCCCGTCCCAGTTCCCCGAGAGGAACGCCTGGCGCGCGTTTTCGGGCATGGCGACCGGGAACGTCGCCTCACCCGCCGCGAGCGTCTTCGTTCCGAGGTCGAGCGCGAGCATCGTCGCGGGGTCGCCCGCGACCAGCGCCTGCAGCGCCGCCATCGCCTCGTGGGGGAGCGTCACGCACGGAAGGCCGATCGCGACGGAGTTTCCGAAGAAGATCTCCGAGTACGACTCGCCGACGACGGCCCGGATCCCGCCGCGCAGGAGCGCCTGCGGCGCGTGCTCGCGCGACGAGCCGCAGCCGAAGTTGCGGTTCACGAGAAGGAGCGCCGCACCGAAGAACCGGGCGTCGTCCCACGCGTGCGTCTCGCCGCGCGTCTTCGCGCCCCGGCGGTCGTCCTCGAATGCGTGCGCGCCGAGGCCGTCGAACGTGACGGAGACGAGGAAGCGCGCCGGGATGATCCGGTCCGTGTCGATGTCGTCGCCCGTGAGCGGACGCGCCGTGCCCGAGACGCGGCGGATCGCGGGGAGGCTCATCGCCCGCCTCCCAGGAGCGGGCGCACATCCGTCACCTCGCCCGCGACGGCCGCGGCCGCGACCATCGCGGGGCTCATGAGGAGAGTCCGGCCCGTGGGGCTCCCCTGCCGGCCCTTGAAGTTGCGGTTCGAGGACGACGCGCACACTTGCCGCCCCTCGAGCCGGTCCGGGTTCATCGCGAGGCACATCGAGCAGCCCGCGCCGCGCCATTCGAAGCCCGCGTCGCGGAAGACCGCGTCGAGACCTTCCTTCTCGGCGGCGGCGCGGACGGCGTTCGAGCCCGGCACCGCGAGCGCCTTGACGCCCTTGGCGACCTTTCGGCCCTTCACGACGCGCGCGGCCTCGCGCAGGTCCGAGAGGCGTCCGTTCGTGCACGAGCCGATGAACGCGACGTCGATCTTCGTCCCCGCGATCGCCTCGCCGCCGGTGAAGCCCATGTATTCGAGCGCCTCGGCGACCTGGGCACGCGCCTCGGGCGTGGCGTCGGGGGCCCGCGGGACGCGGCCCGTCACGCCCGTACTTTGTGCGGGGTTGATCCCCCACGTCACGTGCGGCTCGAGCGCCGCGCCGTCCAGCGTCACGCGGTCGTCGTACGCGGCGTCCGCGTCGGAAGCCATCGAGAACCACCAGGCGACAGCCCGGTCCCACGCCTCGCCCTTCGGCGCGGCGGGCCGGCCTTTCAGGTACTCGAACGTCGTCGCGTCCGGGTTCACGTAGCCCGCGCGCGCGCCGCCCTCGATCGACATGTTGCAGAGCGTCATGCGCTCGTCCATCGACATCGCGTCGACGGCCTCGCCGCCGTACTCGTACGCGTAGCCGACGCCGCCCTTGACGCCCAGCGTGCGAATGATCGCGAGGATGACGTCCTTCGCGTAGACCCCGGAGGCGAGACGCCCCGTCACGTCGATGCGGCGCAGCTTCATCGGGTCCATCGCGAGGCACTGCGAGGCGAGGACGTCGCGCACCTGCGAAGTCCCGATCCCGAACGCGAGCGCCCCGAAGGCGCCGTGCGTGGACGTATGGCTGTCGCCGCACGCGATCGTCATTCCCGGCTGCGTGAAGCCGAGCTCGGGCCCGACGACGTGGACGATGCCCTGCTCCGGTGCGCCGAGGTCGTAGAGGGGCACGCCGAAGTCGCGGCAGTTCCGCTGGAGCGAGACGAGCATCTCCTCCGCCTCTGCGTCGGCGAACGGACGCGCGAGGCTGAGCGTCGGGATGATGTGGTCGACGGTCGCAACCGTGCGCGACGGGAACGCCACCGTCCAGCCGTTCTCCTTCAGCATCGCGAACGCCTGCGGGCTCGTGACCTCGTGGACGAGGTGCAGGCCCACGAAGAGCTGCGTCTGGCCCGTCGGGAGCTTCCGGACGGCGTGGAGGTCCCAGACCTTCGACAGGAGCGAGCGGCCCATCGCCGCCAGCCTAGCAAAAGGAAGGCTACGATCGCCCTCGGAATGAAGGAGACGCCGGCTCCCCTCGCGGCCGCCCTCGCGGCGGCTGTCGTGGCGGAGCGCGTCCTCACGCGCGCGATCGACAGGATCGCGTGGGCCTCGGACGCGAGCTTCTACCGCCTCGTGCCGAAGGCCGTCGTCCATGCGAAGAGTGCCGGCGAGGTCCGACGCCTCTTCGCCGTCTCGCGCGCCCACGGCGTCCCTCTCGTCTTCCGCGCGGCCGGGACGAGCCTCTCGGGCCAGTCCGTCACGGACGGCATCCTCGTCGAGACCGCGCGGGGCTTCCGCGGCCTGACGGTCGAGGACGGCGGGGCCCGCATTCGCGTCCAGCCGGGCGTGATCGGCGCCCACGCGAACCGCGCCCTCAAGCCGTTCGGCCGCAAGATCGGGCCCGATCCCGCCTCCATCGCCACGTGCACGCTCGGCGGCATCGTCGCGAACAACGCGAGCGGGATGTGCTGCGGCGTCGCGCAGAACGCGTACCACACGCTCGAGTCCCTCACGTTCCTTCTCCCGTCGGGCACCGCCATCGACACCGCGCGCCCCGAGGCGGACGAAGTCCTGCGCGCGAAAGAGCCGGCGCTCTGGCAGGGTCTCGTCGACCTCCGCACGCGGATCGTCTCCGACGCGACGCTCGCGGCGCGGATCAGGGCGAAGTACCGCACGAAGAACACGACCGGCTATGCGCTCAACGCGTTTCTCGACTTCGAGCGCCCGGTGGACGTCTTCGCGCGCCTCCTCGTGGGCTCGGAGGGCACGCTCGCGTTCCTGTCCGAGGCGGTCCTCGCCACCGTGCCCGACCTTCCGGTCAAGGTCACGGGCCTTCTCCTCTTCCCGGGGCTCCACGCGGCCTGCGCCGCGATCGTCCCGCTCAACGCGGCGGGCGCGAAGGCGCTGGAGGTCATGGACCGGGCGGCCCTGCGCTCCGTCGAGAACGAGCAGGGCGTGCCCGCGGCTCTGCGCACGCTCCCGCCGGGCGCCGCGGGCCTCCTCGCGGAGTTCCAGGCCGCGCGCGAAGACGAGCGCGATGACCTCGCCCGCCGTGCGAACGAGGCGGCCTCGGGGCTGGCCCTCGTGGAGCCCGCCCGCTTCACGCACGACGCCGCGGAGCAGGCGCGCCTCTGGCGCGTGCGGCAGGGGATGTTCCCGTCCGTCGGCGCCGTGCGAAAGAGCGGGACGACCGTCATCATCGAGGACGTCGCCTTCCCGGTCGACCGTCTCGCAGACGCCGCGACGGACCTCACGGCCCTCTTCGCGAAGCACGGCTACGCGGACGCGATCATCTTCGGCCACGCCCGCGACGGGAACCTGCACTTCGTGCTCTCGCAGTCGTTCCGCGACGCGCGCGCCGTCGCGCAGTACGCCCGCTTGATGGACGACGTCGTGCGGCTCGTCGTCGAACGCTACGACGGCGCGCTCAAGGCCGAGCACGGCACGGGCCGGAACATGGCGCCGTTCGTCGAGACGGAGTGGGGGGCCGACGCTTACGCCGTCATGAAGCGCGTCAAGGAGCTGGCCGACCCCTCCGGCCTCCTGAACCCCGGCGTCGTCGTGAACGCCGACCCGCGCGCGCATCTCAGGGACCTCAAGCCGATCCCGTCCGTCGAGGAGGAGGTCGACCGCTGCATCGAGTGCGGGTTCTGCGAGCCGCTCTGCCCGAGCCGCGACCTCACGCTCACGCCGCGGCAGCGGATCGTCGTCCGCCGCGAGATGGCGCGCCTCGACGAGACGCGCTCGGACGCTTCCCTCCGCGCCGCCCTCGAAGCCGACTTCCCGTACGACGCCCTCGACACCTGCGCCGTCGACGGCCTCTGCGCGACCGCGTGTCCGGTCAAGATCGACACGGGAACGCTCACGAAGCGCTTCCGCGCCGCGCGCCACTCGCCGTTCGCGAAATGGGCCGCCTCGCGGGCAGCGCGCTCCTTCAATCTCGTCGAGCCGGCTCTGCGAACGGGCCTCCGCGCGGGCCACGCCATTCAGGCGCTCTTCGGGGCGCGGGCGATGGCGGGGCTGACGGGCGCGCTCCGAACGCTTGCCGGCGGCTCGTTCCCGCTCTGGAGCGCCGAGATGCCGCGGGCCGCCCGCGCCCCGCGCACGAGGACTTCGCCCGCGGGAGCGCAGGCCATCTACTTCCCGTCCTGCCTCTCCCGGACGATGGGACCGGAAGCCGGCGACGAGACGCCGCCGCTCGTGGACACACTGGTCGCGCTCGCGGCCCGCGCCGGCGTTCCCGTGCACGTGCCGCCCGATGCCGCGGGAACGTGCTGCGGCGTCCCGTTCTCGTCGAAGGGCTACGCAGAGGCGCACGCGCTCGCCGCGAACCGCGCGATCGCGAACTTCTGGCGCTGGTCGGACGCCGGACGGCTGCCCGTCTTCGTCGACACGAGCCCCTGCACGTACGGCCTTCTCCACTGCCGCGAGGCCCTGACGGAAGAGAACCGCAAGCGCTTCGACGCGCTCACGATCCTCGACGGCGTCGCGTTCGTCCACGACGTGCTGCTGCCGAAGCTCACCGTGACGCGCCGCGAGCCCTCGGCCGTCCTGCATCCCGTCTGCTCGCTCGTGAAGATGGGCCTCGTCCCGAAGCTCGAGGGCCTCGCCGCGGCCTGCGCCGAGTCTTCCGTGATCCCGCCCGACGCCGGCTGCTGCGGGTTCGCCGGCGACCGCGGCTTCCTCGTCCCGGAGCTGACGGCCTCCGCGACGCGCCTCGAGGCCGCCCAGGCGGTCGCGGCGGGCGCCGGGGGGTACTGGTCTTCCAGCCGAACGTGCGAGGCCGGCCTCTCGCGCGCGACGGGCGAGCGCTATCGCTCCTTCGTCCACCTCGTCGAGCGCGCGACGCGTCCATAATCTCTCCGTGCGCGTCGCCCTCCTCCAGATGGATCTCGCCTGGGAGGACTGGAAGTCCAACCACGCCGGCGCGGCGAAGCTGCTCAAGCGCGCGGCCGACGACGGCGCGTCGCTGGCGCTCCTGCCGGAGATGTTCGCGACGGGCTTCTCCATGGACAGCGCGAAGATCGCCCAGCCGCCGGGCGGCAAGAGCGAAGAATGGCTGCGCGGGATGGCGCGCGGCCTCGGGCTGCACCTCGTCGCGGGGCTCGCCGAGACGTGCGACGCCTCGGGCACGCCGTCGCCGCTCCCATGCAACAACGCGCTGTGGGTCACGCCCGAGGGCGACGTCTCGCGCTACACGAAGCTCCACCCGTTCTCCTTCGCGGGCGAGGACGCCGTCTACGCGAAGGGAACGAAGGTCGTCACCTGGACGATCGAAGGCCTCCGTGTGACGCCGCAGGTCTGTTACGACCTGCGCTTCCCCGAGCCGTTCCGCCTCGCGGCCGACGGCACGGACCTGTTCGCCGTCGTCGCGAACTGGCCCGAGCGCCGGCGCCATCACTGGCGGCTGCTCCTCAAGGCGCGGGCGGTCGAGAACCTCTGTTACGTGGCGGGCGTGAACCGGGTGGGCGAGGACGGCAAGGGCAACAGGCACATGGGCGATTCGTCCGTGACGTCGCCCTGGGGCGAAACGCTCGTCAGCGCGGCCGAGACCGAGACGGTCCTGATCGCCGACGTCGACCCTGCGGCCGTCGCCGACGCGCGCGCGAAGTTCCCGGCGCTGGAGGACCGCCGTCCCGGCTACACGCGCTGACCCCCTCGTCCTGATCCTTCTGCATCAGGGCCGGTTCCTCCGGCGGCTCCCAGATTGACCTCAGGCGCGAGCCTGCGAGAGGAGTCCGCCATGGCGAACCTGCTTCGGAACAGTTCCCGCCCCGCGATCACCGTTCCGGAAACTTCCACGGTCCTCGAGGCCGTCAAGACGATGGTGAGGGAGCGCATCGGCGCGGTCGTCGTCATGAAGGGCAGGAAGATGACGGGCATCTTTTCCGAGCGTGACGTCCTCGACAAGATCGTCCTCGCGCGGCGCGACCCCGCGAAAACGCCCATCTCGGCCGTCATGACGGCGGACGTCCTGTCGATCCCGGCCCCGGGGGACGAAGCGGTCGCCGCCGAAAAGATGTCGGCGAACCACATCCGCCACCTCCCGATCGTCGACGGCAAGAAGAAGGTCGTCGGGATGGTGTCCCTCCGGCACGTGATGGAGGAGCGGATCGCGGACCTCGAGCACGAGGTGAACGTCCTCGAGGCGTACCTCGGCTACGACGGCGTCTCGGGCTGAGGCCTCCGCCTCCTCAGTGCTTGTGAATTCCGTCACAATCGACGGGGAACTAGCGCATCCTCATCATTTCCGGTCCGTTCTCCCGTCCCCATTCTTCTAGGACGACCCGGAGGCCCAGCCGGGCCCAGAGGAGGATTTGAATATGGCGACGACGGTTGCGCCCGAAACGAAGGCGCCGGAGGGTGCCACGAAGATGCGCGAGTCCCTGACGATCACCGACAACCGGACCGGGAAGGCGTACGACCTGCCGATCAAGGACGGGACGATCCGCGCGATCGACCTGCGCCAGATCAAGGAACAGCCGACCGACTTCGGCCTGATGACCTACGACCCCGCGTTCCTGAACACGGCGTCGTGCAAGAGCACGATCACGTTCATCGACGGGGACAAGGGCATCCTGAACTATCGGGGCTACCCGATCGCCGAGCTCGCCGAGAAGACGACGTACCTCGAGACGGCGTACCTCGTCGTGAACGGCGAGCTTCCGACGAAGACGCAGTACGACTCGTGGACGAACGACATCACGTTCCACACGATGGTGCACGAGAACATCAAGGGCCTCATGAAGGGCTTCCGGTACGACGCGCACCCGATGGGCATGCTCGCGTCGACGGTGTCTGCGCTCTCGACGTTCTACCCCGAGGCCAAGGAAGTCCGCGAGCCCGAGACGCGCCGGCAGCAGATCATCCGCCTCATCGCGAAGATCCCGACGCTCGCCGCGTTCGCGTACCGCCACTCGATCGGCTGGCCGTTCTCGTACCCCGACAACGAGCTCTCCTACACCGCGAACTTCCTCCAGATGATGTACCGCGCGGTCGAGCCGAAGTACGTCGCGAACCCGACGCTCGTGAAGGCCCTCGAGATCCTCTTCATCCTCCACGCGGACCACGAGCAGAACTGCTCGACGAACGCGATGCGGGCGATCGGCTCCTCCGAGGCCGACCCGTACGTCTCGGCGGCCGGCGCGATCGGCGCTCTCTACGGCCCGCTCCACGGCGGCGCGAACGAAGCCGTCCTCCGCATGCTCTTCGAGATCGGCTCGAAGTCCAAGATCCCCGAGTTCATCAAGTCGGTCAAGGAGTCCGGCGGCGAGACGAAGCTCATGGGCTTCGGCCACCGCGTCTACAAGAACTACGACCCGCGCGCCAAGGTCATCAAGAACATGGCCGAGCAGGTCTTCGAGGTCACGGGCAAGAACCCGCTCCTCGACATCGCGCTCGAGCTCGAGCGGATCGCCCTTCAGGACGAGTACTTCCTGAAACGCAAGCTGTACCCCAACGTGGACTTCTACTCGGGCCTCATCTACCAGGCCATGAAGTTCCCCGTCGACATGTTCCCGGTCCTCTTCGCGATCCCGCGCATGTCGGGCTGGCTCGCGCAGTGGAACGAGATGATGGCCGACAACGACCAGAAGATCGCCCGCCCGCGCCAGATCTATCTCGGCTCCGGCGAGCGTCACATCGTGCCCTTCGAGAAACGCTGACGCTGGACCGGGCGCTGCCCGGTCGTCCCCGGATCCCGACGCCGCCGCGGCCGCGAGGCCACGGCGGCGTTTCCGTTCCGGGGGTTACGATCCACGCGAGGAATCCCATGCCGAAATCGCTCAAGGCCCGGCTGAAGGCCGGCGAGGCCGTCCACGGCCTCCTCTCCCCGAACGTCGAAGCCTCGACGCTCGAGACGCTCGGGCTCCTCGGCTTCTCCCTTTACCTCCTCGACACGGAGCACGGCACGGCCGGGCCGCGCGAGGCCGAGGACGCGGCGCGCGCGTGCGAGGTCGCCGGGATGACGCTCCTCGTCCGGCCGCGCGGCCTCGACCCGAAGCTCATCCTCCAGTACCTCGACGCGGGCGCGATGGGAATCATGCTGCCCGGCGTGCGCGAGACGGACGACGTGAGGCGCCTCGTCGAGGCGATGAAGTACCCGCCGAAAGGCCTGCGCGGCATCGCACCGGTGCGCGCGAACAGGTTCACGCTCGGCCCCGAGAAGATAGAAGACTACGTCGAGCGCGTGAACGACGAGACGCTCGTCCTGCCGCAGATCGAGACGCTCGAGGCCGTCGCGGCCCTCGACGACCTCGTGCGGGTGCCCGGCGTCGACGGCTTCATCATCGGGCCGCGAGACCTCGCGATGGCGATGGGCTATCCCGGCGGGCCCGCCCGGCCCGAAGTGGAGGAGGCCGTCGACCGGATCACGAAGACGGTCCTCGACGCGGGGCTCCTCGTCGGAACGACCGCACAGACGGGCGCCCGTGCGAAGGAGCTGATGGCCATGGGCCACCGCATCCTTCTCCACAACGTGACGGCGCTCCTGAAGAACGGGGCCGCCTCGTACTTCGGCGCCCTG
>JBDTTJ010000051.1:0-15221 GCA_039930645.1 Acidobacteriota bacterium
GCCATGAAGATGGAGCACGCCGTGAGGGCGCCCCGGGCGGGAACCGTGTCGCGGCTCGGTGCCGAGCCCGGGAAGATGGTGGCCCTCGGCGCCGTTCTCCTGGACGTCACATGAGCCACCAACGCGTCACCGTCGTCGAGGTCGGCCCCCGGGACGGTCTGCAGAACGAGGCCGCGATCCTGCCCGCGGACGCGAAGGTCGCGTTCGTCGACGCGCTCTCGGCCGCGGGCTTGCCCGTCATCGAGGCGACGGCGTTCGTCTCGCCGAAGGCGATCCCGCAGCTCGCGGATGGCGAGGACGTGTTCCGCCGGATCGCGAAGCGGCCGGGCGTCCGTTACCCGGTTCTCGTCCCGAACGAGAAAGGGCTCGACCGCGCGCTCGCGGCCGGCGTCGAGGAGATCGCGGTCTTCACAGCGGCTTCCGAGACGTTCAACCGGCGGAACATCAACGCCTCGATCGACGAGTCGTTTGCGCGCTTCGCGCCGGTGCTCGCCCGCGCGAAGGCCGCGGGGATGCGGGTGCGCGGCTACGTCTCGTGCGCGTTCGGCTGCCCTTACGAAGGCCCGGTCGCGCCCGAGGACGTCGCGCGTGTCGCGGGGCGACTCGTCGAGATCGGGTGCGCCGAGGTCTCCGTTGGCGACACGATCGGGATCGGCGTCCCGACGCAGGTGCCGGAGGTCGTGGGGCGCACCGTCGAGGCGGGCGTCCCCATCGAGCGCCTCGCCCTCCACTTTCACGACACGCGCGGGACGGCCCTCGCGAACGTGGCGGAGGGCCTGCGCGAGGGCGTGCGGATCTTCGACTCCTCGGCGGGCGGCCTCGGCGGCTGCCCGTACGCGCCGGGCGCGGCGGGCAACATCGCAACCGAGGATCTGCTCTGGATGCTCGACGGCATGGGCTACGAAACGGGCGTGGACCTCGCGGCCGTCGCCGGCGCGTCGCGGGTCCTCTCCGCCGCCATCGGGCGGCGCCCGGCCTCGCGCGTGTTCCAGGCCCTCGATGCGGCCGCGGCGAAGCGTCCGGTGTAAACTCCCTCCCGACCATGCCTTCCCGAATTCTTCTGGCGGACGACAGCCTGACCATCCGCAAGGTGGTCGAGCTGACGTTCTCTGGCAGCGAGTTCGAGCTCAGGGCGGTCGGCAACGGCGACGACGCCGTGGCCCTCCTCGCGGAGTTCGAGCCCGACATCGTTCTCGCGGACGCCGTGATGCCCGGCAAGACGGGCTACGACGTGTGCGAGGAGGTGAAGAAGCGTCCGGGCGGCCGTTACGTTCCGGTCGTGCTCCTCACGGGCACGTTCGAGCCGTTCGACAAGCCCCGCTCCGAGCGCGTCGGCGCCGACTCGGTCGTCACGAAGCCGTTCGACTCGCAGGGGCTCGCGTCGCTCGTCCGGGACCTCGTCCGCCGCGCGGCCGAGGCGAAGGCCGCCGCGCCGCCGGAGCCGCCGCCGGCCCCCGAACCCCCGCCTCCGCCGCCTCCTCCTCCTCCCGCGCCCGAGCCGGCCGAGATCGGCGAGTCCACGGATCCGACGATCTCGAACGTGAGCTCGTTCTACACGGCGCCGCTGGCCGTCCCGGAACTCGAGCCGGCGCCTCCGCCGCCTCCGCTCCTGCCGCCGCCCGCGCTCTCCGACGACGTGTTTTCGACGACGGCGATCCCGGTCTTCTCCGAGCTGCCGCCGCCGGCGCGGACCGACTTCGACCCGCCGACCGGGCCGATTCCACCGGTGCCGCCACCGCCTCCGGCCCTTTCGGGTTCGGGCGAGCGCGGGTACGAGATGAACCTCGACGCGCTCGACGACACTTCGGAGCAACGCCGCGACCTCGACGAGGACATCGCCGCCTTCGAGCGCTCCGACAAGGGCAAGACGCGCCGTCCCGAGGCGTGGGAGAAGCTCGGTGGCGAAGGCAGCGGCGAGCACGCGACGTCTCAGGAGTCGCGCTCCGACCTCGAGGCCCTCGCGGCCGAGGCGAGCCTCACCGACCTCAAGAGCCTCATCCCCGATTCCGCGCCCGCGGCGTCCGCTGCCGCATCGTTCCTGGGGCCGCTCTCGGATGCCGACGTCGACCGCATCGCGCGCCGCGTGCTCGAGCTGGGCGGCGAGCGGGTGGTCCGCCGCATCGCCTGGGACGTCGTCCCGGAGCTGGCCGAGCGCCTCGTGAAGGAGCGCCTCGAGGAGCTCGAAAGGGCGGACTGAGGATTCGGCTTTCCGATATCCTCGGCGGCCTGTGAAAGAGCTCGAGAAGACGTTCGACCCGTCCACCTTCGAGATGCGCTGGTACAAGGCGCAGGAGGAGGCGGGTTTCTTCCGTCCCGAGGCGGCCTCTCCCGACGCCGAGCCTTTCACGATCGTGATCCCGCCGCCCAACGTCACGGGGCGGCTGCACGTCGGCCACGCGCTCGGGCGCACGCTCGAGGACGTCCTCTGCCGCTGGCGCCGCATGCAGGGCCGCGCGGTCCTCTGGGTGCCCGGCGTCGACCACGCGGGCATCGCGACGCAGATGGTCGTCGAGCGCGACCTGAAGGAACGCACGGGCAAGACGCGCCACGAACTCGGCCGCGAGGCGTTCCTCGCGATCTGCCGCGAGTGGGCGGGGTCGCGGCGCGGCGACATCCTGAACCAGATCCGGCGACTCGGCGCCTCGTGCGACTTCACGCGCGAGTACTACACGCTCGACGAGACGCGCTCGAAAGCCGTCCGCTGGGTCTTCACGACGCTCTACAAGCAGGGCCTCGCATACAGAGCCGAGCGGATGGTGAACTGGTGCCCGAGCTGCGCGACCGTCCTCTCCGACCTCGAGGTGAACCACGTCGAGACGTCGGGCCATCTGTGGTCGATCGCCTATCCGGTGGAAGGCGGCGGGGAGGTCGTGGTCGCGACGACGCGCCCCGAGACGATGCTCGGAGACACCGCCGTCGCCGTGCACCCGGACGACGAGCGCTACACCGCCCTCGTCGGCAGGCGCGTGACGCTGCCTCTGACCGGCCGCACGATCCCCGTGATCGCCGACGCCTTCGTCGACCCCAAGTTCGGCACCGGCGTCGTGAAGGTGACGCCCGCGCACGACCCGAACGACTTCGAGGCGGGCAGGCGCCACGGCCTCGACCTCGTGACCGTCATCGGCTTCGACGGGAAGATGACGAAGGCCGCGGGCGAGGCTTACGCGGGCCTCGACCGGGGCGAGGCGCGGAAGAAGGTCCTCCGGGACCTCGACGCCAAGGGCCTCCGCCGCGGCGAGAAGAGCCACCTCGTTCCGCTCGCGCGCTGCCAGCGGTGCGACACGACCGTCGAGCCGCTCGTCTCGATCCAGTGGTTCGTGAAGATCGCGCCGCTCGCGGAAAAGGCCGTCCTTGCGACCGACTCGGGCGAGACGGCGTTCACGCCGGACCTCTGGAAGAAGACGTACGACGAGTGGATGAAGAACATCCGCGACTGGTGCGTTTCGCGCCAGCTCTGGTGGGGGCACGAGATCCCGGCGTGGTACTGCGCGGACGGTCACGTGAGCGTCCCCGAGCCGGGCGCGGGCGACCCCGTCTCGTGCGGCACGTGCGGAAATACGGCGCTCACGCGCGACCCCGACGTCTTCGACACGTGGTTCTCGTCGTGGCTCATGCCGCTCTCGGTCTTCGGCTGGCCCGACGAGACGCCCGACTTCAAGCGCTTCTACCCGACGAGCGTCCTCGTCACGGGCTTCGACATCCTCTTCTTCTGGGTGGCCCGGATGGTGATGGCGGGGACCTGGTTCGACGGGCGCGCGCCCTTCAAGGACGTCGTGCTCCACGGCCTCGTCCGCGACGAGAAGGGCCAGAAGATGTCGAAGACGAAGGGGAACGTCGTCGACCCGCTGGAGATGTGCGACGAGTTCGGGGCCGACGCCGTCCGGTTCACGCTCGCCGTCCTCTCCGGCACGGGCCGCGACCTCCCGTTCGGCAAGAGCCGCGTCGCGGGCTACCGCGCGTTCGCGACGAAGGTCTGGAACGCGACGCGGTTCGCGCTCCCGCTGATCGCCGAGGGCGACTGCGCCGACCCGGAGGCGCTCGACGTCAGGACGCTCTCCACGGTCGACCGCTGGATCCTCGCCCGCCTCTCGGACGCCGCGGGCCGCGTGAGCGCGTCCCTCGAGGCGTACCGATTCGACGAGGCCGCGCACGCCCTCTATCAGTTCTTCTGGTCCGAGTTCTGCGACGGCTACGTCGAGATGATCAAGCCGGTCCTCCGCGGGGCCGACGTGCCCGAGGCCGAGAAGGCGAAGACGCGCGGCGTCTTCAAGCGCGTCCTTCTCGACTCCCTCGCGCTCCTGCACCCGTTCATGCCGTTCGTGTCGTGCGAGATCCGCGAGGCGCTGAACGGCGACGGCCTGAAGCTCACGATGGCGAAGTTCCCGGAGTCGCGCCCCGAGTGGAAGGACGACGCGGCGGTGACGGTGGTCGAGCTCCTGCGGGCGATCGTGACCAGAGTCCGCAATCTCAGGGCCGAACGGTGCCTCCCGCAGACCGAAGCGCTGCGGCTCGGAATCGAGCTCCCGCCAGGATCCCTTTCAGAGGAAATGCAGCGTCACGTCCCGCTCCTCGCCCATCTCGCGCGCCTCAGCGCCGTGGAGATTTCTTCGAGTGTTGATTGGCCCGGAGCGCATCGCGACGTCATCGCGGACGCCGGGATCGTCGTGGATCTTCCGAAGCAGAACATCTCTCCGGATGACATGGAAAAGATCCGCAAGGAAGTCGAGAAGCTGCGGACCGAGGCGGAGAAGATCCGCTCGCGCCTCGCCGACGAGAGCTTCCTGTCGCGCGCTCCGGCCAGTGTGATCGCGAAGACGAAGCAGCAACTCGAAGAAATCTCCGAGCGAATCGTCCGCCTCTCGGGCAACCTCGTGGGGACAGCGGCTCCGTGAGCGGTGGCGTGCCTCTCCCGCCCGCGGGCTCCCCGCTCGGCGCCCTCGCGCCGCTCGGCGGGAGGCGGTTCGCCCGCATCCACAACGTGATCCTCCTCGCGACGGCGCCCTCCACGAACGATTTCGCGAAGATCATCGTCGAGCACGCGCTCGCCGAGAGCGAGGAGATCCGGCTCACGGTGATCGCCGCGGGCGAGCAGACCGCGGGCCGCGGCCGCGCGGGGCGCACGTGGGTCCCGCTTCCGGGCGCGCTCGCGCTCTCGGCGATCGTGCCGTGGCCAGAGGGCCCCGGTCGAGTCCGGCTGCCGATCGAGACGGGGATCCTCCTCGCGAAGGGCCTCTCCGCCGCGTTCGGCATCGACGTCAAGCTCAAGTGGCCGAACGACCTCTTCGTGGAACGCCGGAAGCTCGGCGGCCTCCTCATCGAGGCCCGCTCGAACGACGACGGCGAGGGGTGGGCCGTGATCGGCATCGGGCTGAACGTTCGCGGCACGCGCGCGGACCTCGACGCCCGCGGCCTTTCCAGGGCCACGTCACTCGAAGCGTGCGGCGTTGCACCGGCGCTGCTCAAGGGCGAGGGACCGCTCGACGAGGTCCTCGCGATTCTCGACGAGGGCGTCGGCGAGCCCTGCGCCGACCCGCTTGCGGAGGCGTTCGCGGCGGTGTCCGCGCACGCGCCGGGCGATCTCCTGACGGTCACGGACGGGGACCGCTCGCACAAAGGGGCTTTCGCGGGCGTCACGCCCGAGGGCTTCCTGCGCCTCGCGACCGAGGGCGGCGACGAGACGCTCGTGTCGGGGGACGTCGTCCACTTCTGACATGGACGACGCCGTGCCCGATGAAGAGGCCTATGCCACGAGAGTGGAGGAGGCCTTCATTGCCGAGCGCGGAACGCCGTTCCTGCTGTCGCCGAAAGACTGGACGCTCATCCGCGGCTGGCGCGAGAACGGAGTGCCGGTCGACGTCGTGGTCCGTGCGGTGCGCGAGGCCTTCGAGAAGCGGCGCGCGCGCGGCCAGGCCGGGAAGATCTCGTCGATCGCATACTGCGCGAGCGCCGTCGAGGAGCTGTGGGAGATGGAGCGGCGCGGTCTCGTGGGCAAGGCCCGCGGGATCGCCGCGGCGGACGCGAACGCGCCCGCGAGAGAAGTATCTCTTGCTCTGCTTTCGAAAGGGCTCCGCGAGCCGAGCAAGCCCTTCGCACCAGGCGGGGCCGATGAAGATTTTCTTGGAAGGGTAAGAGAGAAAGCCGCGGCGAAGGTCGACGCAATCCCTCGCGAGGGACCTTTCGAAGAATCCGAAGAGAGGCTCTCGGCGATCGAGGCGTCACTCGTGAAGGAAATTCTTCGCGGTCTCCCTCCGAAGCAGAAGGAGCTCGTCGATTCCCTGGTGTCCTCGGCGCTCGGCGATGTCGCGGGCGTGTCGCCCGCCGTCGTCGAGCGCATGCGGCGCGCGCTGACGCGCCGCGAGGTGCGCCTCCTGCTGGGCCTGCCGGCCCTCACGCTTCTCCATGGCTGAGATCCGCGCCGGCGACGTTGTCGAAGCGGTTGTCGAGCGGGTCGTGCCAGGCGGCCTGGGCCTCGCGCGGACGGAAGGCGTCGTCACGCTCGTCGCGGGCGCGTTGCCGGGAGACCGCGTGCGGCTGCGCGTGGACGAAGCCTCGCCGCGGCTGATCCGCGGCCGGGCCGAAGCGATTCTCGAGGCGGGGGAGGCCCGCCGCGCGGATGCCGACGTCTGTCCGCTTGCCCGAAGCGGCGCCTGCGGCGGATGCGACTGGCCCGCCGCGCGGCCGGAACACCACCGCGTCCTCAAGACCGCGCTCGTCCTCGACGCGCTTCGCCGCCTCGGCGGCCTGAAGGCGGAGGACCTGCCGGAGCCGCGCTGGCGGGGCTCGCCGCCGAACTACCGGCTGCGCAACCGCCTCCACCTCGACCGCGAGGGCCGCCTCGGGTTCTTCGCGCCGCGCTCGAACATCGTCGCGGACCTCGAGGGCTGCGAGATCGTGTCGAACCCGTTTCTCGCGCGCCTCCCCGCGCTCCGGGAACACCTCCGCTCGCTCGGGCCTTTGGAGGGGGAACTGGCGACTCTGGAGTCGCGGGACGGGAAGACCCTACTCGGCGAGCTGCGACTCGGCGGGGGAGACGGAGGGGGACCGGGGATTTCTTTGAAGGTGAAGAGGGGCCCGTTCGATGGGCTTCGTGTCGTCGATGAGGGCGGGCGCCTCGCGGGTTCGGAGGGCCCCTCGGAGCTGGTGCTTCAGGCGGGCGGTGCCGGCTTCTCGGTCTCCGTTTCTTCCTTCTTTCAAGGAAATCTCTTTCTCCTGGACGCCTTCCTGGACGAGATCCGCGCCGCGCTGCGCGGTCTTTCGCCCCGCCGCGCCGCGGACCTCTACGCGGGCGTCGGGTTCATGACGCGGCCGCTTCTCGAGCTCGCGCGGGCCGCCGGCGGGGGAGAGGTGACGGCCGTCGAGATCGATCCCTTCTCGTTTTCTTCACTTTCAAGGAATCTTCTCTCCTGGTCCTCCTCGGGCCTCCCCCTCGCGCGCTGCATCCGAGCCTCCGCCGAGTCTTTCTTCAATTCGCAGAAATCTCCTCTTGATCTTCTCCTCGCCGATCCTCCGCGCGCCGGTCTCTCGCCCGACGTGAGAAAGGGGATCCTCCGGCTCGCGCCGGCGCACGTCCTCATGGTGTCCTGCGACCCGCCGACGCTCGCGCGCGACCTTGCGGCGCTCGGCGAGAGGTACGCGGTAACGCGCCTGACGCTCCTCGACCTGTTTCCGCAGACCCACCACGTCGAGACGGTGGCCTTGCTCGCCAGGCGTCCGATCGGATAGAAGCGGCGGATGAGGCGCTCGTGGTCGCCCGGGGCGGGTGCGCCGTCGCTGCCCGCGGCGTTCGCGATCGCGGCAGGGATCGCCGCCGCCGTCGCGTTCGCGGCGCCGCCCTCACTGCTCGCGGGCTGCGCGCTCGCTCTCGCGGCTGCGGCCGCGGTCGCGGTGGGCCGCGGCCACGGCCGCCTCGCCTTCGCCGGCGGCCTCGTCCTTGCGGCCTCAGTGGGCTACGCCTCGGCGCAGGTGCGCTGGCTCGCTCCCGCCCTCCGGACGGCCGGCGAAGCCCGGCGCGCGATCGCGGGGTCCGCCGCGGCCGATCCGGAGAGCGGCGGCGCTCTCGTCGAGATCACGGGGCGCCTCGACGCGCCGTGGTCGCCGAGCGGCTCGCTCGTCAGGACCCGGATCGACGTCGGGACCGCGACGTGGGCCGGACGCCGGCTGGACCTCGACTCTCCGGTGACGCTCGTCGTGGCCGGGGAGGCCGATCCCTCCCGGGCGGCCGAGGTCGGTGACCTGGTGCGGGTGACGGGGACGCTGCGCCTGCCCGAGCGCGGCGGTCCGCGCCGCTCGCCGTTCGACCTGCCCGAACAGCCACACCTCCTCGTGAAGAGCGCCCTCCAGGTCGAACGCCTCTCGGGCCCGGCGGGCCCGCTCGCGCCCGTTCACGCCGCGCGCGCCGCCCTCAAGCGCCGACTGCGCGCGAACCTCGCGGGCGCGCCGGAGGCGGACCGCACGGCGCTCGCCCTTCTGCTCGCGTTCGTCCTCGGCGACACGCAGGACGTGCCGTTCGCGGCTGTCGGCGCGTTCCGCGACGGTGGCGTCGCGCACATCGTCGCGATCTCCGGCCTGCAGGTGGCGCTCGTCGCCGCGCTGCTCGGTTATCTCGTCCGGCGCGCGGGGGCGTCGCTCGCCTCGCGCGACGCGATCGTCCTTGGCGCGACGCTTCTGTTCGCCGTCTTCGCGGGCGGGCGCCCTCCGGTGTGGCGGGCGGCGCTCATGATCGGGCTTTACCTGGGCGCGCGACTTCTCGGGCGGCCAACGTCCCCCGAGCACGTTTTTGGGTTCTCAGCATGCGTCATCCTCCTCGCGGACCCGTCGGCGCTCTTCGACGTCGGATTTCTCCTGACGTTCTCGGCGGTGTTCGGGCTCGCGGAGTTCGGCGCCCCGGCGGTGGCGTTCCTGCGCGCGCGGGGCGCGCCGCCTCTCCTCGCCGACGCGGTCGGCGCCACGCTGGGCGCCGAGCTCGCCGTGCTGCCGGTCCAGGCGCACGTCTTCAACGTCGTCCCGTTCGTCGCGCTCCTCTCGAATCCCTTCATCGTGCCGCTCTCGGGCGTTTTCCTTCTCACGGGCCTCGCCCTCCTGCCGTTTCTCGCGCTCTCGCCGGGCGCGGCGGCCGCCGCGGTCGTCCCGCTCCGGCTTCTCGCCGAGCTCCAGTTCGGCATCCTCGACGCGCTGGACCGGCTCCACGCCGTGCGCGTCGTCCCGACGCCGTCCTTCGCGCTGGCGGCGACGGCGGCCGGCCTCCTTCTCGTCGCGGGCCTCGCCGCGGCCCGGCCCGTCCGCCGGGCGGCTCTCGCGGCGGCGTTCCTCGCGGTCCTCGCCGTCGTCGCGGCGCCTCCGGCCGCGGCGGGCCCCGGGACCGTCGTCCTCCGGGCGGTGGACGTCGGACAGGGCGACGCCTGGCTGCTCGTGACGCCGCGCGGGCGCGTCCTCGTGGACGGAGGCGGGAGCCCGGACCGAGCGTACGAGTTCGGGCGGCTGCGCCTCGTGCCGAAGCTCGCGGACCTCGGCGCCGTTTCTCTCGACGCGGTCGTCCTCACGCACCCGCACCCGGACCACGCGCGCGGCCTCCTCGCCGTCCTGGACTCGCTCCCGGTCGGCCGGGTCGTCCTCCCGCGGGCCGCGCCGCGGAACGCTTTTCTCGACGAGTTCCTCGCCGTCGCGCGCAAGCGGCGCCTCGTCCTGGAACGGCTCGGCGCGGGCGCCCGCTTCGAGGCCGCCGGCCTCGCCTTCGACGTCCTCCACCCAGGGGACGACCCCTACCCGCGCGCGCGGGAGAACAACGGCTCACTGGTTCTGAGGGCGCGGACGGAGGGGCGAACGATTCTCCTGACGGGCGACGTCGAAGCGGCCGCCGAGCGCGATCTCGTGGTGTCCGGGGAGGACCTCAGGGCCGACGTCCTGAAGGTGCCGCACCACGGGAGCCGCACCTCGACGACGCCGGATTTCCTTTCTCGCGTCGCTCCGCGCGTCGCGCTCGTGGGCGTCGGCCGGCATAACCGGTTCGGGCATCCCGCGCCGGACGTCGTCCAGCGCCTCCTGGGGGCCGGCGCGCGCGTCTTCCGGACGGACCGCGACGGCGACCTCGCCCTCACGCTGGCCGGGGGCCGCATCCTCCCGTGGTTCCCGGAGGCAATCGCGAGGTCCGCGCCGTGAGCGGCGCCTCGGGCGTCCTCGCGATCCTCGGCGCGACGGCGACGGGGAAGTCGGAGCTTGCCGTGACGCTCGCCGAGCGCCTCGGGGGAGAGATCGTCTCGGCGGACGCGTTCGCCGTGTACCGCGGCTTCGACGTCGGGACGGCCAAGCCCGGAGCGGACCTGCGCGCGCGCGCGCCGCACCACCTCGTGGACGCGCGCGAGCCCGTCGAGCCGTGGAGCGCCGGGGAGTTCGCCGCGGCGGCGCGGCGCCTCTGTGAGGAGATCCTCGCGCGCGGCCGCCTGCCGATCCTCGCGGGCGGCACGGGCTTTTACGTCCGCGCGTTCTTCGGCGGCCTCTTCGAGGGGCCGCGCCGGGACGACGCCGTCCGCTCCGCGCTCGGTGCCGTCGCGGCCCGCCGCGGCACGCCGTACCTCAGGCGGATGGTCTCCGTTCTCGACTCCGAGGTCGCCTCGCGATTCGGCGACGCCGACGCGTCCCGCGCGATCCGCCTCCTCGAGATTCTCTTCCTCACGGGCCAGCGCCCGTCGCGGCTGTTCCGCGAGCGCCCCGGCGCGGCGTGGACGCGGCCTTCCGTGAAGCTGGTCCTCACGTTGCCGCGCGCGGACCTCCATGACAGAATCTCGGAGAGATTTCGAACACGCTTCGCAACCGCGCTCCCGGGGGAAGTGCAGGGCCTGCTCGCCGCCGGCGTGCCGACCACAGCGCCCGCGTTCTCGGCCATCGGTTATCGTGATACGGCTGCGCTTCTCGAAGGGGAGATTTCCGAAGCGGAGTGGAAGGAACGGATCCTGAGAGACACGCGCCGGTACGCGAAGAGACAGGAGACCTGGTTCCGGCGGGAGCCGGGTCTCGTGCCGGTCGACGCGACGCGCCCCGACCTCGTCGATTTCGCGGAGCGCCTCGCGCGCCCGCTTCTTGCTCATCTTCCGGAAGGGAGTCATTCATGATCGGGACGCCGAAGCCGCCCATCAACGTGCAGGACGGGTTCTTCTATCAGCTCCGAAAAGACAACACGATCGTCGAGGTGATGCTCCTCTCCGGGCGCACGCGCGTCGGACGCATCCGCCGCTTCGACAAGTACGCCGTCGTCGTCGAAGTCGACGGGCGCGAAGAGATGATTTACAAGCACGCGATCGCGTCGGTGGCGTCGACCGGAGCAAATGCTCCCGCCTTCGCGCCCCCGGCGGTTCGGGCTCCCGCGGTTTGACGCGCCGGCTCGCGTTCGCCCTGGCGGTCGTCCTTGGAACGGCCGTGGGGTGCACGACCGCTCCGCCCCCGAGGGACCCCCCCGCATTGCGGGCCGGAGAGGCCGCCTCGCGCGCCGACCAGGCCGAGGCCGAGGGCCGCCTGCGCGACGCGATGGACGGCTACCGCGAGGCGATCCGTCTGGCCCCCTCGAATGCGCTGTACGTCGCGCGCGAGAAGGAGATCCGGGACGCCTTCGTCGCCAAACGCTCGGCCGAGGCCGGCGAGGCCCTGCGGGCGAAGGACACGGCGGCGGCCCGGCGCGCCGCCGTGTCGATTCTCGAGGTCGACCCGAAGGCGGCCGCGGGCTACCGGGCTCTCGCGAGGGCCGCCGAGGCCGAGGGCGCCCTGGAGGACGCATGGTCCGCCGCGAAGCGGGCGCACGAAATCGAACCGGCGGATCCGGCCCTCACGGAATCCCTCGCCGCTCTCGCGACCAGGACGGGGCGCTGGGCCGAGGCGGAGGCCCTCTACGACGAGCTCGGCCGGTCGGAACCCGCGTTCCGCGAGAAGGCGGCGGCGGCGCGTTTCGAGTTCCGCGTCCAGAACCTTCCCGCGCCGGCGCGGCGCGCGGCGCTCTCTCCACGGCTCACGCGGGCGCAGATGGCGTCCCTTCTCGTCGAGATCTCTCCCGAGGTGCGCGAGGCGCGCGTCCCGCCGGGCGCGGACGTCGCGGTGGACGTCGTGGACAGGCCCGAGCGCGCAGCGCTCGTGAGGACGATCGGGCTCGGATTCTTCCCGGTCTCGCGGGACACGCATCTCGTCGGCGCGGACGCGGCCGTCACGCGGAGCGAGATGGCGTCTCATCTCAAGCGGCTCGCGACGCTCGCGGGCGGTGAGCTCTCCTGTCCGGCGTCCCTGGCCGAGTGCGGCATACTTCCGGAAGGGTCCCGGCAGCTCAACGGGCGTGAAGCAGTCGCCGCGATCGAGGTGGCGCTGAAGATGGCCCGGGGAGGAGGATCGCGATGAACGTCACGGAGCTCTTCTCGAGAGTGGCCCTCTTCGAGGGAATCGCCCTGGAGGACCGTGTCGCGCTCGCGAAGGCCGCGGCTCTCCGCACGTACCGCCGCGGCGAGACCATCGTCGAGCAGGGCCAGCCCGGGGATGCCTTCTACGTGATCGTGAAGGGGAGGGTCGCCGTCGCGATCGTCGCGCCGGACGGCCGCGAGGTCGTCCTGAACTCGCTCGGAGAGGGCGAGCACTTCGGCGAGATGGCTCTCCTCGACGACGCCCCGCGCTCGGCCAGCGTGATCGCGCAGGAGAAGTCCGAGCTCGCGATCCTCTCGCGCCCGGTTTTCTTCGGCCTCCTGAAGTCCAATTTCGTCCTCACGCGCGCGCTCCTCGCCGCGCTCGCCGCGCGGCTCCGGCGCGCGAACGCCACGATCGAAGGCCTCGCCTCGCTGGACGTCAAGGCGCGCCTCGCGCGCTACTTCCGGGAGCTCGCCGTGGCGCGGGGGCGGAAGGCCGGCGGCGGGTGGTCCGTCGTCGTGCGCCCGTCGCAGCGCGAGATCGCCGACACGATCGGCTCCTCGCGCGAGACGGTCTCGCGGACGATGTCCCAGATGGCGGCCGAGCAGCTCATCGTCCCGAAGGGCAAGGCCGTCTACGTGCGGCTCGAGGGCGACGGCGGGGCGGCCCCGCCGCCCGGCTGACGGGTCGCGCCGTGGAGCTTCGCCCCTGGACGCTGCCGAACTTCCTCACGTTCGCGCGCCTCGTCGCGCTCCCGTTTCTCGTCATGGCGATCCTCGGCGGCCGCGCGTGGACGGCGCTCGCGATCTTCCTCACGGCCGCCGTCACGGACATCGTGGACGGGTACGTCGCGCGCCGGTTCGGCATGGGGTCGCCGCTCGGTGCGTGGCTCGACCCGATCGCCGACAAGCTTTTTCTCGTCTCGTCGTTCGTCGTCTTCGCGCTGCCGGGGACGCCGACGGCCGTGCGCATCCCGATGTGGCTCCTCGTCCTGACGATCTTCCGGGACGTCTTCATTCTCGTGATCTGCCTCGTCCTCTTCCTCGCGCTCGGGATCCGGTCCTTTCCGCCGTCGATCCTCGGCAAGCTCACGACGTTCCTCGAGATCTCGACCGTGACCGCGATCCTCCTCGTCAACGTGAAGCGCCTGGATCCCGTCGTCGCCACGGTGTGCATGTGGCTCGTCGCGGCCTTCGCGACGATTTCGGGGCTCCACTACTCGTGGCGCGTCCTCACGCAGCTACCGCGCGGCCCGCACCCGCCGGCGGCGACGCCGGCCGCGTGACCCCCCTTGGGCGCCTCTTGCGGCGCCGCGGCGCCGCGGCGCCCGCGTTGCGCCTTCTGACGCGGCCGGGCTGCGGCCTCTGCGACGAGATGAAGGCGGTGGTCGCGCCGCTCGTCGCGCGGCTCGGCGGCACTCTCGCGGAGGTGGACGTCGACTCGGACCCGGCGCTTTCGGAGCGCTTCGGTCTCGAGATCCCCGTCCTGCTCGACGGGGAAGGCCGCGTCGTCGCGAAGGTCCGCGACTCCGCCGAACGGATCGCGAAGCGCCTCGGCGCCTGAGCGCTCAGAATGGGACGGACGATGCGACTCCGGGCCGCGCTCCTCGCCGCTTTCGCGCTCGCGGCGCCTCTCGCCGCCGAGCGCCTGCCGGTCCAGAGGCACGGCGTGGCCGAGGGTCTCGCGGAGGAAACCGTCACGGCGCTCCTCAAGGACTCCCGCGGCTACCTCTGGGTTGGCTCGCTGAACGGCCTCTCCCGGTTCGACGGCGAGCGCTTCCGAATCTACGGCGTCGAGGACGGGCTCCCGAAGGCGCGCATCTGGGCCCTCGCGGAGGCCGCGGACGGGGCTGTCTGGGTCGCGACGTCGGGCGGCCTCGCGCGGCTCGGGGCCTCGGAGCCGTCCACGCGGCCGGCGTTCAAGCCGGCGGGCCCGCCGGCGGGCAAGCCGGTCGAGTACGTGTTCGCGAGTCCGCTCGGCACGGTTTGGTGGGGAACGGGAGGAGAGCTCTACGAAAGGGGACGCGAGGGGACGGCCGTGCGTGCGTCCGGTCTGGCCACGGTGGCGGCCGGCGCGATCGTGCGTGTGCTCCGCCTCGCTCCGGACGGGTCGATCCTCGCCGGCACCTCGCGAGGGCTGTTCCGGATCCGCTCGGGCGCGCCGCCGCAGCGTCTTGCACTCTCTAAGGATTCACCCGTCGAGGACGTGCGAGGACTTCTCGTCGATCGCGCGGGCCGTCTATGGGCGTCGACGCCGGGCCGGCTCGTCGTGGCGGCGAGGGGGTGGGAGACGGGCGGGGCGGAGACCGCCGGCGCCCTGCTCTCGAACGGCCGCCTCGTCCTGCCGGACCGGCCTGGCGAGCGGCGAGCCCTCGACGCGATCCA
The DNA here is from genome assembly GCA_039930645.1 of Acidobacteriota bacterium. GTDB lineage: Bacteria > Acidobacteriota > Thermoanaerobaculia > UBA5066 > UBA5066 > Fen-183. Next base: position 14,757 of record JBDTTJ010000051.1, read on the forward strand.
GGGGGCTGGTTCCCCTGCGTGGCAGCGAATCCTCCAACGTCGGGACGGGAGCGTCGTCCTCACGACGACCGCGGGCCTCGCGTTTGTGAACGGTGACCGTCTCGAGCTCTTCGGGCGGCGAAACGGGCTCGGCGACGGAATCCTCGGCGAGCTCCTCGAGGACGGCGAGGGCAACCTCTGGATCGGCACGCAGAGCACGGGCCTCTTGCGCATTCGCCCCGCGGGGTTCACGTCCTTCGGCGAGGAGGACGGGCTCCTCGACGTTCAGGTCGCCGAGGTGTTCCGGGGCGACGGCGGCGCGCTCTATGTCGCGTCGCGCGGCAACACGACGCTCGCGCGCCGCGAGGGCCAGCGCTTCCGGTCGGTGCGCTGGCCGCGCGCGGCCGCGCCCGTCCTCGGCCGCCTCATCTGGGGCCGATCCGTCCTGCGCGACCGCTCGGGCGCGTGGTGGGTCGCCGGGCCGGG
>JBDTTJ010000052.1:0-14980 GCA_039930645.1 Acidobacteriota bacterium
CCCGTGACGAAGATGCGCTCCGGACCGCCGGAGGTGCGCACGCGCACCCCCTTCGTCGCGCGCGGCAGGTACGCGATCACGCCGGGGTGCGGGGCCGTGAGGCGCGTGAGGTCCTCGTATCGCAGGCCGGGGCTCATCGCGAAGCGCTGGCGCTCCTCGGTCGTCTCGGCCTCCTTCGGCTGGATGACGACCGTGCCGTCCCAGCTCATTCCCGAGAAGCCCGTCGAGACCTTGTCGAGGACGCCGTCGAGGACGGACGTGAGGACGACGAGCGCGAAAACGCCGAGCATGAGGAGCGTGAGCGTGAGGATCGAGCGCAGCTTGTGAGACCAGAGCTCGACGAGGCCGCCCGTGACGACTTCCCATACGAGGTTCAGTTTTGCTCCCCATGACAGCCGGCGAACGCTCCCGGGCTGCGGCGACGCGAGGGCGACGGCGACGCTACTCATACCGCAGCGCCTCCATCGGGGAGAGGCGGCTGGCTTTCCACGCCGGGTAGAGCGCGAAAACGAAGCCGAACGCGGTCGCCAGGAAGAACGCCCACGCGAAGCTCGCGGGCTTCATGAAGAGCGGGATCTCGAGGAACGAGGTGATGAACTTCGAGAAGAGGACGCCGCCGAGAAGGCCCACGGCGCTCCCGAGTCCCGTGACGAGGAGCGCCTCGGTCATGAAGCCCTTGAAGATCTCGCGGCCCGAGGCGCCGATCGCCATCTTCACGCCCACTTCGCGGACCCGGTCCTTCAGCGTCGCCATCTGGATGTTCACGTTGACCATGCCGCCGCCGATGAGGGACAGGATTCCCGAGAGCATGAAGATGATGTTGTAGACGTCGCCCTGGCTCTGGCGCTTCCGGACGCGCTTGGCGATGTCGTCCATCCGGAAGTCCTCCTGCTGGCGGTGGTTTCCGCGCAGGAGCGCCCCGAGGCCCTCGCTGAACTTCTCCATGACGGACAGGTCGCGGATGCGGAACGAAACCGTGTCGACGCGCTGCCACTTGTCCCCGTTCATCCGGCGCGTGACGAGCGAGGCGGGAAGGCAGATCACGCGGTTGCGCCACGCGAACTGGTTGCCCTGGTTGTCCCGCCAGCGGAAGATCTTCTCTCCGAAGATACCCACCACCGTGACCGGCACGTCGCCGACGCGGATCGACTGGCCGACCGGATCGCCGGTGGGGAAGAACGTCGCGGCCGCCTCGGCGCCGAGGAGCGCGACGGCCCGGCCCTCGGACAGCTCCTCGGCCGAGAAGGCGCGGCCCTTTTCGACGCCGTAGCCGTTCAGGGGCAGGTAGTCGCCGTCGATGCCCGTCACGCCCCGGTCCTGGTCGGCGTACGCCGAGCGCACGCGCGCGCGGACACGCTTCTGCTGCGAGACGCCGTCGAGCGACTTCGTGTCCAGCCCGCCGCCCTCCAGGGCGTCCTCGTTGCGCAGGCCGAGGTTCGCGTTCTGCAGCGCGGTGGGCGTGCCGTCCTTCACGGCGGTGGCCTGCTGGACCATGAGGCGGTCCATTCCGCCGAGCTTCATCCAGCGCTCGTCGGCGCGGCGCCTCTGGCTGTCCGAGATCGAGAAGCCCCCGAGGACCGACGCGACGCCGAGGATCACGCCGATGGCCTGCAGCGACGAGCGCCCGAGGTTCTCCCGGATCTCGATCCAGGCCTCGAAGAGGCGCTCGCGGAAGGCGCCCGAGAGCATCAGGCCGCCTGCTGCTCGGGGGTGACGACGAGGCCGTCGCGCAGCTCGACCTTGCGCTCGGCGAGCGAGGCGATGTGGGGGTCGTGCGTCACGAGGACGACCGTGTTGCCCTGCCGGTGAAGCTCCTTGAACAGGCCGAGGACCTCCTCGCCCGTCTTCGAGTCGAGGGCGCCCGTCGGCTCGTCGGCGAGGAGGAGCGCGGGCGTGTTCGCGAGGGCGCGGGCGATCGCGACGCGCTGCCGCTGTCCGCCCGAAAGCACGGCCGGGAGGACGTTCGCCTTCTCGGGGATTCCGACCTTCTCCAGGAGCTCGAGCGCGCGGCGGCGCCGCTCTTTGCGGCCGAGGCCCGCGTAGAGGAGGGGCAGCTCGACGTTGCGGACGATCGACGCCTTCGGCAGGAGGTTGTAGCTCTGGAAGACGAAGCCGATTTTCTCGTTGCGCGTGCGTGCGAGCGCGGCGCCCGAGAGGCCCTCGACGCTCACGCCGTCGAGCGCGTACGTGCCGCCGGTCGGCGAGTCGAGGCAGCCGATGATCGCCATGAGCGTGGATTTGCCGGAGCCCGACGGCCCGACGAGGGCCACGAACTCGCCGCGCGCGACCGTGAGGTCGATGCCGCGCAGCGCGTGGACCGCCGTGCCGTTCGAGCCGAAGGTCTTCTCGAGACCGCGTGTTTCGATGATGTTCTGCATGGCCGGCCCGACTCAGTCGTCGTCCTTCTCGACCTTCTTCTTCGTCGGATCTTCCAGCGCGACCTGCTCGGTGCCCTTGAGGCCCGAGAGGACTTCGACGCGCTCGAGGGTCGCGATGCCGGCCGTCACCGGGACGACCTCGTAGTAGTCCTTCCAGTGGTCGGAGAGCCACACGTACTTGCCGCGCCCGTTCAGGGCCTGCTTCGCTTCCGCGACGAGCTTCGGCGCGAGGTTGTCCTTCAGGCGGTAGACGACCGTCTTGCCGTCGCGGCGCTGGAGGGCCTCGAGGGGGATCGAGACGGCCTTGTCCTTCTTTTCGCCGAGGATCTCGACGTTCGCGCTCATGCCGGTTCGGTAGGCGTCGCCCAGCTCGTCGAGCGCGATCTCGACCGGGAAGACCTTGATCTTGTCGAGGAGCTTGGCCGCCGGGGCGACGAACCGGACCTTGCCCGTGAAGTTTTTCTGCGGGTAGGCGTCGAGCGTGATGCGCACGGGCTGGCCGACCTTGACCTTCGCGATGTCGACCTCGTTGAGGTTCACCTTGATCAGCAGCGTCTTGAGATCGGCCACCGTGAAGAGGACCGTCCCGGCGTTGAACGACGACACGCCGGACGTGACCGTCTCGCCGAGCTCGACTCCCTTCGTGATGACGACGCCGGACATCGGAGCCGTTACCCGCGCGCGCTGCGTCACGGCGTCGCCGGAGATCGGGATGCCGTGCCCTTCCACGATCTGGTAGCGCTGCCGCGCGGCCTTGACGTTCTCGGACGCGAGATCGCGCTTCGTGACGTAGTCCTTGAGCGTCTCGCTCCCGATGAGCCCTTCCTTGAAGAGGCGCTCCTGGGAAGCAAGCTGGCGCTCGGCGTCCTTGAGGGCGACTTCCGCCTGGGTCACGCCCGCCCGCACGTCGGAGAGGGACTGGGCCTGGGTGACGTCCGGCTCGACCTCGGCGAGGACGTCGCCGGCATGCACGACCGCTCCGTCGCGGATCTTGAGCGAGACGACGCGGCCGGAGACGACCGACTTGACGTCGACTTTCGTCTCGGGATCGACGACGCCGACCTCTCGGACGCTGACTTGGAGGTCCTCGGCCTGGACCTTTCCGAGCCGGAACGGCGGCTGATCCGGACCCTTGCCCTTGTCCTTGCCGCGGGACGCGAAGACGACGCCTCCCCCGGCGAGGACGACGACTCCGGCTGCGGTCAGGATCCATTTGAGCTTCTTGGACATGCGAAACCTCGTCTCTCTTATACGGTGGCGCGCCGCATTAGTTCGCGGGACGTCCTTCCGAAGGGGGGCTCCCTGTCCGGAGATCGGGTAATGTTGTATATTCCTGTCCAGTGTTGTCCATCGGTGATGAGAAGAAATCGGGAAGCCCCGTGGGTCAGACAGGGGACATCCTCACGATCCGGCAGCTCTCCGAATACCTCATGGTCTCGGAAAAGACGATCTACCGGATGCTCGACAAGAATCTCCTTCCCGCGGTGCGTGTCGGCGCGCAGTGGCGGTTTCGGAAGAAGGACGTCGACGCGTGGCTGGACGAGCAGGTCCGGAAGGTGGACGTCGAGGGCCAGCAGGCGGTCCTCGAAGAGCTCGAGCACGCGGAAATCGCCATTCACCCGCTCCTCTCGAAGAAGAACGTTTGGCACGACGTGCCGCAGCTGCCGCGCGACGAGATGCTGGCCTGGATCATCACGAACGCGACGCTGGAGCCCGGCGTCGACCGGAACGCGCTCACCGAGTCGATCCGGGCTCGTGAGGAGCTCTGCTCGACGGCGCTCGTCAAGGACGCGGCGTTCCCGCACCCGAACTCGCCGTCGGACTTCCGGTTCGCGCGGAAGAAGGTTCTGCTCGCCATCTCGCGCGAGCCCGTGAGCTTCAACGACCCTCACGGCCATCGGCCCCGGGTCATCGTCGTCATTCTCGCGCGGACGGTCCAGGGATACCTGCTCACGATCTCCCGCGCCGTCAAGCTCTTCGGGAACCCCGCGGTGATCGCGCGCATTCTTCGCAGCGCCGACGCCGACGAGGTGATCGCGGCGATCCGCGAAGCCGAGGAGCGCCTCCGGGCGCCCGCACCCCGATGAGGGCCGCGCCGTGAGGGTGACGATCCGCGAGGCCGCGGCTCTCCTGAACGCACCCGAGCCGAAGGTGTACGACTGGATCGAGTCCGGCGACCTCCCGGCATACAGGATGAACGACCAGTACCGGATCAACCGGAGCGAGCTGCTGGAGTGGGCGACCCGGCGGAACATCCCGGTCACGCCGGCGCTGTTTCACGAAGACGAAGAGGACGAGCGCATCCCGTCGGTCGCCGCGAGCCTCGAGAGGGGCGGCGTGTTCCACGACGTCGCGGGCGCGACCCGCGAAGAGGCCCTCCGCTCGATCGTCGCCCTGCTGGCGCTGGAGGACGAGGGAGACCGCGGGACCCTTCTCCAGCTCCTCCTCGCCCGCGACGCCGGGGCGGTCGTGCCGGTCGGCGACGGGATCGCGATCCCTCACGTGCGGGACCCGATCGCCCTGTCCACGGGCGAGCCGTCCGTCGCGCTGTTTTTCCTGCGTCAGCCCGTCGACTTCGCGGCCGCCGACGGTCAGCCGGTCTTCGCGCTGTTCTTCCTCGTCAGCCCGACGACGCGGGTCCACCTGCAGATGCTCGCGAAGGTCGCGTACCTCCTCCGCGATCCGGCGTTCCGTGGGGCGATCCGGGACCGCGCGCCTGCCGCCCGTCTCGTCGGGCTGGCCGAGGCCGTCGAGGGAGCCGCGGCGTGACGTCGTTCGCCCTCGGCTCGAAGGGGGCGCATGGCCCCCGTTGACGCGGTTCTCGCGGCGCTCGTCCTCCACCTCGCGGGCGGCGTGCTGCCGCTCGCCGTCGGCGGCCGGAATGCCGAACGCGCGGCCGCGGGCCTGTCCGCCGCAGGCTCTATCGTCGGCCTCGCCGGGGTGGCCGGCTTCCTTCTCGCGCCCCGGCCCGGCCTTCTCGTCGCGCCGTGGCGTGTGCCCGGCGGCGAAGTGCTCCTGAGGCTCGACGCGCTCTCGGCGGCGTTCCTGCTCGTCGTATTCCTCGTGTCCGGCCTCGGCGCCGTCTACGGCCTCGGCTACTGGTCCGCCTCGGAGCAGCCGCGGTCGGCTGGGCGGCTCAGGTTCTTCTACGCGCTCATGACGGTCGGCCTCGCCGTCGTCACCCTTGCGGCCCACGGACTCCTCTTCCTCCTCGCGTGGGAGCTCATGGCCGTCTCCGCCTTCTTTCTCGTGGCGACGGACGACGCCCTCGCGGAGGTCCGGCGGGCCGCGTGGGTGTACCTCGTCGCGACGCACGCCGGGGCCGCGTGCCTGTTCGCGGCCTTCGCCCTGCTCCGCGCGGAGACGGGCTCCTTCGAAATCCAGAAGATCGCGCTCTCGCCCGCGGCGTCGGTCGTCTTCCTCCTCGCGGTCGTGGGGTTCGGGGTTAAGGCCGGGATCGTGCCGTTCCACTTCTGGCTCCCCGAGGCCCACGCGAACGCGCCGAGCCACGTGTCGGCGCTCATGTCGGGGGTCATGCTCAAGGCCGGCATCTACGGGCTTCTCCGTTTCTCGTCGCTCGTTGACGTCCCGCCGCTGTGGTGGGGCCTCCTCGTCTCGGGGCTGGGCGCCGTCTCCGCGGTGGCCGGGATCGCAATGGCATCGGGCCAGACCGACATCAAACGTGCGCTCGCGTACTCCAGCATCGAGAATATGGGGATCGTCTGGCTCGGGATCGGCCTCGCGCTCGCGGGCCGCGCGCTCGGGCAGCCCGCGTGGGTCACCCTCGGGTTCTGCGGGGCGCTCTTTCACGTCTTCAGCCACGCCTGCTTCAAGTCCCTCCTCTTCTTCGGATCGGGCGGAATCGTCCATGCGGCGCGCACGCGGAACATGGAGCGTCTCGGCGGGCTCGCCCGCCGGATGCCGGTGACTGCGGGCCTCGTGCTCGTGGGCGCGCTCGCGGCCTGTGGGCTGCCGCTCTTCAACGGATTCATCGGCGAGTGGCTGATCGCGCTGGGTCTCTTCGGCACGCTCCGGGCGAATTCCCCCGGCGGATGGGTCCTCGCGTTCGGCGCCCCGGCGCTTGCACTCGCCGGGGCGCTCGCGCTCGCGTCCTTCGTCCGGATCGTCGGCGTGACTTTTCTCGGCGCACCGCGCAGCCCCGAAGCCTCGGCGGCGCACGAGGCGTCGATCTTCATGACGGTCCCGATGGCGATCCTCGCCGCCGCGTGCCTCGGGCTGGGTCTCTGGCCGGCTGCGGTCCTTCCGGTCCTCAACGCCGCCGAAGGGGCGTGGCTCGGCGGCTCCGTGGATCCGGGCTTCCTCGCCGTCTCGCTGGCGCTGCCCGTGCGCGCTCTTGCGGCGCTGGCGCTCGTCCTGGGCGGCGTCGGCGCGTGTCTCGCCGCCGTGCTCCCGCGCTCTCCCCGCAGGGCGCCGACCTGGGACTGCGGTTACGCGGCCACGACCGCGCGCGTGCAATATGGCTCGTCGTCGTTCGGCGCCGCGATCGCGTCGTTGCTGCCGGGCTTTCTCGCGCCGTCCCCGGTCGCCGAACCCCCCGTCGGCGTGTTTCCGGTGTCCGCCACGTTCCGGACGGAGGCCGCCGATCCCTTCGGGGAGAGACTCTACGAGCCCTTCGTCGGGCGCTGGGCCGTCCGGCTCGTGCGCCTTCACCGGCTCCAGAGCGGTCGGCTCACGCTCTACCTCGTCTACGTCTTCCTCACGGTGCTCGTGACGCTCGCCTGGTCGGTCCTGAGGCCCTACGTCCGATGACGAGCCTCGCTCTCCTCGCCCTCGCCTCGGGGCTCGTCGCGTTCAGCGGGTTCCCGGGCCTCTTGCTCAGGGCCGGATCGGGAACCGCCCAGCGGATCGCGACCGTCCTTCACGTCCTCGGGTGCGCGATCGGGACCGGTGCCGCGGCGTGGGCCCTCGCCGGCGAGGCGGTGACGGCTCGGTTCGCCTGGACCCTGCCCGGCGGTTCCGTCACCTTCTCGCTCGACCGTCTTTCGGGGTTCTTCCTCGTCCCGGTCTTCGTCGTGTCCGGCCTGGGCTCGATCTACGGTGAGGGCTACTGGGCGGAATCGCGCCACCCCGGGAACGGCCGCAAGCTCCGTGTGTTCTACGGCCTCGTGACGGGCAGCCTCGCCCTCGTGATGGCGGCCGGCGACGCGTGGGCGTTCCTCGCGGGCTGGGAGATCGTCTCTCTCGCCGCCTTCTTTCTCATCACGACCGACCAGAACGACGAACGGGCTCTCCGCGCAGGATGGATCTACCTCGTGGCCGCGCACGCCGGGACGCTGATCCTGTTCGCGATGTTCACGCTGCTGCGCGACGCGACCGGAGGGTGGCTCCTCGTCCCGTCCGCGGCGCTCGGCTCTTCCGCGCTCCTCCGTCCGGTCCTCGTCCTCGCGCTCGCGGGGTTCGGCCTCAAGGCGGGCGTGATCCCGCTCCACATCTGGCTGCCCGACGCTCACGCGGCGGCGCCGAGCCACGTTTCGGCGCTGCTCTCGGGCGTCGTCCTGAAGATGGGGATCTACGGCCTCGTCCGGGTCCTCTGGATGCTCCCGGCGTACCCGGCGTGGCTCGGCCTCGCGCTGGTTGCGCTCGGGATCTCGTCCGGAGTCCTCGGAGTCGTCCTCGCGCTCGCACAGCACGACCTCAAGCGCCTTCTCGCGTACCACAGCATCGAGAACATCGGCATCATCCTGATCGGGCTCGGCGTCGGCGCGCTCGGAGTCGCGCAGGGCCGGCTCGACTGGGCCGTCCTCGGATTCGCGGGCGGCCTCCTTCACGTCTGGAACCACGCGGCCTTCAAGTCGCTCCTTTTCTACGCGGCCGGGGCCGTGATCCACGAGACCGGGACGCGCGAGATCGACGCGATGGGCGGCCTTCTCCGGCGGATGCGCTTCACGGGGGCGGCCTTCCTCGTGGGCGCCGTCGCGATCTGCGGCCTGCCGCCTCTGAACGGCTTCGTCAGCGAATGGCTGATCTCCCTCGGGAGCTTCCGGGCGCTCACGAGCGGGGGCGGCGACGTGGGGATCCTCGGCGCCGCCGCGGGCGCGCCCGCCCTCGCGCTGATCGGCGCGCTGGCCGTGGCCTGTTTCGTGAAGGCGTACTCGGTCGTGTTCCTCGGGTCGCCGCGCTCGGCGGGCGCGGCGGGCGACGTGGCGGACGCAAGCCCCTCGATGCGCGTCGCGATGGGGGGGCTCGCCCTCGCGTGCGCCGTGATCGGGTTCTGGCCCTCCGGCGCGACGCGTCTCAGCCGCATCGCCGCCGAGGGGCTCGTCCCCGGCGGCGTGGGGACGCGCGCGGGTGCGGACATGGGAACGCTCGGCGGGATCCCGCTCCTCCTCCTGGGATTCCTCGCGGTGCTGATGGCGGCCGTCCTCGCGTGGACCCGCCCGGCGATCCGGACGACGACGTGGGACTGCGGATATGCGGCGGGGAGCCCGCGGATCCAGTACACCGCATCGTCGTTCGCGCAGATGCTCGTCGGGCTCTTCCGCTGGGCCGTGATGCCCGATGAGCATCGCCCGCGCCTGAGCGGGCCCTTTCCCGCGGCGGGCTCGCGCTTCGAGAGCCACGCCCCCGACCCGGTCCTGGACCGTTTCCTCCTGCCGGCCCTATCCCGCGGCCGGTCCCTTCTCGGCCTTGCGCGCGCGATCCAGGCGGGTCGCATCCAGACCTATCTGCTCTACATCGTCGTCACCCTGCTGATCCTGCTTGCGTGGAGCGCGGGATGGTGAGCTCGGCCGCCAACCTCGCCGCCGTCCTCGTTCTCGCGCCGCTTCTCCTCGGCGTGATCAATCGGACCAAGTCCCTCGTCGCCGGACGCACGGGGCCGCCCCTTCTGCAGGCCTACTTCGACCTCGCGAAGCTGCTTCGAAAGGGCTTCGTCGTGAGCGGCACGACGACGTGGATCTTCCTCGCGGGACCGGTCGTCTCGGTCGCCGCGCCGTTCGTGGCGGCGCTCCTGCTGCCGCTCGGGGGGCGTCCCGCGCTCCTTTCGTTCACGGGAGACATGCTTCTTTTCGTCGGCGCGTTCGGCCTGGCGCGGTTCTTCGTCTCCGCCGCGGCGTTGGACACGGGCTCTCCGTTCGAGGGTATGGGCGCGGCGCGCGAGGTGACGTTCTCGGCGCTCGCGGAGCCGGCGCTTCTCTTCGGGATGCTCGCGCTCACGCGGCTGTCGGGATCGCTGACGCTGACGGGGATGCTCGACCTGCGCGCGGCCTCCGCGTGGCAGAAGGCGAGCGCTTCCATCGTCCTCGTCCTCGCGAGCTGGTTCATCGTTCTTCTCGCCGAGAACGCGCGCGTGCCGTTCGACGACCCGAATACGCATCTCGAGCTCACGATGGTCCACGAGGTGATGGTCCTCGACCACGCGGGGCCGGCTTTCGGATTCATCCTCTACGGGACCGCTCTCAAGCTCGCTGTCTTCGAGACGCTGATCGTGACGCTCCTGGTCCCCTTCCGGTCGGGCTCGGCCGCGCTGGACCTCGCCGTCTTCGCGGCCGGCCTCGTCGGCGTCAGCGTCGTCGTGGGGCTCGTGGAGTCGAGCATGGCGCGCCTGAGGTTCGTCCGCGTCCCGCAGCTTCTCGTCACGGCGACCCTTCTCGCCGGCTTCGCCGTCGTCCTGGTCCTGAGGGTGCCATGAGAGAAGTCGCCTCTTCCCTCTTGATCCTCGCCGTCACGATGAACTTCCTCGCGCTCGGCTCTTCCAACCTCAAGGCGTGCATCCGGGCGGCGGCCCTCCAGGGCTTCTTCGTAAGCGTTTTCCCGCTGTTCTTCTCGCCGGAACCGTCGGCCCGCCTCGTGGGCCTCGTAATCGTGGCGGGGATCGTCAAGGCCTTCGTGATCCCGGGGATGCTCGTGAAAGCCCTGCGCGAGGTGCACATTCAGCACGAGATGGAGCCCTATCTCGGCCTCGTCCCGTCCGTGCTCCTCCTCGCCGTCGGGACGGGCGGCGCGGCGCTCTTCGCGGGCCGTCTTCCGCTGACGCCGTCGCACCGCGACCTCCTCGTCGTTCCGGTCGCGCTCGCGACGCTCTTCGCGGGATTCCTCCTGCTGACGACGCGACGCAAGGCGATCTCGCAGGTCACGGGCTACCTCATCCTCGAGAACGGGATCTTCGTGTTCGCGCAGCTCCTCCACGAGGCGATGCCGACCCTCGTGGAGGTGGGCGTCCTCCTCGACCTCCTCGTCGGGATCTTCGTCATGGGAATCGTCATGAACCACATCCAGCGGGAGTTCGGCTCGCTCGACACGGAGCGCCTCTCGGAGCTCAGGGACTGACGATGCTGCTGCTCGGCCTCATCCTCCTGCCGCTCTTCGGCGCCCTCGCAGCCTTCGCGACGCGGTCGGCGCGGGTGCGGCCGCTGGTCGTCGCCGGAATCGCCCTGCTTCACCTCGGGGGCGTGCTCGCCGTCAGGACGGGCGACTCGAGCCTCGGAGGCTGGTTCGCCGCCGATGCGCTCGGACACCTGATCCTCGTCGTCGTCTCCGTCCTCTTCACGCTCTGCGCGCTCTACGGCGTCGAATATCTCCGGATCCGCAGCGAACGGCCGAACCTCGTCTTCTGCGTCTGCCTCCTGACCTTCCTGTCGATGACGACGGCGATCAGCGTGGCGCAGCACCTCGCGGTCGTGTGGGTCGCCGTCGAGGGAGCGACGCTCTCGACGGCCGTCCTCATCTACTTCAACCACAACGCGCGCTCCCTCGAGGCGGCCTGGAAGTACCTCATGATCGGGTCTGTCGGGATCGCGCTCGCGCTCCTCGGCTCGCTGTTCGTCGCGTACGCGGCGCTCAGCGGCGCCTCGGGAGACGAGAGTCTCCTCTTCGCGTCGCTGCTCGAGCACGCGGGCGGCCTGTCCCGGCCGTGGCTGAGGGCCGGCTTCGTTCTCCTCGTCGTCGGCTACGGGACGAAGATGGGGCTCGCGCCGATGCACACATGGAAACCGGACGCCTACGGCGAGGCGCCCGGGATCATTGGCGCGCTCCTCGCCGGCGGCATGACGAACTGCGCGTTCCTTGCCCTCCTCAGGGTCTACCGCGTCATGCAGGCGGCCGGCGAAGGAGCGTTCGCGCGCGAGCTCTTCCTCGGCTTCGGGCTCGTCTCGATGGCCGTCGCTGCGGCGTTCATGGCGGGGCAGCGCGACTTCAAGCGGATGCTCGCGTACTCGAGCGTCGAGCACATGGGAATCCTCGTGATCGGGATCGGCGTCGGAGGGATCGCGCTCGTGGGCGCGCTCCTCCACGTCATCAACAACGCCCTGACGAAGGTCGTCCTCTTCCTGTCCGCCGGCAACATCCACCGCGCCTACGGCAGCAAGTCGATCGACAAGGTGAGCGGTGCGCTCCGGCGCGTCCCGCTGTCGGGCGCGCTGTTCCTCGCGGGCTTTCTCGCGATCACGGGCTCGCCGCCGTTCGGGCCGTTCATCAGCGAGTTCACGATCCTCTCGGGTGCGATGACGGGGGGCCACTTCGTCGTGGCCGCCCTCTTCCTGATCTTCCTCGTCATCATCTTCATCGGCATGGGCGCGACGGTTCTCGCCGTGGTCCAGGGGCCGGTGTCGCCCGCCGGCGCGACGACCGACTTCCAGGACGGTTTCTGGAAGGTCGCGCCGATGCTCGCGGCCCTGACGATGGTCGTCGTCATGGGCGTCTGGATTCCGGACGCCGTCTACGACCTCGTCGTCACGGCCGCCCGGACGCTGGAGGGAGCATCGTGACGGCGGGCGTGACGATCCGGAACGGACGCGCCCTGCCTCTCGAGGACGTGCCCCGGCTCGAGCCGTCGGCATTCCGCGCGTGGCTCGTCGACGGCGTCCGCGAAAAGGGGAGGCGCGTCGTCTCGTACTTCGGCGCGCCCGGGAGTGCGGGGAGCGACCCTTGGGGAAGGGACCTTTCGCTCGTCGCCGTTCTTGCCGACGACCCGAACGGCCGCCTTTCCGTCGCGCGCACCGCATGCGAGGGCGCCTCCTTCGGCTCCGTCGTTCCGGAAGTCCCGCAGGCGCACCTCTTCGAGCGCGAGATCGCCGAGCAGTACGGCGTGGTGTTCGAGGGGCATCCCTGGTTCAAGCCCGTGCGCTTCCACCATTCATATCGCCCGGGCCGCGACGCCTGGGGCCGGTCGCCCGACGCTCCGATCCTGCCCGGGGTCACGGAGTTCTTCCGTGTCGAGGGAGACGAGGTGCACGAGGTCGCGGTCGGGCCGGTCCACGCCGGCGTGATCGAGCCCGGACACTTCCGCTTCCAGTGCCACGGCGAGCGAGTCTTCCACCTCGAGATCGCGCTCGGATACCAGCATCGTGGCGTCGAGCGCGCGCTCGTGGGGGGGCCGACGAAGCGGACCCTCCCGTACATGGAGACCGTTGCAGGCGACACGACGATCGGTCACGCGCTCGCGTACGGACACGCCGTCGAGGCTCTCGCGGGCGCGGCCGTCCCGGCGCGTGCTCACGCGATCCGCGGCATCGCGCTGGAGCTCGAGCGGCTCGCGAACCACGTCGGCGACCTCGGGGCGCTCGCGGGCGACGTCGCGTACCTGCCCACGTCCTCTTATTGCGGGCGCCTGCGCGGAGACTTCCTGAACATGACGGCCGAGCTCTGCGGCTCGCGATTCGGGCGGGGCCTCGTCCGGCCGGGCGGCGTCGGATTCGACCTCCTTCCCGGACAAGTCGAGGCCCTCAGGTCCCGGATCACGGTGGCGCGCCGCGAAGTGACGGAGGCGGTGGAGCTCCTCTGGGAGACCCCGAGCGTGAGGGAGCGGTTCGACCGGACCGGGGCGGTCGTCCCCGGCGACGCGGAAGCCGTGGGTCTCGTCGGACCCGCGGCGCGCGCGTGCGGCATCCAGCGGGACGTGAGGCACGACTTTCCCTCGGGCATCTACCGGTTCGTGCATCTTCCCGTGATGACGGCGCACCACGGGGACGTCAACTCGCGCGCCTACGTCCGCTGGCTCGAGATCCAGCAGTCGATCTCGTTCATCCTCGACCAGCTCGGCGAGCTTCCGGGGGACGGCACGGGCGCCCGAGCCGGGGCGATGAAGCCGGACGCGCTCGTCGTATCGCTCACGGAGGGATGGCGGGGGGAGATCTGCCACGTCGCGATGACCGGCGCCGCCGGACGCTTCTCCCGCTACAAGATCACGGACCCGTCTTTCCACAACTGGTTCGGGCTCGCGCTCGCGCTGAGGGACGGCCAGATCTCGGATTTCCCGCTGTGCAACAAGAGCTTCAACCTCTCGTACTGCGGCCACGACCTGTGAGGAAGTTCCGATGCTGAAAGCGCTGCTCGCACGCGCACGCCAGGGGCACCGGACGACCGCGTATCCCGGGGGCGAGCCTCCGGCCCTGCCCGATCGGTTCCGGGGCGCCCCCGCGCTCGACCCCACGAAGTGCCCGGACGGCTGCCGCTCCTGCGCCGACGTCTGCCCGACGGACGCGATCGCCGGCGGCGGACCGCTCACCCTCGATCTCGGCCGATGCCTGTTCTGCACGGAGTGCGTCATCGCCTGCCCGGAGGGTGCGATCGCCTTCACGAACGATCATCGCCTCGCGACGCGCCGGCGAGACGACCTCGTCGCGCGCGGAGAGGAGCTCGCGCTCGCCGACGCGCTCGACCGGAAGCTCCTCCGTCTCTTCGGCCGCTCGCTGAAGCTGCGCGTCGTGAGCGCGGGCGACTGCAACGCCTGCAGCGCGGACGTCAACGTGCTCGGAACGATCGGCTGGGATCTCGGACGATTCGGCATCAACTACGTCGCGTCGCCGCGGCACGCGGACGGACTCCTCATCACGGGGCCCGTGACCTCGAACATGACGCTCGCGCTTCAGAAGACATACGACGCGGTGCCGCCGCCGAAGATCGTCATCGCCGTGGGAGCCTGCGCGATCAGCGGTGGACCGTACGTGGGCCACCCGGAGCAGAGCGGCGGCGCGTCTTCCGTGGTGCCGGTCGACCTCTTCATCCCCGGCTGCCCGCCGCATCCACTCACGATCCTCGACGGCCTGCTCCGGATGCTCGGGCGGATCGAGGGCGGGCGGCGCCTCCCCGCGTCCCGGCCCGCCTGAGACCGCGTCCCGATTAAACTCGGGTCCACCGGAGGAATCCCATGCGCTTCGTGTCGCTTGCCGCGGCCGTTCTCGTCTCCTCATCCGCCGTCCTGGCCGGGCCGCCCGCGCCGGGCCCCGAGTGGTTCGCCGCGCACCGGGCCGCGCTCGCCGCGAAACTGCCCAAGGACGCCGTCGTCGTCCTTCGCGCGCCGGCCGAGCCGCCCGTCGAGGTCGGCGACGCCTATCGGCCCGATTCCAACTTCTGGTACCTCACGGGCTTCTCCGAGCCCGACGCCGTCGTCGTGCTCCGGCCCTCCGCGCCCGAAGGGAAGCGCTATCTCTTCTTCGTGCGCCCGAACGAGTGGCGGGCGGAGCAGTGGACCGGCCGCCGCGCTGGCCTCGAGGGCGCGAAGTCGGCTTTCGGCGCGGACGCCGCGTTCCCCGTCGCGGACTTCGAAAAGGAATCGCGCGAGGCGTTTCGGGGGGCGAAGGCGCTCTGGTACCTCGACGCGGGGGACGAGAAGTTCCGCGAGAAGCTCCTGACGGGCTGGAACC
>JBDTTJ010000053.1:0-14923 GCA_039930645.1 Acidobacteriota bacterium
TCGGCGGGCACGGACGGATGATATCGGCGGGAGGCCGAATGCGTATGCTCTCGGAGTCCTCATGACCGAGAGCCGAGCGTCCCGCCGGGAGAGGGCCCTCGTGGCCGCCGCGTTCGCCGTCCTCGCGCTCCTGCGCCTCGCGACGCTGGCGCCCGACCCGTGGGAGTGGGACGAGGTCCTCTTCATGGAGGGCGTGCGCGACGGCCTCGACGTCCGCGTGAACCACCCACACGCGCCGGGCTTCCCGGTCTTCATCCGCGTGGCCCAGGGATTCCACGCGCTCGGCGTTGAGCCGTTCCGCGCGACCGTGCTCGCGGGCGCGCTGGGCGGGTTCCTGTCGGCCGTCGCGCTCTACCTTCTCCTGCGTGCACTCGGCTCGCGCCGCCGATGGGCGCTCGTCGGCGCGCTCCTCTATGCCCTCACGCCGTCGGTGTGGCTCCACGGCGTTCGGCCTCTCTCGGACGGGCCGGGAGCCGCCGCCGCTCTCTTCGCCGCGGTCTTCCTCGCCCGCGCGATCGCACGGGGCCGCGGGACGGACCTCGTCGTCGCCGCGGGCTTCACGGCCCTCGCGGCGGGAGTGCGGCCGCAAGTGGGGCTGGGACTGCTGCCGGCGGCGGCCGTTGCGGCCGTCGTCGTGTTCCGCCGTGAGCGGACCGTTCGGCCGCTCCTCCTCGCTCTTCTCGCGGGCGCCGTCCTCTCGACCGTGATCTGGCTTCCCGTCTTTCGGAGCTCGGGCGGTTTCTTCGTCTGGAAGGCACGCCTCGACGAAATAATGAAGTACGTCACGACGAACGACAGCCCGAAGGCCCGCGACATCCTGAGTCTCCTGTTCTGGAAACGCTGGTGGCTGGACCCCGTCGGGCACGGCAAGCTCGCCGCGGGATTTCTGGCGCTCGGGATCGCGGGAGCGATTCTCGAGCGGCGCCGGGCCGGCGCGCTCCTTCTCGTCTTCGTGCCCGTCACGGCGCTCACGCTCGGCGTCCTCTCGACGGATTCGGCGCCGCGCTACGTCCTCGCGTTCTGGGCGGCGCCGTGCGCGCTCGCGGCGTTCGCGCTGGAAAGATTCGCGGCGTCGCGCTTCGGCCGGATCGTTTCGCCCGCGGCGGCCGTGCTCGTCCTCGCCGCCTTCGCGGCGCTCGGGGCGCCCGCGATCGCAGAGGTCGCGTCGAAGCCGAGCCCCTCCGTCGCCGCGATGGAGGCCGTCCGCGCCGCGGGCGTCGCGCCCGGCGACGTCTACGTGACCGAGCCGCTGCGCGCGCACGCGGACGAGTACTTCCGATACGCCGCCCACGTCGTGAGCGAAACCGTCCCCACGGCGCTGCACCGCGGGGGCGTGTTCGTCGGCGCCGACGGCCGGCCGTTCGGCGTCGTGCCGCAGCGCGTCTTCACGTTCGAGAGCCCGCGCCTCGTGCACATCTCGCGCGGCCGGTACCTGCGCACGGAGATCTTCGAGGGCCGCGCGGGAGCCGGTGTCTTCGTCCCCATCACGCCGTGGCCCGCCACGCAGCGGGACGGCCGGGTCGAGCTTCCGGAGGGGACGACGTTCTCGGTCTATGCCGCGAGCCCGGCGGATGTGACGTTCACGGTGAGAGCGGCCGAGGAACGGGTCGAACTCGAGCTCAAAACCCTGGGCGAGGCGCGCCCGGGCTCGGTCGAGCCGGGAGGCGAGCTCGCCGTCACGTTCGGCGTGGCTCCGGACCCCTCGGAGAAGCTCTTCACGGTCTCCGCCCTGAAGGGTCAGGCGACGCTCGACGCCTTCCGGATCCGTGCGCACGAAACGCATCGCCCCGCCTGGCGGGTCGACGACGCGATCCCGGCCGGGCTAGACGAACCGGCGGAGGGCGCGCGCGTCGCGCTGCCGTTCACCGCGCGCGGCTGGTGTCAGGAGACGGGCGGCGGGCGAGTGGACCCCATGGAGTTCCGGCTGGACGGGCTCCTTGTCGTAGACGCGACGGTCACGCGGTTTCCAAGGCCGGACGTCGCGGCGGCCATCCCGGCGATCGGCGACGCGCGGGAAGCCGGCTGGGAGGCCGTGCTCGCGCCGAAGGTCGCGCCGGGCCGGCACGTCCTGACGGTCACGTTCCAGGCGGGCGACCGGCGCCGCACCTACCTGCCGCGCGAGATCGAGATCGTGGTGACCGGCGGATTGAAGTGACGCCGCGCGTTCTCGCCGCCGGGCCCGCGGCCGTCGTCGCCATCCTCGCGCTCGCGTCCGTGCCGGCGCAGGTGCGGTCGGCATGGGACTGGCTTGCGGAGAGCCCGAAGGGCCTCGCGCGCGGGGAGGACGCCGCGCGACGCGAGCTGCGCGGGGACGGGTACGCGAACGCGCTCAACGAGATCCGCGCGCTCGTTCCCGAGGGCGGGTCGTACGCGATCGCGAATGGCGGCATCGGGCTTCCCGACCAGAACTGGGTGCGCTGCGACCTCGCGCCGCGCATTCCGTTGGCCCTGCGGCCGGAGAAGTGCCGTGGGTGGTTCTTCGAGCGGCCGCCGAAGAACGTTCCGCACGTCACGGTCGTCATCGAGAAGGACGGGAGCCTCCGGCTCGCGGAGACCCGCACTCTCCTCGCGTCGCTGTGGTCCGGTCTCACCGGGCCTGAAGAGGAGATCCCGGGCTGGATCGACGCGCCTGCCGAGGACGTGACGGTCGCGGGCCGCGTCGTCGTGAGCGGGTGGTGTCAGGAGAGAGGCAAGGGCCCCTGCGCCGCGATCCGCATCTGGCTGGACGGCGTCGAAGTGGACGCCGCGCGCATCGAGCGCTTCCCGCGCCCGGACGTGCAGGCCGCCGTGCCGGACATGGGCGACTGCAGCCGCGCGGGCTGGCGCACGGCGTTCGAGGCGGGTGTCCTTGCGCCGGGCACGCACTGCGTGGCCGCCGCGCTCGTGGCCGAGGGCGGGCGGCATCGCCGCGTCGGGCCGTGGGCGTTCACGGTGACGAAGTGAGCGGCGCACCCGTCGCGGCCAGCCTCGCCGCCGCAGCGATCCTCGCGGCCGCAGGTCTCGCACTCGCGGATCTCGTCCCGGGTCTGCGGGAGCGCGCCCTCCTGAGAAGGCTCGGCTGGGCGTGGCTCCTCGGGTGCGCGTGGCTGGGCGGAGGAGCGTACGCCGCGTCGCACGTTCTGCATCTCCCGCTCCGCCGAGGCGTGCTGCTTCCGATCCTTCTCCTGCCCGTGGCGGCGGCGCTCGCACGGCGCCTGCGTTCGACGGTGCCGGAGCGGTCCGCCCGGGTCCCCCTCAAACCATTCGAAGGAATTCTCTTTTCTCTTCTCCTCGCGTTCGGGTTCTTCATGACCGCCAGCCTCGTCGCGAACGGCCTCGCCATCCCCGTGTCCGACTGGGACGGCAAGATGACGTGGGTCGCACAGGCGCGCTTCGTCCGCGGGGCGCGCACGGTCGACGCGCCGGCGCTGCGCGACGCATCGGCGTGGGTCATCCATCCACGCTACCCGGTCCTGATGCCCGTGCTGCAGGTTGCCGCGCAGGAGATCGTCGACGCGCCCTGGGACGACCGGTTCGTGCGGCCGCTCTACGCGCTCTTCTGGCCGGCGTTTCTTCTCGTCCTCTACGACGCGGCCTCGGCGCGCGCCGGCCGCCTCGCAGCGGCCGCCGCCGCTCTTGCCGCGGCGTGCGCGCCGTACCTCGCGTTCTCGCTCCACGGCGGGGCGGCGGGCACGTACAGCGACCTTCCGCTGGCCTGCTTCTGGGGCGGCGGCCTGCTTCTCCTCACGTCCGAAGGAGCGGGCCTCGCCGAGGGCCTGGCCTCCGGCCTGCTGCTCGGCGCCGCCGTGCTCACGAAGAGCGAAGGAATGCCGCTCGCGGCCGTGGCGCTCGCCGCCGCGCTCGCGTGGGCGGTCGCGGGACGGCGGCTCGCCGCGAGCCGCGTCCCGCTCCTCGTCGCGGCGGGCGCCGTCGCCGCGGCGGCGTTGCTCCTGGCGTCGTGGCGGTCCGGGATCCCGCAGCGCTACGACGAGGGACAGGTTGCGGCGTTCGGCTTCGCCGCGCTCGCGAAAGGCGGGGCGTCGCGCCTGCCGGAGGCGGCCCGCGCCTGTCTGCACGCGATGGCGGACCGCAAGGAGTGGGGATTCACGTGGCTCCTCGTGCCGCTCGGGCTCGTCCTCGGTGCGCGGCGGCTCGGCCGGCTCGCCGCGGTCCCTCTCGCCGTCGCGCTCGCGGGTGCGCTCGCGTTCTACGCGGCGGCGTACGCGCTGTCCGTATGGCCCGCAGGAGAGCTCGCCCTGACGACGTGGGACCGGTTCCTCATCCAGATGGGGCTGCCGCTCTTCGCGCTCCTCGCGCTCGCCCTCGACCCGCGGCCCGACTCGCCTCAGCGAATCGCGGCCAGCTCGTAGAGGTAGTCGACGAACGAGCGCGCCGCGCCGTCGAAGCCCGCGACCTTCGGGTTCGTCGACTCGATCACGAAGTACTCGTCGGGCGCGTGCGCGCCGCTGCCGTGCCCGAGGCCGTGGTGGCCGGAGGCGAGCTTGAGCGGCGCGTCCGTGAAGACGTAGCCCGGATACGAGCCGGCATTTCGGACCCAGAGCATCGGGTCGAGACCCTCACGCTTGTAGACGGACATCTGCGCGCGGATGAGCGGCGTGTCGGCGGACGTCTCCGTCGGGCTGTAGCCGCCCGAGACGTTCACCTCGATGTCGCCGAAGCCTCTCTTCACGAGGTGGGCCTTCAGGGCCGCGATCGCGCCGTCGAACGTCATGTCGGGCACGAGGCGCAGGTCGAGCTTGGCGACGGCCTTGTTCGGAAGCATCGTCTTGCCGCCGGGGCCCATGTAGCCGCCGACGAGGCCCTGGATGTTCACGGTGGGCGAGAAGGCGAGCCGCTCGAGCGACGCGCGCCACGCGTCGTCGTGCGCCCAGTGCGTCGCGCCGAGCATCTTCTTCGCGGTCGCCTCGTCGAGGCGCTTCGCGGCCGCGTCGATCATCGCGGCCTGGGCGGCGTTCGGCGGCCTGGCGGCGGCGGCGAGGCCGTCGATGGCCGGATCGCCGTCGGCGTTCACGAGGGTCGCGAGCGCCTGCACGAGGTGGAACGCAGGGCTGTCGAGGCGCGCGCGGTTCGCGGAGTGCACGTCCTTCGACGGGCCGCGGCCCCACTTGGCGCCGCTCGAGACGAGCTCCAGCTCGACGACGCCCTTGGCGCCGAGCGAGACCTGCACCGAGCCGTCGGCGTCCTGGCCCGCGCCGGGCATGAAGACGCCCATCGTGTTCTTGAGCGCCGCGAGGACCTCGGGCTTACGCACGATCTCCGGGATGTGCGGCGACCCGATCTCCTCCTCGCCCTCGGCGACGAGGACGAGGTTCACGGGGAGCTTCACGCCCGCGCCCTTGAACGCGTGGAGCGCGGCGAGGAACGCGGACTCGGGGCCCTTCTGGTTCACGGAGCCGCGTCCGACGAGGACCTTGCCGAAGCCCGGCTTGTCGACGATCCGCGCCTCGAACGGCGGCGCGACCTTCCACTCGGCGGGGTCGGCCTGCTTCACGTCATACATGAAGTAGAGGCCGACGGTCCGGGCAGCCCCCGCGTCGAGCGTCGCGAAGACGCCCGGAACGCCGGACGTCGGCATCTTCACCGCGGTCTGGAAGCCCGCGTCCCTCGCGAGGGACATCATCTGCGCGCAGCCGGTCTCGATTCCGCGGCCCTCGGCGGCGATCGTCGGATTGCGCACCCAGTCCTGCAGGCGCGCGACGGCTTCGCCGTGGCGCTTCTCGATCTCGGCGTAAACACGCGCGCGGTCGTCGGCGGCCTGGGCGCCAAGGGCGAAGCGGGGAAGGGACGACACGGCGGCGGTCGCGGCGGTTGCGGCGGCCGCACCGAGGAGGTCGCGTCTGTTCATCGGCATGGGGCGAAGTCTACCGCCGAGGAACGGAACGTTTTCTAAAGACTCCTTCTCAGAGCCAGGAATGCGACGCCGGCCAGCGCGATCGCGAGAAACGCACGGGCTGCCGATCCGAGCGCGGGGACGCCAACCAGCGAAGAGGGCGGCGGAACGGGAGGGGATGGTCCGCCGCTGCAGGCCGCGACGTTGTTGCTGTCCAGCGTCACGGCGGCATTCCGCGCGAGGACTCTCCCGTTCACGTTCGCGCCCGTGTTCAGCGTGATGCTCGTGAGCGCGAGCACGTTGCCTGCCAGCGAGGTCGTGGTCCCGACGGTCGCCGCGCTGCCGACCTGCCACCAGACGCCGCAGGCCGTCGCTCCGCCGGCCAGCGTGACGGAAGAGTTGCTCGCGGTCGTGAGCGTGGTCCCGATCTTGAAAATGTAGACGCCCGCGCCATTCAGAGGGAGGGTTCCCGTGAGCTGGGCGGAGGTCGCAAAGCAGTAGACGCCCGGCCCGAGCGTGCCGACGGATCCCAGGTCCTGGCCGGTCAAAACGGTCCCGCAAGGCCTCCCTGCCGCGTCGTTGTAGGCGGCGGTGAGATCGGCCTGCGCCTGGAGCGCGACCCCGTCGGTCTGGTGAATCGTTCCGAAAACCGACCCCGGGGGAAAGCCCACGATCGAGGAGCCGGGCGACAGGCCGACATCTCCGGTGACGATGGTCGGTCCGGTGTTGGTCACGGTCGAGCCGCCGAGGACCGCGAAGTTGGCGGCGGACCCCAGGGAGACGTTCTGGGCGAGGACTCGGCAGGGAACGAACAGAAAGAGAGCGACTCCAGCGCTGGCGAGAACCTTCATCTTCATCTGCCCAACTCCGATTTGAATTGTGTCCGGTTTTTGGTCCCGCTTTTTTGAGCAGCGTTCCCGCGCTTGGCCCGGCATTCGACGCTGGGCTTGAGTCTATCGTACCCGGCCCCGGCGGCCCTCCCGGCCGGGCATGCGTATCCGGCGCTCGGGCGGTTACGCCGCCGCGCATCAACGCGGATCTCACGCCCGCGACGTAGAATCCGGTCGAGAACAGCCAGGAGAATCGAGGTCGCGCCTGATGGCATTCGGGGACGAGGACTCGGCGAAGCCGGGAAGCCTTGGCGACACCGCGGGCGGGATCTCCGATCTCTCCCGGGACCTGACGGCCGCGGCGCCGCCCGGGAGCGCCCCTCGTCCCCCTGCGCCTTCGATCAGCGGGACGACGCTCGGCCACTTCGAGGTGCTCGAGCGGATCGGAGCCGGCGGGATGGGGGAGGTCTACCGGGCCAAAGACCTGAGGTTGACGAGAGATGTCGCCATCAAGGTCTTGCCGGAAGACTTCTTGAAAGGTGAAGAAAGTAGAGCGCGCTTCGAGCGGGAAGCGCGGCTCCTCGCAGCGCTCAACCATCCCGGGATCGCCGCGATTTACTCATTCGAAGAAATCCCCGGTTCCCTCTCCTCTTCCTCGGCTGCCTCGGCCACCCGCCACGTCCTCGTCATGGAGCTCGTCGACGGCAGAACGCTTCATGCCGCGCTCGCCAAAGGGCCGTTCTCCGCCGCAGAGGCGCTCTCGATCGCGATTCAGATCGCGGACGCGCTCGCCGAGGCGCACCGGGCCGGCATTCTTCATCGCGACGTCAAGAGCGGAAACATCATGCTGACGTCTCGCGGGCAGGTGAAGGTCCTCGACTTCGGCCTCGCCAAGCGACTCGAGGGCGGGCCCGCGTCCGGCGCTGCCGGGCCCGAGCTGACACGCGAGGGCACCACGCTCGGGACGCTCTCCTATATGTCGCCCGAGCAGCTCCTCGGCAAGGCCGTCGACGTGCGCAGCGATCTCTTCTCGTTCGGCGTCGTCCTCTACGAGATGCTCACGGGGCGCCTGCCATTCCAGGGGAGCACGACGGTCGCCGTCGCGGACTCGATCCTGCACGCGGAGCCCAAAGACTTCGGCGAGCAGGCCGGCCCGGAAGGGCTGAAGCGGATCGTCAAGAAGCTCCTCGAAAAAGACCCGGCCCGCCGGTTCACGAGCGCGGACGACGTTCTCGAAGCGCTGCGGGCCCAGCAGGCGGCGATGGCCCCGGCGCGGGCCAGCGGGCTTTCGCGGAATTCCAGAATCCTTCTTGCCGCCGCCGCCGTCGTCGTCGTCGCGCTGGGCGCCTGGGCGTGGCAACGCATGTCACGTACGCGGCGGGCGCGCGAGGCCGTGCCGGAAATCGCGCGACTCCTGGCCGAGGACAGCTACATGAAGGCGGCGAAACTGTGCCGCGAGGCCCTCGCCGTGCTGCCGGGGGAGCCTGCCCTCGAGAAGCTGTGGACGCAGGCAACGATCGAGTTCACGGTCGAAAGCGTTCCGACCGGAGCCGACGTCTCGTTCCGGCCCTACCGAGGCGACGCGGGCGTCTGGGAGAGCCTCGGGAAGACGCCGCTGACCCGGATCCGCGTGCCGAAGAATTTCTACGTCTGGCGAGCTGAGAAAGCGGGCCATCGGCCCGGGTACCAGATCGCGCCGACGTGGATCTTCAGGGGCGGCGAGGTGCGCTTCAGGCTGGGTGAGGAACGGAGCGCGCCCGCGGAGATGGTCCGCGTGCCCGGGGGAAAGGTCGATCTTGCGATCCCGGGCCTCGACCAGCTGCCCCAGGTCGACCTGGTCGACTACCTGATCGACCGGCACGAGGTCACGAACGAAGAGTTCAGGAAGTTCGTCGACGGAGGCGGCTACGGCAAGCGCGAATTCTGGAAGCAGCCATTCGTGCGCGACGGGAAGACGATCCCGTGGGAGCAGGCGATCGCGACGCTTCGCGACGCGACCGGACGCTCCGGCCCCGCGACCTGGGAGCTCGGGACCTTCCCGAAAGGCCGGGCAGAGCATCCGGTCTCGGGTGTGAGCTGGTTCGAGGCGGCCGCTTACGCGGAGTTCATCGGAAAGACGCTGCCCACCATCTACCACTGGAACCGCACGGCGCAGACGCGCGCGAGCATGCTCATCGTGCCCGGGAGCAATTTCCGCGGAGACGGGACGATGCCGGTGGGCGGCTCCGGCGCTACCAGCGGTTTCGGGACCACGGACATGGCGGGGAACGTCAAGGAATGGTGCTGGAACGAGACGTCGAAGGGCCTGAGGTTCATCCTCGGTGGAGGCTTCGGAGAGCCGACGTACATGTTCATCGATCAGGACGCGCAATCGCCCTGGGACCGCCGGCCGAACTACGGGTTTCGCTGCGCGAAGTTCGACGCGCCGCCGCCCGCTGCCGCGCTCGCTCGCGTCGAGCCCCTCACCCGCGACTTCTCGAAGGAAAAGCCAGTGCCGGAGGAGGTGTTTCGCGCCTTCAAGGGCCTCTACGCCTACGACAAGGGCGACCTGAACGCGCGGATCGAGGAGACGGAGGTCACCGAGGACTGGACGCGGGAGAAGGTCAGCTTCAACGCCGCGTACGGCGGCGAGCGCGTCATCGCCCACCTGTATCTCCCGAAAAACGTGTCGCCGCCTTACCAGACGGTCGTCTACTTTCCCGGCTCGAACGCCATCAGCGCCGACACGTTCAGTCTTTCGCCCTACGCCGACTTCATCGCGAAGAGCGGCCGGGCTCTGATGTTCCCGATTTACAAAAGCACCTTCGAGAGGCGCGACGACCTGAAGACGGACATCCCCGAGCCGACCGCCTTCTGGCGCGACCACATGATCGCGTGGTCGAAGGATCTCGGGCGGTCGCTGGACTACCTCGAGACGCGCAAGGACGTCGATCGGGAAAAGCTGGCGTACCTCGGTTTCAGCTGGGGGAGCGCCGTCGCGCCAAACCTCCTCGGGGTCGAGGGCCGCTTCAGGACCGCGATCCTGGGGGTGGGCGGGCTCATCTTCCAGAGGTCCCTGCCGGAGGCCGATGCGATCAACTTCGTGACGCGCGTGAGAATCCCGGTCCTCATGCTGAACGGCCGGTACGACCACTTCTTCCCGGTCGAGTCGTCGCAGCTCCCGCTCTTCCGCCTTCTCGGCACGCCGGACAAGGACAAGAAGCACGTCATCTACGAGTCGGGCCACGCACCGCCGCGAAAGGACTTCATCCGCGAGAGCCTCGACTGGCTGGACAAGTACCTCGGGCCCGTGAAGGGGTAGAGCGTCGCGTCAGCCCCGGCTGCGCATCAGGTTGAACTTCGCGAGCTCGGCGTACGTCAGCGTCGAGTCGAGGTCCTCTCGCGCGATCCGGAGGTTCTGGACGAGGCCTTCGAGGACGAGCTCCATGAGGAACGCGCGCTCGTAATGGTCGCGCGGCTTGGCGTGCTTGAGCACGAAGTCCGAGAGCCCCGTCACGGACTCGAGCGTCTTGAGGTGCTCGGAGAACGGCGTCTGGTCCGAGAGGACGATCTTCTTCGCGTCCCCGAACCACGCCGCGATCGCGTCGTACGGTCCCGCCGGCGGCGCCGGAGCCGCCCCGCGCCGCGCCTCGGCCTTCTCGAGCGTCGTCGGGCCGCCGCCCTCGTCCTCGTCGACGTCGCCGCGCGGGCGGCGCGGGCGCTCGGTGCGCCCTCGCGGCCCCTCGACGGGCGGGAACTGGGCCTCGAAGAGGTTCTTCACGGCGTCGCCGATGAGCTTCTTCGCGACGATCTCGGCGCCCTGCTGCTCGCCCTCGAAGACCATCTCGACCTTGCCCGTGATCGCGGGCAGCGCCGCGAAGAGATCCACGAGGCGCGGCGCGACGACGGTTTCGCCCGTCTTGAGCGCCCGCCTTTCGAGGTTCGACACGAGGAGCTCGCGCGCCGCGATCGGGAGGCGCGCCGAGACGCCCGAGGACTGGTCCACGAGCTCGCTTCGGCGCGCCACGAAGGCGATCTCCTCGACGAGGAGCTTCACCTCGTCGCCGAGGAGCACCGTGAGCCCGGCCGTCTCGCGATCCGTCCACGCCTCCTGGTCGGTGATGAGGGAGGCCGTCTTCGCGTCGACGGGATAGTGCGTGAGGATCTGCGACGCGATGCGGTCCTTCAGGGGCGTGATGATGTTGCCGCGGTTCGTGTAGTCCTCCGGGTTCGCCGAGAAGACCATCAGGATGTCGAGCGGGATGCGCAGCGGGAAGCCGCGGATCTGGAGGTCGCGCTCCTCGAGGATGTTCAGGAGGCCGACCTGGATGCGCGGCTGCAGGTCGGGCAGCTCGTTGATCGCAAAAATCCCGCGGTTCGTGCGGGGCACGATGCCGTAGTGGATCACGTCCTCGTCCGCGAACGTCTTCTTGAGCGTGGCGGCCTTCACGGGATCGACGTCGCCGATGAGGTCGGCGATCGTGACGTCCGGCGTCGCGAGCTTCTCGCGGTAGCGCGCGTCGCGCGAGAGCCACGCGACGGGCAGGTCGTCCCCGGCGGAGGCCGCCATGCGCCGGCCGTACGCCGTGAACGGCGCGAACGGCGACTCGTTCAGCTCGGAGCCGGCGATGACGGGGATCGCCTCGTCGAGGAGGTTGACGAGGGCGCGCAGGATGCGCGTCTTGGCCTGGCCGCGCAGGCCGAGGAGGATGATGTCGTGCCGCGCGAGGATCGCGTTCTGGAGGGCCGGGACGACCGTCTTCTCGTAGCCGAGGATGCCGGGGAAGACGTTCTCGCCCGCCTTCAGCTTCGCGATGAGGTTGTCGCGGATCTCGTCCTTGACGGTCTTGGGCGTGTAACCCGCGGCGACGAGCTCTCCGAGGGTGGCCGGGCGATCGGTCATGAGACTCCCTTGCCGCAAGCTTACGGGATAATCGGCTCGATGGATTTGAGGCGGCTCCTCGGTGTCGTGAGTTCGGCCTGTGGGGCCGCGGGCGCCCGCTGGGCGGTGATCGGCGGCGTCGCGATGAACGCTTACGGGCACGCGCGGACGACTTTCGATTTCGACGTCGCCTCGGAGGATCGGCACCGCGGAGAGATTCTTCGAAAGGTGGAGGGCGAAGGGTTTCGGCTGCTGAACGACGTCCCCGCGTTCTCGAACCTGCTTCACGACGACCGCGACCTCGGTCGGCTCGATTTCCTTTGGTTGAACGACGCGACGGCGGACATCGTCTTTCGGGGAACCCGCGTTCTCACCGTGCCCGATGGGCCCGCGATACTCGTTCCGGCGCCGGAGCACCTCATTTCGATGAAGGTCAGGGGAATCCAGAACCAGCCGACGCGGGTGTTCCGTGACGCTGCCGACCTCCAGCATCTTCTTAGAATTCCCGGTCTGGACGATAATCAGATTCGTGAGGCGTTCGCCAAGTCCGATCTCCTGGACCTTCTCCAGCGGCTCCGCGAACTCGGCTGAGCCCTTGGACCTCGATTCCCTCCCCCGCCCGACGGCCGAGGAGATGGAGGCCATGCGAAAGACGGACCCCGGCTCGCTGCCCTGGGACGTCTATTGCGACTTCCTGAAGCAGTTCACGCCCACGAAGGAGCAGCTCGAGGCCTTGCCGCTTTCGCCGGACGTTCCGCCGTTCCGGCTCGACTGAATCGCGGCGCTTTCGGGTTTCGGACTGACCTCACGGGTCAGTGCTGGTTGCGGCCCAGTCAACCCGACTGGAAGTCGCGTACGAGGTCGCCCGGCGGCACGATGGGAACTCTCGCGAGGTTCCGCGCGCCGGCGAGGCGCGATCCGAGGGCCTCCATCTTCGCTTTCGACCAGCCGGAGAAGATCTCATCGAGAACGCCCGCGGGCGACACGAGCGCGAGATGGGGGACCGATTCCACCTGGAACGCGTTCGAGGCCGCAAAGAGCGGCTCGGGGTCCAGGAACAAGTCGAACGTAGCCTTCCCGAACTCCTCGAAGAAAATTTTGCTCTCGTTTTCCGCGTTCTGCGAGACGCCGACGACGCGCACGCCCGTTCCGCCGTAGGCCTCATGCAGGCGCTGCACGTACGGCCAGGCCAGCCGGCACGTCGGGCAGGAGGTCTTGAAGAACGCGAGGAGGAGCGGAAGGCCGTTTGCCTCCGCGAGGAGGCCCTCCGTCGTCACCGGCCGGCCGCCGGGGCGCGCGAAGGCGACGGACGGAGCGGGGGCTCCGGGAGCGAACGCTGCTGGCGAAACCATGCCCGAGTCTAAGCCGGGCTCAGTTGCCGCCGGCGTGCGGCGCGCCGTCGCCCGAGGCAGGCGCGGAGGCGAGCGGGTGCGGCGCGGCGTCCGCCACGCGGAACGAGAGCGCCTGCGCGCCCGCAGCCGTCGAACGGTATCGCGCGGTCACGTGGTCCTTCGGCTTGAGGTCTTCGAGCGGCACGGCCTTCGCGCCGCGCGTGACGGCGACGTCCGGCGCGACGCTGATCGCGATGGTCTGCCGCGCGGGCGGCTGGCCTTTCACCCTCGTGGTCTTGACCGACTCGCGGATCAGGACGAGGCGGGCCGGAAGGTCGACCCACACGATCTCGCCCACGATCGTGTGCGATTCGCCTGCGGGAGCGGCCGACATCGTCGGGCCGGAAGCCGCGGGAGCGGGGGGGGCTGCTGGTCCGGAGAGGAGCAGCAGAAAGAGGACGAGGCTCGCCACGTCTCGAATCGTTGCAGGACACGTGCCGCGCGCCAGAAGCCTCATCGGCGGCGTTTACGGCGGTTTGGGCGTCCGAATGGCATTTCGGGAGCCACACGGACGTGCGGGACTGCACGATTCCGGGCGGTGAGGCCCCCGAATCAGGTCTCAGCCGGGCTTCTTGAGGCCGAACTTCTCGAGCCGGTATTGCAGCGTCCGGTACGTGAGGCCGAGGAGGCGCGCGGCCTTCGCGATGACCCAGCCCGATTTTTCCATCGCCTGGACGATGAGCTGGCGCTCGAACTCCTCGATGTCGATCCCCTCGGCCGGGATGTCGAATCCGTAGGGCCGCGCGGCGGGCGCCGTGTTGAGGCGGACTTCGGACGGCAGGTCGGACGGCACGACGACGTTCCCCTCACACAGGAGGACGGCGCGCTCGACCACGCTCTCGAGCTGACGCACGTTGCCGGGCCAGCCGTGCCGCACGAGGAGCTCCATCGCCTCGGGCGACACGGACGCGACGGCCGTCCCGTGCGAAGCGTTCGCCTTGTCGAGAAAGCGGCTCACGAGGGCGCGCACGTCCGAGGCGCGGTCGCGCAGCGGGGGCAGCTCGACCGGGATCACGTTCAGGCGGTAGAAAAGGTCCTCGCGGAACTGGCCGGACTTCATCATCGCGGAGAGGTCGCGGTTCGTGGCCGCCACGACGCGCACGTCGACGGGGATCGTCTCGTTCCCGCCCACGCGCTTGACTTCCTTTTCCTGGAGGGCGCGCAGGATCTTGCCCTGCAGGGGGAGCGTGAGGTCGCCGATCTCGTCGAGGAACAGCGTCGAGCCGCTGGCCGCCTCGAAGAGGCCGATCTTGCGGGCGTCCGCGCCCGTGAAGGAGCCCTTTTCGTGCCCGAAGAGCTCGCTCTCGAGGAGGTTCTCCGGGATCGCGGCGCAGTTCAGCGCGAAGAACGGCCTCTGCGAGCGGTTGGAGCGCGCGTGGACCGCTCGCGCCACGAGCTCCTTCCCGGTGCCGGACTCGCCCCGGATCATGACCGTCGAGTTGGTCGGCGCGATCTTCTCGACGAGACGGAAGACGTCGCGCATCGAGGCGCTGTCGCCGACGATCGACTCGAGGCCGTCGCCCTTGAGGCGCCGCTCGAGGCGCAGCGTCTTCTCCGCGAGCCGGAACGCCTCGAGAGCGCGCTCGACGCGGAAGAGGAGCTCGTCGGCCACGACGGGCTTCGACATGTAGTCGAACGCGCCGAGTTTGTGGGCCTCTCGCGCGCGCTCGACCGAGCCGTGCGCCGTCACGAGGATGACCTTCGGCGGCAGGGGGTTCTCCGCGGAGGAGCTCAGGCTCCGGACGACGTCCATGCCCGTGAGGCCCGGCATCTTGAGGTCCGTGAGGACGACCTCGGGCCGGATCTCGGCGGCTTTCGCAAGCGCCTCGCGCCCGTCCGCCGCGGCGGCCACGCGGTAGCCCTCGTCCTCGAGGATGACGGTCAGAGACTCGCGCTGGTGCTTCTCGTCGTCGACGACGAGAAGCGTCGCCTTGGGTTCTTTCCCGCTCACGGAGCGGAGATTACCCTCAGCCGGCCACGGGGAGCGAAATCCGGAAAACGGCGCCCGGCC
>JBDTTJ010000054.1:0-14755 GCA_039930645.1 Acidobacteriota bacterium
GCTGCCGCAAGTTCCTCGAGATCATGGTCGAGGAGAACCTCGTCGAGAACGCGAAAACGACGGGCGAGTTCCTGCTCGGCAAGCTCGTCGAGCTCGCCGCCGAGTTCCCCGGGAAGATGACGAACATCCGCGGCCGAGGGCTCTTCATCGCGTTCGACCTGCCGGACGGCAGGACGCGCGGCGACGTCCTCTCGTGCTGGCTCAAGAAGCACAACGTCATGGCCCTCACCTCCGGCGAGCGGGCAATCCGCCTCCGTCCGCCGCTCACGCTGACGAAGGACGAGGCCGCGCTCGGCGTTCAGCGCCTGCGCGCGGCCCTGACCGAGATCGTCGGCTGAGACTCGGCCGCGGTCTCCCTCTTTACCTTCTAAGCAGTCTTGTCTTCTTCTCTTTCTTCATCTTCGTCCCTCTCCCCCAAATAATCCTCCTCCGCTGGCGGGACCCGTCGACGACCGCGTTCATCCGCGCGCGCCAGGAGCGGCTGCGAAACGCGGGCAAGAGCGACGCGATCGACCGGCGGCCCGTCCCGCTCTCGCAGGTCTCCCCCGCCCTCGTCGAAGCCGTCGTCGCCGCCGAGGACGCGCGGTTCTGGGACCACCATGGGATCGACTGGACCGCCATCGCGGAGGCGCGCGCGTACAACCTCCGGCACGCGCGCGACCGGCGGCCGCGAGTACACGGCGCCTCGACGATCACGCAGCAGCTCGCGAAAAACCTCTGGCTGTCGGGCAGCCGGACCTGGTGGCGCAAGGCCCGCGAGGCCGCCATCGCGCTCGCCCTCGACGCCTGCGTCCCGAAAAAGCGAATCCTCGAGGTCTACCTCTCGGCCATCGAGTGGGGCGAGCGCACGTGGGGCTGCGAGGCGGCCGCGCGCTCCCTCTTCCACGTGCCCGCTTCCCGGCTCAACGCCGAGCAGGCCGCGGCGATGGCCGCAATGATCCCGTCTCCTGTCCGGCGTGGCGTCCATCCGATAGAATCACCCCAATGAACGCAAGACACGTCGTGGCGCTGCGAGGCGCCGCCGTCGCGCTCGGCGCGGCTCTCGCCCTCGGCTGCAAGGCGAAGCCGGCGGAGATCCGCGTCACCCCGGCGAAGCTCACCTTCTACGGACCCGGCCGCACCCAGACGATCAAGTTCGAGGTCGTCGACAAGAAGGGCAGGCCCCTCCCCGGGGTTCCCGTCGCCTGGACGAGCGACAAGCCCAAGACTGCCAGCGTCGACGGGAACGGCCTCGTGCGATCGCTCGCTCCGGGCCGCGCGATCCTGACCGCGACGGCGCAGACCGCCACGGGCAGCACCTCCGTGGAGGTCGTGGACGTCGCCTCGATGAGCGTGTCCCCGAACCGCATGACGCTCGTCGGCCCGCCCGGCACGAAGATGGCTCTCCTGGTGGAGATCAAGGATGCCAAGGGGAACGCCGCGAACCTCAAACCGAAGTGGATGTCCGCCGACCCGAAGATCGCGAACGTCGACGCGAACGGGGTCGTGACGTCGGCTGGCGAGGGCCGGACCACGATCATCGCGAGCCTCGGGAACGACCAGAGCTCCGCGTCGGACGTCCGCGTGCTGCACCGTGAGATCTCGACGTTCGAGATCAGCCCCCTCACGCTGATCATCAAGATCGGCGAGACCCAGCGCATCAACGCGGTCGTGAAGGACGCGAGCGGGACGGCGATCGAGGACGCGGCTCTCGCGTGGACGAGCTCGGAGCCCAAGATCGCCTCCGTCTCGAACGGCGCGATCATCGGGCTCGCGCGGGGCACCGCGGTCATCACCGTCGCGACGTCCTCGCGGACGCTGACGGCCACCGCCATCGTGAACTGAGGCTTCGCCTGAGAATCACGCACCTCGCCGCCGAGTGCGTCCCGTTCGCGAAGACGGGCGGTCTCGGAGACGTCGTGGGCGCCCTCCCGAAGGCCCTCGCGTCCGGCGGGAACGACGTCGACGTCTTCCTCCCGTTTCACCTCGAGGCGGCCGAGTGGTACCGCAGGCGGCGCACGTGGCCCGAAGAGGCCCTGCCGTCCTTCGACGTCTCGATCCTCGGCCTGCCGTACCGCGTCGGCCTCCTCTGGGACCTGCTGCCCGGGACGACCGTGCCGATCTACTTCGTCGCGCACGACCCGCTGTTCCACCGCCGGCAGATCTACGCGCCCGACGAGCGCGGGCAGGACGACGGCCTGTGGCGCTTTTCGCTCTTCGTCCGCGCGTCGATCGAGGCCCTGAAGCGCCTCGGCCGCAAGCCCCGGATCCTGCACGTGCACGACTGGCATCCCGCTCTCGGCGCGATGCTCGCGGCGTGGAGCAACTGGCGGGACCGCTGGTTCGACGACGTAGCTTCGGTTCTCACGATCCACAACCTCGGCTACCAGGGGGTCTACGAACGCAGCGAGTTCCCGGCGCTCGGCCTGCCGTCCGACGCCTGGTCGGGCGGCGGCGTGGAGTTCGGCGGCGCCGTGAACCTGCTCAAGGGCGGGATCGTCGCGGCCGACATGGTCACGGCCGTGTCGCCCACGTACGCCGACGAGATCCGGACGCCGGAGGGCGGCTTCGGTCTTGACGCGCTCCTCAGGGCGCGGGGCGAGAGCGTCGTCGGGATCCTGAACGGGATCGATCGCGGAATCTGGAACCCCGCGACGGACGGCGCCCTCGCAGCGCGCTACTCGCCGTACGACCTCTCCGGCAAGGCCGCCTGCCGCGCCGACCTCTGCCGTCTCGCGGGATTCGACCCGTCCGACGCCGGCTTCCTCGTCGGCGCCATCGGCCGGCTCACGGACCAGAAGGGCTTCGACCTCCTCCTGGAGTCGGCGCCCGAGCTCGTGCGGCGCGGCGTGAGGATCGTGATGCTCGGCTCGGGCGAGCCCGCGTACGAGGGTTCCATGCGGCTTCTCGAGGCGCGCCACCCCGGACACTTCAAGGCGTTCGTCGGGTACGACGAGAGGCTCTCGCACAAGATCGCGGCCGGCGCCGACGCGTTCGTGATGCCGTCGCGCTTCGAGCCGTGCGGCCTTTCCCAGATGTACGCGCTCGCGTACGGGACCCCGCCGATCGTCCGGCGGACCGGCGGCCTCGCGGATTCCGTCGTCCCGTACGACGGCTTCAACCTGGACCGGGCGACGGGCTTCGCGTTCGACGCCCCCGCGCCGCACGCGCTCGCGGCCGAGATCCTCCACGCACAGCACGTCTTCTTCCAGCCCGACCGCTGGCGGCGGATCGTCGAGAACGGGATGGCGCAGGACTTCTCGTGGGACCGCTCTGCGGAGCGCTACGAGGCGGTCTACCGCCGGGCGTGCGAGGTCCGCGGCCTGCCCTGGTAGGTCAGCGCGAGACGGCCGCGCGCGCGGCCGCGGCGAGCTCGTCCGCGTCCGGGCCGCCCTCCGTCCACGGGACGCGCCTGCGGTACGGCGGCGAGGGATGCGGCGGCTGCTTTCGCGCGGCGAGGAGCGCGACGACGGGCGACTCCTCCGGCGCGTAGCTCGATCCGTTCTCGAGTCCCTGCTTGAGGAGGCCGTACTCCGAGACGGCCGTGAGGAGATCGGGATCGGCCTCCTCCGCGAGCCGGGTGAGGTTGCAGCGCACCGTCTTGCGCGAGAGGTCGACGTCGAAGTACTTGAACGACGACGCGGGCGACGCCGCCGTGACGCGCCCACCCGGCGAGGGGCTCGCGAAGCGCAGCGGCGGCCGGCCTCCGAGGGCGATTCCGTGGAGGGACGCCTGCCCGCCCACCGCCTCGAGCGTCAGGACGAGATCGCTCCGGAGGAGCCCGCGCACGACCCACGCGGTGCGACGGACGCCCTCCGCCTTCAGCTCGGCCTTCGCGACGTCGCAGACGCGGTTGCCGCGGCCATCGACGATGCGCTCGAGCGTGACCTTCGGCGGTTCTTCGGCGCGCGCGGCGGAGGAGAAGAGGAAGAGAAGAAAGAAGATCTTCTTAGAAAGGAAGAGGGGGCCGCCTGTCTTCATCGGATCGGGTTCTCCGGCACGGTCGCGGGAAATAGCGGGAGGTCCAGCGGCAGATGCGCGAGGCCGCGCCACGCCGCGAGGTCGCCGGGCGGCGCGGGGTCGGGCGCAAAGGCGAGCGTCCTCTTCTCGACCGGGGGCGCCTCGTCTCGGAACGCGACGAAGATGGCGAGCAGCGGTTGCCGCAGTTGCACGTTCGAGGTCATGACATCCCCACCAAGAGAACGGTTGCTCTCGATCGACATGCGGAGCAGGACCACGAGGTCCCGCCTCTCGCCTTCGTCGAACGTCGCGGCCGTGATCTCGGCAAGGGTCGCGCGGACCGTCCTGCTCGAAAGTTCGGTCAGGAAGAAATCGAGGCTCCCGCCCGGCGCCCGGACACGCACGCGACTTCCCTCGCACGGGCCGGCGTCTGCGCCGGTCTCGCCGGCCGTGCCCGACATCCAGATTTCGAGCGCAGTCCGCTCGGACGCGAGCCGGTCGAACGGGCGCTCTTCGTCGAGGTGCTTCTCGTCCCGGAAGCCGTAGCTCGATTCGAGAACGTACCGCGAGCCCGAGGGCATCGTCACGAGGAGGAGGTTCCGGTAGGGCCAGAACTCCCGTTCCTTCTCGGAGAATCCCCGGTACCGCACGACGACCCACCTCGCCCGAAAAAGGGGGCTCGATTCCGGAGGCGCGGTCTTCTCGCGCGCGATGAAACTCGCGTCGCCTTGCAGGAAAGCCCGGTCCCGGAACGCGTCGAACCAGTCCGGCTCCTGGGCCCGCGCCCCGGCCGCCGACGCCAGGCAGAGCGCGAGAACCAGCCCCCGCACCCTCATAGGTCCTTCTCTTCGACTCCCATCTCGCGCATCGCCGCGACGAGGGCGGCGTGGACGCCCGGCGTCCCCGCGAGGATGTTCCCGCGCATCCGCCATGTGTCCCCGCCCTCGAAGTCCGACATCCGCCCGCCCGCTTCCGTCACGACGAGCGCGCCGGCCGCAGAATCCCACGGCGAGAGGCCGAACTCGAAGAAGCCGTCGAAGATGCCCGCGCCGACATAGGCGAGGTCGAGGGCCGCACTCCCGGCGCGCCGCATCGAGCGGACCTTCAGGAAGAGCTCGCGGAAGATCGCGAGGTAGCGGTCGATCTTGTGCGCCTGCCGGAACGGAAACCCGGTTGCGAGCGCGGCGCTGTGGAGGTCCGGGCGAGGCGGCACCTTCAGCCGGTGTCCGTTCCGGAACGCGCCCGACCCGAGCTCGGCCGAGAAGAGGTCGTTTTTCACCGGGTCCCACACGACGCCCGCCTCGATCTCGCCGAGGAGGCCGCCGCGCGTCCGCGCGATCGACACGGCCCAGTGCGGGAACCCACGCACGAAGTTCGCGGTGCCGTCCAGCGGGTCCACGATCCACGACGGCGCGGTCTCGTCCACCCCCGAGAGGCCAGTCTCCTCGCCGAGGAAGCGATCGGAGGGAAACGCCCCGAGGACGGCGCGCCGGATGACGGCCTCGCTCTCCCTGTCCGCGATCGACACGACGTCGTTCGCGGCCTTCTCTTCGATGGAGGCGGGGTCGAGCCGGCCGAAGTGCCCGACGAGCACCTCTCCCGCTTCGCGGGCGGCCGCGATCGCGACGTCGAGGGAGCTCTTCATGCGGGAGGGCGGCGCACCTAGAATGATGTTCTCATGGGCGCCGGGCGTCTCCGCATCGTGATCGTCGGCGGAGGCTTCGGCGGCCTCTACACGGCGCGCTCTCTCGGCAGCGCCGACGCGGACGTGACGCTCGTCGACCGGCGCAACTTCCACCTCTTCCAGCCTCTCCTCTACCAGGTCGCGACGGGCGCGCTCTCGCCCGCGAACATCGCGGCGCCGCTGCGATCCGTCGTCAAGCGCCAGCGGAACACCCGTGTCCTCCTCGCGGACGTGCGAGGCTTCGACCTCGACCGCCGGATGGCCCTCACCGAGGCCGGAGAGGTCCCGTACGACCTCCTCGTCGTCGCCACCGGCGCGGCGCACGCCTACTTCGGCCACCCCGAATGGGAACGGTGGGCGCCGGGCCTCAAGACGATCGAGGACGCCACGGAGATGCGGCGGCGCATCCTCCTCGCCTTCGAGCAGGCCGAAATCACGGCCGATGCTGCCCGCCGGAGGGCCTTTCTCACGTTCGTCATCGTCGGGGCAGGCCCGACGGGGGCCGAGCTTGCCGGCGCTCTGGCCGAGATCGCCCGGCGCACTCTGCGGGATGACTTCCGGACGATTGACCCCGCCGAGGCGCACATTTTCCTCGTCGAGGCCGGCCCCTGCGTCCTCGCCACCTACCCGGAGGACCTCTCCGGGAAGGCACTAGCCGCCCTCGCGTCGCTCGGCGTGGACGTGCGGCTCCGGACGACCGTGACGGACGTGCGAGACGGCGCGGTGGACGTCGTCCGCGACGGACGTCAGGAGACGATCGAGTCCTTCACCGTTCTCTGGGCCGCGGGCGTCGCCGCCTCACCCCTCGGGGCCGCGCTCGCCCGGTCCGCCGGCGCCGAGACCGACCGCGTGGGCCGCGTCCGGGTGGCGCCCGACCTCACGCTGCCAGGTCACCCGGAGGTCTTCGTGATCGGAGATCTCATGACCCTTTCCGGAGTCGACGGCAAGCCTCTGCCGGGTGTCGCTCCGGTCGCCATGCAACAGGGACGGCACGTCGCACGGTCGATCCTCGCGCGCCTCGCGGGCCGGCCGGGGCCCGGCGACTTCGAGTACCACGACAGAGGAAGTATGGCCACGATCGGGCGCGGGCGCGCCGTCGCCGACCTCGGCTTCGTGAGGTTCGCGGGTTACCTCGCGTGGCTCGCCTGGCTCTTCATCCATCTCATGTATCTCGTCCAGTTCGGCAATCGGGTTCTCATCCTCATCCAGTGGGCCTGGAGCTACCTGACGTGGAACCGTTCGGCGCGCCTCATTACGGGGAGACACCCATGACACACGTCTTTGCCGCGCTCCTCTTCGCCGCCGCCGCATCCCGAACGCCGGCTCCCGAGTCGCACTTCGCCTACGACCCGAAGGCGCCGATCGACGCCGTCACGACCGGCGTCGAGACGCGCGGCGACGTCGTGATCCAGGACCTGACGTACGCGAGCCCGAAAGGCGGGCGCGTCCCCGCGTTTCTCGTCGTTCCCTCGGGGAAGGGTCCGTTCGCGGCGGTTCTCTGGGGGCACTGGTACTGGGAGAACTCGCCGATGAAGAGCCGGCGTCAGTTTCTCGACGAGGCCGTCGTCCTCGCCCGCTCCGGCGTCGTTTCGCTCCTGACGGACGGCCCCGTGGCGCGACCCGGTTACGCGCCGGACAAGACCCCTCTCAACGCGAAGCAGTTCGACGACCTCGTCCAGCAGGTCGTAGACATGCGCCGTGGCGCCGACCTGCTCCTCGCGCGGCCCGAGGTCGACCCGCGCCGCCTTGCCTTCGTCGGCCACAGCTACAACGCAACGGTCGGAGCGATCCTGTCGGGCGTCGACCGCCGGTTCAAGGCGTTCGTCCTCATGGCGGGCACGCTCTCGGACGAGGTCGACCTGAAGTCCGCCGAATACCGTCGGTATCGCGACAAGGTCGGGCCGGTCCGTTTCGACGCATTCACGGCCGATCATGCATGGGCCGACCCGGGCCCGTTCGTCGCGAAGGCCGCGCCCGCGAGGGTCTACCTGCAGTACGCGACACAGGAGGCCTTCCTGACGCCCCCGCGCGCAAAGCAGTACGCGGCGAACGTGAGCGAGCCGAAGGCGTTCAAGCTCTACGACGCGCCGCACGCGCTGAACGCGGAGGCGCGCAGGGACCGGATCGCGTTCCTGTCGGAAGTCCTCGCCGTGAAGCCGCCCGACGCCGCGGCCGTCGCGGCCGTGCCCGATCTCGTACAGCCTCCGCCGCCGAAGCGGTGAGGAGGCCTGACGGGATCACGTTGGAGACAAATCGCACGATCGGGAGATAATCTCCGCGCGTCGTCCCATTTGCAGCAGTTCCTGGCGCCCGCTTCGGGCTGCGAAAAATCCCTGTTCCCGGACCCGAGATCCGGAAAAAAGGAGGCCTTGAAATGCGTCTCACCGCGAAAGGTTCTCTCACCGGAGCCCTGCTCTTGTTGCCGTTCGCCTTGGCGCTTGGATGCACGTGTACGCCCGGCACGTCGTCGAGCCCCCCACCACCCGCAAATGCCGACAAGTCCGTCACCATCACGCTGGTTCCGCAGAACGGAACCTCCATGCCCACGCCGGACTCCGCGAGAGTGAGCCTCTCCAGGAAGGCGAATCATCGCGCTCTCTGGGTTTATTGCGGTGACGGCGATCTCGAAATCAGTATGAAGGACGCCGGAGATGACCCGTTTGACGCCGACAGACAGCGCTGGTCCGCCAAAGGCTGCCAGTACATCCGCTCCGGAAACATCAAGCCGAAAGCTCGCACGAAGCAAGACGCGGACGAGGCGGGCAGGCCTTACAAACCCTATGAGTACACGATCCAGGTGAAGGTCGGAAACAACGTCTACATCAACGACCCCGAGATCGAAATCGACCGCTAGCCCTAGTGTCGCTTGACGATCGAGTCGAGAATCATCAGGAACGCGTCCTGCTGGTTCGGCTCGTGCTTGTTGATCACGGCGAGGCAGCAGCCGTCCGGGAAGAGCAGGTGGAGGTCGTTCGCGTCGCGCGTCGACAGGATGACCATGCGGCGTGGCGCGACGCCGCGTTCCTTCGCGAGCTCGAACATCTTCCGCCCGCCGAAGAGCGGCAGCTCGAGGTCGACCATGAGGAGCGAGACGTCCGGCCCGATGACCTCGAGCGCCTTGAGCGGGTCCTGGTACATCTCGACCGTGATCGCCGGGCCGTAGCGCGTGAGGAGGAGCGTGCGCCAGACCTCGGCAAAGAGAGCCTCGTGCTCGACGATGATGATCCGCTTGGGCTTGCCCGCGGCGACCGGGTTCTCCGATGAGACCGGCTTGAGGTACGCCCCGGAGTCCTCGCGCGAGCTCATCGTGCCGGCCCGGAGCCGCGCGCGTAGACCTCGCGCCCGCCGACCCACGTCTTCTCGATGCGCCCCTTGAGCGTGCGCGCGATCCACGGCGAGTTCTTCGACCGGCTCTGGAAGCCGTCGGGGGTCACCGGCGTCGACTTCGTCGCCGAAAAGAGGACGACGTCGGCCGGAGCGCCCTCGGCGAGCGTCCCGTAAGGGAGGGCGAAGGCCCGCGCCGGAGCCGTGGAGAGCACCTCGACGAGGCGCAGGAGCGTGATCGCGCGCGGCGCGAGGAGCCCGTCCACGAGCGCGGGCAGCGCCGTCTCGAGGCCGGTCACGCCGAACGGGGCGTCGGCGAACTCGACGTTCTTCTCGTCCTCGTGGTGGGGCGCGTGGTCCGTCGCGACGCAGTCGATGGTCCCCTCGGCGAGCGCGGCCACGAGGGCCGCCCGGTCCGCCTCGGAGCGCAGCGGCGGGTTCATCTTGAAGCGCGTGTCGTAGCCCGAGCGCGCGACGTCCTCGTCGGTGAGAAGGAGGTGGTGCGGCGTGACCTCGCACGTGACGGGGACGCCGAGCCTTCGGGCCGCGCGGATCGCCTCGAGGCTCTCGCGCGTCGAGACGTGCGCGACGTGGAGCCGGGCGCCCGTGAGCGCCGCGAGCTGGACGTCGCGGGCGACCATCGCGCTCTCGCCGACGTTGGGCCAGCCCGCGAGGCCGAGGCGCGTCGAGGCCCAGCCCTCGTTCATGACGCCGGCGCCCACGATCGAGGGATCCTCCTCGTGGACGACGACGGGCAGGCCGAACATCGAGGCGTACTCGAGGGCGCGGCGCATGAGGTTGCCGTTCGCGATCGGCTTTCCGTCGTCGGAGATCGCGACGATTCCCTCGGCCTTCATCGAGCCGATCTCGGAGAGCTCGACTCCCTTGAGGCCCTTCGAGACGGCGCCGATCGGGAACACGCGGACGACGCCGGTCTCCCGGGCCCGCCGCACGATGAACGCCACGGTCGGCGCGTCGTCCGGGACGGGGTCCGTGTTCGCCATCGCGCACACGGTCGTGAATCCGCCCGCGGCCGCGGCGCGCGTGCCGCTCGCGATCGTCTCCTTGTATTCGAAGCCGGGCTCGCGGAGATGCGTGTGCAGGTCCACGAAACCCGGGGCGACGACGAAGCCGGCGGCCTCGACGACCTCGGCGCCCTTGGCGGCGATCTTCTCGTCCACCTTCGCGATCACGCCGTCCTTCAGGAGGACGTCGAGCGTCTGGTCGAGGTTGCGCGAGGGGTCGACGACGCGCCCGCCCCGGAGAAGGACCGCTTCGCCGCTCATTCGTCGTCTCCGCTCGCGCCGATCAGGAGGTAGAGGACGGCCATGCGCACGGCGACGCCGTTCTCGACCTGCTCGAGGATCACGGAGTCGGGACCGTCCGCGACGGCCGAGTCGATCTCCACGCCGCGATTCATGGGGCCGGGATGCATCACGATGGCGTCCTTCTTCGCGAGCTTCCGGCGCTCCGGCGTCAGGCCGAACTGCTCGTAGTACTCGCGGTCCGAGGGGAATCCGAGGCCGCCGCCGCGCTCCTTCTGGACGCGCAGAATCATCATCACGTCGGCGCCCTCGATCGCCTCCTCGATGCGGTATGCGATCCGGGCGCCCGTCCGCTCGATCTCGGCCGGAAGCAGCGTGCGCGGCCCGCAGAGCGTCACGCCCGCGCCCATCTTCGTGAGGAGCGAGACGTTCGAGCGCGCGACGCGGCTGTTCGCGACGTCGCCGCAGATCGCGACGCGCAGGCCCGCGAGAGTGCCCTTCGCGCGGCGGATCGTGAAGGCGTCGAGAAGCGCCTGCGTGGGGTGCTCGTGCGTCCCGTCGCCGGCGTTCACGACGGCGCACGGGAGGTTCCGGGCGAGAAGGTGCGGCGCGCCCGAACGCGAGTGCCGGATCACGATGGCGTCGGGAGCCATCGCCATGAGGTTTCGTCCCGTGTCGAGGAGCGTTTCGCCCTTGGCGACGGAGGTCCCGACCGCCGAGAGCGCGATCGAGTCGGCCGAAAGGCGTCGCTCGGCGATCTCGAAGGAGAACCTCGTCCGGGTGGAGTTCTCGAAGAAGAGGTTCGCGACGAGCTTGCCGCGCAGCGTCGGCACCTTCTTGATCGCGCGCTGGTTGATCTCGCGCATGGACTCGGCGGTATCGAGGACGAGGCGTATGTCGTCCTCGGTGATCCCGTCGATGTCGAGGAGATCCTTCTTCGAAAGGGCGCGACGGGGAGAGGCGGGGACGGGAGAATCGGGACGCTTCGTCACGCCGCCCGGGCTCCTACTTCTTCCTCGGCCGCCGGCGGGCCGCCTGGGATTTCGCGGGCGCCGCTTTCGGGGAAGCCTTCGCCGCGAGCTTCGCGGCCTCGCGGTCGAGGAGCCACACGTCATCCTCCCCGTCCGTCTCCCTGAACGTCACGGAGACGATCTCGGTCGCGGAGGTCGCGATCCGCTTGCCGACGTACTGGGCCTCGATCGGCAGCTCGCGGCGGCCCCGGTCCATGAGGACGGCCAGGAGAATCTTGCGCGGGCGCCCGAAGTCCAGGATCGCGTCCATGGCGGCCCGCACCGTGCGCCCCGTGAAGAGCACGTCGTCGCACAGGATCACGTTCCGCCCTTCGACCTTGAACGGAATCTCGGTTTTCTTGAGGACCGGCGAGGACGCAACGGTCGTCAGATCGTCGCGGTAGAGGGTGATGTCGAGGAGACCGACCGGGATCTTCACGCCCTCGGTGCGCTCGATCTCCGCGGCGAGGCGCTGCGCGAGCGGGACGCCGCGCGTCCGGATCCCGATGAGGACGAAACCCTCGGTGCCCCCCTCGGCCTCGACGACCTCGTGCGACATGCGCGAAATCGCCCGCGCCATCCCGACGGCGTCGAGCAGGCGAACTTTGCGGTAGGTCCCCGCGGCCTCTCCCATGGGCGGGCGGACACTACCAACGCGTCCACTCCGCGTCAACGGCGCTCAGAACGGCCAGGGAGCGGGCGGGAGCGCGAGCTCGCGCTCGCGGCGCGCGAGGAGGCGCGGCTGCGGCGCTCCGGTCGCCACGATCGCCTCCTCGAGCGCGCCGCGGCGGCCGAAGTAGACGTCCGCGACGTACGCGCGCTGCAGAACGAGAGAGCCTTCGAGGGGGAAAAGGCGACCGGGCGCCAGACCGGCCGCGGCGGCAACCGCGGCGCCGAAGCAGAACGCGAGGGCGCGTTTCTTCGAATGAAGGGAGAGGAACGCCGTCGCTGCGGCGAGGGTGAGAAGAAGGGGCGCCAGCCACGCTGCCCCACGCACGACCGGGACGAGGTGCAAGAGGTTCGGCGCCCCCATCCCCCTTTCAAAGAAATATTCTCCGAACGTCCCCCAGGGGAGAACGAAGCCGCGAGGCACGAAAGGAAACGCCAGCGTCGTCCCGACGCACGCGAGCACCGACGCGCCCGCGAGGCCCGCCTCCAGCGCGCCGCCCTCGCGGAACGCGAGCGGGAAGACGAGAAACGGCAGCGCCGCGACGAGGTAGCGCGGCCCGACCGTGAAGCCGCCGTGCCAGTTCGGGTAGCCCGCGTAGAGGACGAGAAGCGAGAGCGGAACGAGGGCGAGCGCGAGACCGCCCGGACGCGAGACGCGGCCGCGCGCGGCCGGGAAGGCCCAGGGCCACAGGACGAGGAGCGGGACGAAGACGAGGAGCCCCTTCGACGGGTCGAGGAGGAGCCGGAGGAGCACGGAGGGCGACGGCAGACCGATGCCGAACAGGCCCGAGGCGGCGAGACCCCGGAAGGCCGTCGCGCGCTCGAAGCCGGACGAGAGCGCGAACGGACTTCCGAAGCACACCGCGTCGTAGGCGGCGAGGATCAGGGCCGGGGGCGCGCCGCCGGCCGCAATCGCGAGGAGGCGCCTCGGCGACACCGCCGCCGCGCACAGGACGAGGACCGCCGCCGGGATCGCCGCCGGGTACTCCGACAGAACAGCGAGGCCGAGGAGCGCGCCTCCGAGGACGTCGCGGCGCCCGCGCGAGCCGGAGCCCGTCACGAAGAACGCCGCCCAGGCCCCGAAGAGGCATGCCGCGACGAGCGCGTGGGAGAAGAGGAGCAGTCCGTACGCGAAGAGCGGGGTCGCCAAGAGGAGGACCGCCGCGGCGAAGCGGGCCCGGGCCGGCGTCGCGCCGAGGCGCACGGCCGCGCCCGCGAGAACCAATGCGAGAAGGATCGCGGGCAGCGTGGCCGCGAGGAGCCGCATGAGCGTCAGCGAGAGCCGCAGGGATCCCGCCGATGGCGGACCGGCGAAGGGCCGCGCCGCAAGGTATCCCGGCAGCGCGACGAGAGCGGCGCCGGGCGCCTTGTTCGAGTAGAAGCGGCCGTCCTTCTCCGACACGTCCTCGAACGCCGGGCCGAGGAGCGGGAGGACGCCGGAGATTTCGGGGGTGCGGTGCTCGACGAGAGAGGCCGCGAATGCCCACCGCGAGACCTCGTTCGGAGACAGGAAGTGCGGGAAGACGGGAACCACGAGAACGGCGAGCACGGCGTAAAGAAGAACGGGCTCGCTCGCTCGATTCCGCACGCGAAAGTGTACGCTCGGCCCGCGATGCATGTCGCCGATTTCGACTTCGAGCTCCCGCCCGAGGCCATCGCCCAGCGTCCGGTTCCGCGCGGCACCGCGCGCCTCATGATGCTCGACCGCGCGTCGGGAGCTTTCGCCCACCGGTCGGTCGCCGGCCTCCCGGGCCTCCTCCGCGACGGAGACGTGCTCGTCCTCAACGACACGAAGGTCATCCCCGCGCGGATCTTCGGGACGGACGAGAAAGGGAGGAGAACGGAATTTTTGCTGGTCGAGAGAGTCGGAAGAGAAGAGAGAAAAGAAGAGGGGATTTCTTCGAAGGTTGAAGAGGGAGAACTCTGGCGCTGCCTCGCGAAGCCGGGAAGGCGAGTGAAGACGGGGAGAAGATTCTTCTTTGAAGGCGGGTGGGAAGCCGAGGCGATCTCCGCCGCCGGAGCGCCCCTCGCGGCCGAGACTTCGACCCATTCACCTTCGAAGAAATTCCCCGCTTCGGTTGGCGCAGATGCGGGCCTCTACACTCTCCGGTTCGCGAAGCACGGGAGCAAAACGTCTTCTCTCCTTTCCGATCTCCCCGTCCTGGGTTCGGCTCCCCTGCCGCCCTACATCCACCGCCCGGATGGCCTCGCCGACGCGCAGGACCGCCTCGACTACCAGACCGTCTTCGCGCGCGAGCCCGGCGCGATCGCGGCTCCGACGGCGGGTCTGCATTTCACGGAGTCCATGCTCGAAGAGGCCGCCGCGCGCGGCGTCACGATCGCCCGCGTGACGCTGCACGTGGGGCTCGGGACGTTCAAGCCCGTGAAGTCGGACCGCGTCGAGGACCACCGGATGGACTTCG
Organism: Acidobacteriota bacterium; assembly: GCA_039930645.1. Taxonomy (GTDB): domain Bacteria; phylum Acidobacteriota; class Thermoanaerobaculia; order UBA5066; family UBA5066; genus Fen-183. Next base: position 14,315 of record JBDTTJ010000054.1, read on the forward strand.
AGAAGGCCGTGATCCCCGATGAGGCCGCCGCCGCCGTGAACCGCGCGAAAGACGAGGGCCGGCGCGTCGTCGCGGTCGGCACGACGAGCGTCCGGACGCTCGAGGCCTCGGCCCGCCTCCACGCGGGGCGTGTCGCGCCCGGCGCGTTCGAGACGGACCTGTTCCTCGTGCCGGGCGCGGAGTTCCGCGTCGTCGACGCGCTCCTGACGAACTTCCACCTCCCGCGCTCCACGCTCCTGATGCTCCTCTCCGCGTTCGCGGGGCGGGAGCGCGTGCTCGCCGCGTATCGCGAGGCGGTCCGGGCCGGCTACCGCTTCTTCAGCTACGGCGATGCTATGTTCGTCGCGTGACCGGATCGCAGAGCGGCCCGCACTCGCGCCTGGCGGTGCTGTCCCTCGGCGCGCTGGGCGTCGTCTACGGCGACATCGGCACGAGCCCGCT
>JBDTTJ010000055.1:0-14740 GCA_039930645.1 Acidobacteriota bacterium
GCGTGCCGAACAGCGCCGTCGAGACGGCGATGTTCGCCCACCCCCAGGTCGTCACAATGACGTCGCGCAGGCGCCCCGGCACTCGCCGAGTGTAGTCGCGCTCAGGGAACGCCGACCTCCGCACTCGAGGTGTTGTTCGCTTCGTTCGATTCGAGAACTCGGCACGAGGCGGGCAGAGCCGGATCCGTCGCGGCGAAGCAGCCGTCCGCCATGAACTCCACCCTTTCACGCGATCCGGACACCCTCCCGGCCGGGAACGTCACGAAGCCCGAGTACGTACGGCTCGCACCGGGGGCCAGCGAAGCGGGTTCCCAGACGCTCGGGCACGGCGCCGTCCCGGCAGGAATGACCGTGAGCGCGCAGACGGTGAAAACCAGCGGCCAGCGCCTCGGCACGGTCTGGAACGCGTCCATTCGGAAGTGGACAGCCGGGCCGGTTCCGGCGTTCTTCACGGTCACCTGGACCGCGCGGCTGACCCCGCTCACGGCACCGACCGACACGCCCGTGATCGTCAGGTCGGGAACGCCCGCGGGGGGCTTTCCAGCCCCGCCCGTCGGGGCGCCATCGCACCAGATCTCGAACGCCGCCTGGTTCGACTTGAAACCCGCGTTCGGGAGAACGATCCGGATCTGCTCCCACCCGGCATAGTGCATACCGGGGCCGCCAAGCGTCCACGTCGTCTCGACGGGCTGGTGGAAAGGGGGGGCCGCCGTGAAGTGGCGGTCGTTCGTGTCGACGGCGCTGTCGTTGCGGTCGAAGACGTACTTGACGACCGACGGACCCGACGTCTCGATCGAGCCGATGAACTTGATCGTGACGGGACAGGGGCCCTTGTACTCACGAGGCCGGGCCTCCAGCTTGGCGCCGATGACGCGGGCGGGAGCGGCCGCAGGGACTGCGTTCGGCTGCGCGGCGGCGGGAATGACGGTCGCGGCCGCCGCCGCGAGCCCGATCAGCGAGGTCCAGATACGCATGACGTTGCTCCTTTCGAATCGGCCCTGAAGGAATAGATCGACGCTTGCCCCGCCAAGATGGACCCGGCCCGCCTCACCTTCAAGGATCTCCCGTTGTCCGGGAGCGGCGAAACGCTGTCCCGGAGCGCCAGACCGCCCCGAACCGTCTGGCTGCGACACCAGGCACGGCCCGGGCGTGCGACGGGTCACCGGGCGTTCTCCAGCGGTCCGACCCGTAGAATCCTCCTGTGCCCCCGTCCCAATACGACTCGACGACGCAGTACGTCGCCATCCTCAAGGAGCCGCTCTGGAAGATGGCGCGGCTGAAGCGCTGGTTCGGGAACGTGTCCTTCCACCTCGGCGGGGTCGCCTGGCTCGTGCGGGACCTCGTGCGCGCCTCGCGCGAGAAGTGGGAGACGTCCGAGATCCTCCGCCAGATGGACGCGCTCGGCGTGCAGTCCATCTCGATCACGAGCCTGACCGCTCTCTTCACGGGCATGGTCCTCGCGCTCCAGACGGCCTCCGCGCTCTCCCAGTTCGGCGGGAAGCTCTTCGTGGGACGCGTCGTCGTCCTCTCGATCACGCGCGAGCTCGGCCCCTCGCTCACGGCGCTCATGGTCGCGGCGCGGGTGGGCGCCGGGATCACCGCCGAGCTCGGGACGATGGCCGTGACGGAGCAGGTGGACGCCCTGCGAGCACTCGGCGCCTCGCCGGCGCGCAAGCTCGTCCTGCCCCGCGTCCTCGCCGTCACCCTCATGCTGCCCGTCCTGACCCTCCTCGCGGACTTCATCGGGATGGTCGGGGGCCTCTTCATCGCCGTCGTCGACCTTCGGATCGGCGCCTCGTTCTACCTCTCCACGGTCGCGCAGTCCGTTCACGTGAACGACATCCTCCACGGCCTCTTCAAGACGCCGTTCTTCGGATTCGAGATCGGGATCATCGGCTGCTACAACGGCCTGAACGCGACGGGCGGCGCCGACGGCGTCGGGCGCGCGACGACGGTCGCGGTCGTCATCGCGGCAATCGTCGTCCTCATGTCGGATTTCTTCCTGACGAAGCTCTTCCTCCTGCTTCCGCTGGGCCTCAAGTGAGGCCGCTCTCCGAGACCGGCGTCATGCGCATCCTCCGCACGGGGATGCCCGCCGGCGCGCCGATCATCGAGTTCAAGGGCGTGTCCAAGGCTTACGGCCAGAAGTGCGTCCTCGACGCCGTGGACCTCGAGGTCAAGCGCGGCGAGGTTCTCGCGATCCTCGGGGGTTCCGGCACGGGCAAATCCGTCTCGCTGCGTCAGATGAACGGCCTCGAGCAGCCGGACGCGGGCGAGGTATGGGTGGACGGCGAGGAGATCTCGCACCTGCCCGAGGCGGCGCTCGTCCCGGTTCGCAAGAAGGTCGGAATGCTCTTCCAGAGCGGGGCGCTCTTCGACTCGATGACGGTCTTCGAGAACATCGCCTTCGCGCTGCGCGAGCACACGAGCTGGCCCGAGGACCGCATTTCCGAGCGCGTCGCGGAGGTGCTCGGGTTCGTAGACCTCGGGCGCGACGTCGAGCGCCTCCTTCCCTCCTCGCTCTCGGGCGGCATGAAGAAGCGCGTCTCCCTCGCACGGACGGTCGCGCTCAAGCCCGAGGTCCTCCTCTACGACGAGCCGACGACGGGCCTCGACCCCGTCACCTCCATGACGATCAACCGCCTCATCAAGGACCTGAACACGCGCCTCGGGACGACGTCCGTCGTCGTGACGCACGACATCGTCTCGGCCCTCTTCGTCGCGGACCGCATCGCGTTCCTCAAGAACGCGCGGTTCGCCTTCACGGGCACGCCGGAGGAGGCGAGGACCTCGGACGTGGCCGAACTCAGGGAATTCCTCTCGGCCGGGGAGTCTTTGGCATGATGCGCACGGAGCAACGTCTCGAATGGTGAGAGCCGACATCCGGACGAAAACGCGCGTCGGGGTCATCCTCTTCGCGTCGTTCATCCTCCTCGCGGGGGCGCTGCTGTTCATCGGCGGGACGAAGGGGTTCTTCGTGAGGCGCACGTCGTACTTCGCGCGGTTCCCGAACTCCCAGGGGCTGCTGCCGGGCAACCAGGTGCGCCTCGCGGGCGTCGTCGTCGGCGCCGTGCGCGACATCGACGTCCCCCGCACGCCGGGCCAGGACCTGACGTTGCAATTCGACATCGAGCGCAAGTACCAGCACCTCGTCAAGACGGACAGCCGCGCCGAGATCAAGACGATCGGCCTCCTCGGCGACAAGTACCTCGAGGTGACGCCCGGCTCGCCCGACAAACCCGACCTCCAGCCCGACCACGAGATCATCGCGTTCCGCGGCGCCGAGCTCGACAAGATCCTCGCGGGCTCGGGCGACCTCGTGGACAACGTCGTCGCGATCTCGAAGTCGCTCAAGAACATCCTCGGCCGCACGGAAAAGGGCGAGGGGTTCCTCGGCGAGATCACGTCGGAGACCAAGAACGGCGCCGACCTGTCCAGGTCTCTCCGCCAGACGCTCGACTCGCTGAATGGCCTCGTGGGTGACGTCCGGCAGGGCCGCGGCCTGGTCGGGCGCCTCCTGCACGACGAGAAGACCGCCGACAACGTCCTCGCGGAGCTCCGGGGCGCGACGGCCTCCCTGAACCGGATCCTTGCCACCGTCGAGAAGGGCACGGCAACGGGCGAGGGCCTCGTCCCCGCGCTCCTCTCGGACCCGGAGGGCAAGAAGAAGTTCTTCGCGATGGTCGACTCCCTGAAGACGACTGCGGACGGGCTCGCGTCCTTTTCGAAGGACCTCTCCGGCGGCAGCGGTCTCCTCCCGAAGCTCGTCAAGGACGGGGCGTTCGCCAAGGAGTTCACCGAGGACCTGAAGAAGCTCTCCTCGCACCTCGCGAACGTCGCCGCGAAGCTGGACTCGACCGACGGCACCGCCGGCCGCCTCATCGCGGACCCGTCCGTCGCCGACGCGATCAACGACATCCTCGTCGGGATCAACGAGAGCAAGACGCTGCGCTGGCTCGTCCGCGACCGGCAGAAGTCCGGAATCCAGAAGCGCCACGAGGACGCGCAGAAGGCGCCCGTCCCGACGCCCGCGCCGTGAGCCACGTCCTCGTCGCCGGAGGCGCGGGGTTTCTCGGCGCCGCCATCGTGCGCCAGCTCCTCGGCGCCGGCGAGGACGTCGTCCTCCTCGACACGTTCGACGACGCGGGAGAGGGCCGGGCGCAGAAGGAAGAGCGGGCCGCTTCGGTGCGCCGCCACCCGCGCCTGACGATCTCGCGCGGCGACGGGACGGACGCCAGCCTTCTCGAGGGACTCCTGGCCGAGCACCGGCCCTCCGCCGTCGTGAACGCGATGCGCCTCCCGCTCGACTCGGCGGGCCTCGGGCCGCTCGTCGAGGCCTCCCGCCAGGCCGGTATCGGCGTCTTCGTCCACCTCTCGGACGCCGCGCTCTACGGGCCCCGAGGCGAGGCGGACCTCCGCGTCCGCGAGGACGAGCCGATCGAGCCGGGCGAGGACCGCGATCTCCTCGCCAAGGCCGCCGAAGAGGAGGCGCTCCTCGCGTCGGGCCTCCCCTTCGTCATCCTGCGCGTCTTCGCCGCGGCCGGGCCCGGGGCCGGACCCGCGCGGTTCCCGATCGACTCCCTCGAGGCTCTCCTCGCCGGCGAGGACGTCTTTCTGCCGGACGACGCGCCGCGCGACTTCGTGCACCCGCAGGACGTCGTGCGCGGCGTCCTCTTCGCGCTGCGCAAGCGCCCGATCGGCGAGATCGTGAACCTCGGCTTCGGCCTCGCCGTGAGACCGTCCGAGGTGGTCCGCGCGCTCGCGGTTCGCGCGGCGCGCGAGTGCCGGCTCACGGTTCAGGGCGACGCGCCGCGCGCGCCCCGGATCGCCGACATGGAGAAGGCCTGGCAGACGCTCGGCTTCTCCCCGCAGCTCGGCCTCGGCGAGATCGTCTGGGACACGGTCCGCGCCCGCCTCTTCCCCGCCGAGGCGGCCCGCGCGTACCAGCCGGCCGAGGCGCCCCGCGCGCCGCTCACCGAACCGCCGAAACCCGTGTCGCGTCGCGAGCTCTTCGACATGTTCCGCCGCCCGTTCGACGCGACGAAGAAGCCGGTCCCCTGAGCCGCACCATGCGCGCGCTCGTCTTCGATCACGGCCGGGCCGCCGTCCGCGACGTGCGTCGGCCCTCGCCGCGAAGAGATTTCGCGCTCGTCCGCGTCCTCCTCTCGGGGATCTGCAACACCGACCTCGAGCTGAAGCGCGGATACCACGGCTTCTCGGGAATCCCGGGCCACGAGTTCGTCGGCGTCGTCGAGGGGCCCGCATCCGCCCCGCTTCTCGGGAGGCGCGTCGTCGGCGAGATCAACCTCGCGTGCGGCCGGTGCTCGTGGTGCGCCGAGGGGCTCGGCCGCCATTGCCCGCGGAGAACCGTTCTCGGAATCCGGGGGCACGCGGGCGCACACGCGGAGTGGCTGACCCTGCCCCAAGCGAATCTCCGCGAGGTGCCCTCCGGCGTCGCCGATGAGGAGGCCGTCTTCGTCGAGCCGCTCGCGGCGGCCTGCGAGATCCTCGACCAGGTCGCGGTGTCCTCCGCGACGCACGCGGCCGTCCTCGGGCCCGGCAAGCTCGGGCGCCTCGCCGCGGCCGTGCTCCGGACGGCGGGCGCCGACGTCGCGCTCCTCGGCCGCCCGTCGCGCGCGCGTGCGGCCTCGTTCGACCTCGTCATCGAGGCCACGGGCTCCCCGGCCGGGATGCCCCGCGCCCTTAGGCTCGTGAAGCCGCGCGGGACGATCGTCTGGAAATCGACCCACCACGCCACGGCCCGATTCGACGCGGCCCCCCTCGTCGTCAACGAGGTGACGGTCGTCGGGTCGCGCTGCGGGCGGTTCGAGCCGGCGCTCGAACTCCTTCGAATGAAAAGGGTGGACGCCCTCTCCCTCCTTTCGTCGGTTTTCCCTCTCCGCGATGCGGTTCGCGCCCTGCGTGTGTCGGCGCGGCCCGGCGTCCTGAAGGTCCTCCTCAGGCCCTGAAACCGCGTCTCGGCGCGCTGCCGAGCGTAGAATCCGGGTCCCCGGGATTTCCCCGCTGGAGGCTTCCTCCCAATGAACATCTGCATGGTCGGCACGGGCTACGTCGGCCTCGTCACGGGCGCGTGCCTGTCCGATTTCGGCATGGACGTCACCTGCGTCGACAAGGACGAGACCAAGATCGCGCTCCTCAAGAACGGCGTCTCCCCCATCTACGAGCCGGGCCTCGAGGAGCTCATCCACAAGAACGAGAAGGCGGGCCGCCTCCGCTTCTCGACCGACGTCGTCGAGGCCATCGAGCGCTCGCTCGTGATCTTCATCGCCGTCGGGACCCCCCCGAAGGACGACGGCTCGCCCGATCTCTCGTTCATCTTCCAGGTGGCCGAGTCGATCCGCGAGCACATGAACGGCTACAAGGTCGTCGTGACGAAGTCGACCGTTCCGACCGGCACCGGCGCGCAGATCGAGGAGATCCTCAAGAAGAACGGCAAGCACAAGTTCTCAGTCGTCTCGAACCCCGAATTCCTGCGCGAGGGCTCGGCGATCGAGGACTTCATGCACCCGGACCGCGTCGTGATCGGCTCGCGCGACGAGGAGGCGATCGCGATCGTGAAAGACGTCTACTCGCCGCTCTCGATCGCCGGGGTTCCGTTCGTCGTCACGGACGTCGAGTCGGCCGAGCTCATCAAGTACGCCTCGAACGGCTTCCTCGCCCTCAAGATCACGTTCATCAACGAGATCGCGATGATGTGCGACAAGATGGGCGCCGACGTCAAGGACGTCGCGCGCGGGATGGGCCTCGACAAGCGCATCGCGCCGCAGTTCCTGAACCCCGGGCCAGGCTACGGCGGGTCCTGCTTCCCGAAGGACTCCTCGGCCGTCGTGGACCTCGCCCGCAAGGTGGGCTACACGTTCGAGCTCATGGAAGCCACGCTCTCGGCGAACGACCGCGTCAAGGCCCGGATGATCGAGAAGGTCGAGGGGCTCTGCGGAAGCGTGAAGGGCAAGCGCGTCGCGCTCCTCGGCATCGCCTTCAAGCCCGAGACCGACGACATCCGCGAGAGCGCGAGCCTCAAGCTCGCCGAGGACCTCCTCGCGCGCGGCGCGGACGTCGTCGCGTACGACCCGGCCGCGATGGAGAACGCCCGCAAGGAGATGCCGACGCTGAAGCTCGCTGAGGACCAGTACGCCTGCATCGCGGGCGCCGACATCCTCGTCCTTGCGACCGACTGGAACCAGTTCCGCAAGCTCGACCTCCCCCGGATCGAGAAGACGATGAAGGCGAAGAACTTCGTCGACCTCCGGAACCTCTACGAGCCGAAGGAGATGAAGAAGGCGGGCTGGAACTACGTCGGACTCGGGCGCGCCTGATGCGCGTCGTCGTCACGGGAGCCGCGGGCTTCCTCGGCAGTCACCTCACGGACCGGCTCCTCGCCGAGGGGCACGAGGTCGTGGGCCTCGACAACCTCGTGACGGGCGACGTGCGCAACATCGCGCACCTCGCCGGAAACCGGAAGTTCCGCTTCGTCTTCCACGACGTCACGGAATACATCTTCCTCGACGGTCCGGTCGACGCGATCCTACACTTCGCGTCCCCTGCCTCACCGATCGACTATCTCCAGATCCCGATCCAGACCCTCAAGGTCGGCGCGCTCGGGACACACAAGGCGCTCGGCCTCGCGCGCGCCAAGGGCGCCCGCTTCCTCCTCGCCTCGACGTCCGAGGTTTACGGCGACCCGCTCGTTCACCCGCAGCCGGAGACCTACTGGGGCAACGTGAACCCAGTCGGCCCGCGCGGCTGCTACGACGAGGCCAAGCGCTTCGCCGAGGCGATGACGATCGCGTACCGCAACTTCCACAGCGTGGACACGCGCATCGTCCGGATCTTCAACACCTACGGTCCGCGGATGCGGCCGAACGACGGGCGCATCGTTCCGTCCCTCATCGGCCAGGCGCTCCGCGGGGAACCGCTCACGGTCTTCGGGGACGGTTCGCAGACCCGCTCGTTCTGCTATGTCTCCGACCTCATCGACGGCATCCACCGCCTGCTCGTCTCGGATCATCGCGACCCGATGAACATCGGAAACCCCGCGGAGATGACCGTCCTCGAGTTCGCCCAGACGATCCAGCGGCTCACCGAAACGGGGGCGCCGATCGTCCACCGTCCGCTCCCGGTGGACGACCCGAGGCAGCGGCGGCCCGACATCTCGCTCGCGAAAGCGCGTCTCGCGTGGGAGCCGAAGGTCGGCCTCGATGAGGGGCTCCGAACGACCATCGCGGATTTCGCCGCGCGCGCCTGACGTCGAGCGTCGCCGTCCGCCCCGTCTGGCGTAGAATCGCCCCAAGCCGTGCTCTTCACACTGTCGCAGGTTCTCGTGCTCTTCTGCGCGCTTCTTGCGGCGTCTCTCGGAGTCCTCGCGCTGCTTCTCCTGCGTTGGAACCGCGCGCGCGCCGAGCTCGGCCTCTATGCGGCCCTCGCGTTCGCGGTGGCGTTCTGGCTGGCGACACCTCTCCTGACGCCCGTGCCCGTCCCGATCTCGCGAGAGATCCTCGGGCGGCTCGTACGGGCGCTGTCGTTCCTGCTGCCTGCGATCGGGTTCCTCTTCCTCTTGCGCATCCTCGGACTCGGCGCGCGCGGACTGCGTCTCGCCGTGCTCCTGCCCGCCCTCGTCGGCACCCCGCTCGCCCTCGCGTTCCCTGCGGCGGCCGGCGCTCTGGACGCGCTCGCGGTGGCGTCCCTCCTCGTCGTGAGCGCGGGCGTGGCCTGGGTCCTCGCGCGCCGCGAGAACCGGCGCCGCGACACGTTCCTCGCCTTCGCCGCCACGGGCATCCTGCTCGCGGGGGGCATCGCCGAGATCGCGTCCCGCAAGCTCCCGGAGGCGTCGTCCGCCTCGGGCGTCCTCCTCGGCACCGCCTTCCTGGCCTTCACGGCCCTCCTGCTTCCGACCGCCGCCGACGAGGAGCGCCGGCTCTTCACGCGCGCCACCACGGACGCCGTCACGAACCTCCCGAATCGCGGGACCTTCCTCGCCCGCTCGCGCGACGAGCTCTTCCGCGCCGAACGCACGCGCCGTTCGCTTGCGCTCGTGCTCCTCGAGCTGGACGGCTTCGACGCGATCCGGAAGGAAAGGGACACCGCGGCCGCCGACGAGATCGTCGCGGCCTTCGGACAGGGCGTCGCCCGCGCGATCCGCGGCATCGACGTGCCGGCCCGGTTGGGCCCCGGCACGTTCGCCGCCCTCCTCGTGGAAGCCGAAGAGTCGAGCACGCGCGCCGCCGTCGAACGCATCCGGGGATTCGCGGCAAAGGCGGCCGGCATGACCGCGTCCGCGGGCATCTCCGTCCGGCGGCCGCTCGAGAAGACGACGATCGAGGACCTCATCCGGCGCGCGGAGGCCGCGCTCGACGACGCGACGCGCGAGGGCGCCCGCGACCGGAGCGCGATGGAGACGCGCGAGGACGCGGCGGCGACGCCGCCGGGCTGAGCCGCTCCTGCCCTGCCGGCGGCCCGGAGTGACTTTGCTAGCCTCCCTCGCAGGGAGCAGCGCGGTGTCCGAAGACGAAGAGCTGTTGCGAGCCATCCGCGCGCGTTCGGCGGCGAACGATTCGATCGTCTATGCGCACCGTGTCTACGCGGAAACGTCTGCTCTCGCGGCCCGCTACGGCCTCGTCGCGCCGCAATCAGTTCTCGAACTGGGCCCCGGTCTCAACCTCGGGTCTCTATTCTGCTTTGCATCGTCCGGGGTTCGGCGTGCCGTGGGAGTCGACGTCGCATCCCTTCCCCCGGCTCCAATACGCTTCTACGAGACCCTTCGAGACTATCTCCTGGCGATCGAAGGATTCGGGTGGTGGCGTTCCTGGGTGGACGACTTCGCCGGCGTGGCGTCTTTCCCATCGGTCGAATCCACCCCCCCCCTCTTGAGACTCTCTCTCGACTCGAGCATCGCGCCGGCGTGAGTTCGGAGTCGTTGCCCTTCTCGGACGGGGATTTCGATCTCGTCTATTCCATTGCAGCTCTCGAACATGTCCCCGACCCGGGCGGCACACTCGCCGAGGTCATGCGGGTGCTCAGGCCGGGGGGCCTTGCCGTGCACGAGATCGACCTCAAGCATCACGGTTCCGCAGATCCGCTCAAGTTTCTCGAATGGGACGACTCGGAATGGAATGCCCGCACACGTCGGTACGGCGAGAATCTGAGACTCGACGCAATTCTCGACGGCCGCTATTCGGGTGAGGTGTTCTGCAACCGGCTACGACAGAGCGATTGGGCGGCCCAATTCACGCATGCCGGGCTCATCATCGAGGCCCTCGAGCCGGTCATTCTCCTCAATAGTGAGCTCGTGCGGCCCGAGCGCTTCGTGGTTCCCTTCCGAGCTCTTGCGATAGAGGAACTTCGCGTCCTTACGATCCGTGTGGTGGCGCGCCGGCCCTGGCTCAGTAATGACACAGGAAACGAGGGGACCACTCCATATCAGAAGCGGTAGAAGAGGCTCACGGCGAACTGCTGCGAGTCGCGCCCCACGTCGAATCCGAAGTCCACGGAGAGCGCGCGGGAGACCGTGAGGCCGAGCCCGCCCGTGAACCGGTCGTCCGCCTTCCCCCCGTCGAACACGGCCGCGACGCCCTCGGAGAACGGCGGGTCCGTGATCGGGTAGGGCTGGCCGGAGCCGTCGCGCGCGGCGAGCGTCGCCGTGACGCCGTGCGCGGGCTCGCGGTGGTACCCGACGCGGAGCGCCACCCGCACGTCCTTGCTGCCCGCGACGTACTCGAAGCCGAGGCGAGGCACGAAGACGTCCGGAGCGGGCGAGAGATCCGCGAGAACGTCCCGGACAGGAAAGCCGGCAGGCCCCACCAGGCCCGCGTACGAGACGACGGGCAGCGCGCGGTCGAAGATGTCGCCGTACCGCACCCACTGGACCTCGGCGGCGATCGTGAGCCCGGGCATCGGGTGTGCGGCGAGCCCGACGGAGGCGTCGCTCGGCACGCGGAACTTGAACGTTCGGGCGGTCTGACCCGCGAGCGCAGTCGGCACGTAGCCGCCAAGCACGAGCGTGCCCTCGGCGGCCTGGGTCCAGCGGTAGTCCGCGCCGAACGTGAGCTTGCCGTCCGCGATGAGGTCGGCGTGGACGCCCGCGACGAAGCCGACCTGCGTGCCTCCGAGGCCCTGCACGCCCAGCGTGGTCGTGAGGGTCTCCTGGACCGTCGGCGAGAGGTACGTCTGGCTCACGATCCGGTGCGGGCCGCCCGCGTCCCCGTCGAGGTCGAACTTCGCGCGGTTGAGCGTGACACCGCCGCCGATCCGAAGGCTCTCCGTCACGCGATAGGCGAGGGACGCCGCGAGGAGCCGGTTCGACAGCTTCGCCGAGCCGTACTCGCGGTACTCATAGAGGAAATCGCGGCGCGTGGTTCCGCCGGAGCGGTTGTCGCGCAGCTCGAGGTACGGGTAGCCGCCCGGCCCCGCGTCGCCCTCGAACCGGAGGTTCTCGGCGTACGTGATCGCGGCCACGAGCCGCCGCGAGATCGGGACGACGACGCCGGCGAACTCGACGCCCGTCGTGCTCGCGTCGAGGCCGACGGAAGACGTCTGGACGGGCGGATAGGGCGTCACGAGGCTGCCCGTCGCGACCGAACGGGCCGTCGACAGGGCGAGGGTCTCGTTCACGCGCTTGCCGGACACGGCGATCTCGATCGACGAGATCAGACCCAGACCCGCCGGATTCGCGAGCGCCGCGGTCGCGTCGTCGGCGATCGCGGAGAAGGCGCCGCCCATCGCGAGGGACTTGCCTCCCGGGTTCGTGAGGTTGAAGCGCAGCTTGGAGAGGAGGGCCGAGTCGAGCTGGGCGGCCGCGGTCGGCGCCCACGCGGCGAGGAGTGCGACGAGGACCGAGGTCGCCCGGCTGAGAGGCAACATCATGGCTTCGAACCTCCGGTGCCGAGCATCTGGGCGAGCGAAGAAGGCGTCTCGAACGGCTCGGAAAGAAGCTCGGCCGTTCCCGCCGCGACGTCGACGCGCCGTTCCACCCGGCGCGTCCCGTCCGGCCCCGCGAGCGCGACGCGGTACGTTCCGGGTGCGAGGTCGCGCAGCAGGAGCGGCGTCGTCGCGTCCTTCGGGAGCGCGACGGCTTTGCCGGCGGCGTCCACGACGGCGAGGACGCGCGCGTACGGCAGCGCGAGAATCTTCAGGCGACCAAGGAGGGCCGCCGGCGCGGGTGTTCCTCCGGGCGCCACGGGCGTCGACGCGGACGCGGCCGGCCTCGGCCGGGGCGCGGGCGGATCGGCCGGCTCGTGCGGCCGGCGCGCGTACCACGTGGCTGCGAGGACGAGGACGAGGGCCGCCCCGGCGACGCTCGCGAGCATGCGCGCCTCGATCCCGCGCCCCCGGCGCGAGGGCGTCGTCGCCGGCATCTGGCCGACGAGAGCCGTCCGGTCCGTGGCCGTCATCGGCGGCAGCGGATGGTCGACGGACTCCGGAAGACGCGCTGTGCTGCCGGACGAGCGGAGGACGGCGACGAGCCGGTCCACGATCTCGCGCCAGCCGCCGGGCCGGTCCTCGCGCTTCTTCTCGAGCATCTGCCCGATCAGGCGCACGAGCGGCACGGGCAGGGCGGGCGCGTCGTGCGGCGCGGCGACGGGCGGCGCCGTCGCGTTCAGGTGCGCCGCGATGTATTCGACCGGCGCCTTGCCGTCGAACGGGCGCTGGCCGGCGAGGACCTGGTAGAAGATGACGCCGAGACTGTAGACGTCGCTCCGCCAGTCGAGCGTCGCGCCGTGCCCGAGCGCGCCGAGCTGCTCCGGGGATCCGTAGGCGACCTTTCCGAGGAAGAAGCCCGTCGCCGTGAGGGACTCGAGGCCGGTCGCGTGTTCGAAGAGCTTCGCGATGCCGAAGTCGAGGAGCTTGACGATGAGGTCGCCGCCGCGCTCGATCACGAGAATGTTGTCGGGCGAGAGGTCGCGGTGGACGATCCCGCGCGAGGCCAGGTACTCCATCCCGTGTGCGGCCTGGACGAGGAGCGGCAGCGTCTCCGTCCAAGGCTTGCCCGCGTAGGACGTCAGCGGCACGCCGTCGAGGTACTCCATCGCGAGCCACGGCGTGCCGTCTTCCTCGCCGATCTCGTAGAACGTCACGACGTTGACGTGGAGGAGGCTCTTGAGGATCGCGGCCTCGCGGTCGAAGCGCACGCGCGCCTCGTGCTGGTGGACCGCGGACTCGTCGCCCGGGGCCTCGGCCTCGCGGATGACTTTCAGGGCGACGAGACGGCCGTCGCGCTCGTCGACGGCCTGGTACACGATTCCCATTCCGCCGCGGCCGATCCGCTTCAGGATCCGGTAATGGGCGATCCGTTCGACGGCGCCGGCCAAGGACCCCGTCAGCGGCCCGTGCCGGCGGCGGCGGGGCGCAGGAAGACGTTCGCGGGGTCGCCGCTCGCGCGGTCGATCTTCGAGGCGAAGGCGAGGAAGACGCCGTCACCCGAGATCTGCCGCACGACGACGCGCACATCCGTGACCTCGGTCAGGTTCAGGCCGAGGACGTTCGTGAAGAGCTCGTCCGAGAAGTAGCCGTAGGGCGCGAGGCGCTTCGTGACGGACGCGACCGGCACGAACGAGCCGGGCATGTACGCCGAGATGATGACGTCGCACGAGGCGCCGCCCACCTCGTGCAGGATCATATTCGTCCGGTAGCTCGTGCTGTTCTCGGCGCCGTCGAACGACATCGTCCCGAGGTTCGACTGGAACGACGAGTAGCCGTGCTGGAAGGAGTAGCCCTCCATCCCGGTCTTGTAGTCGCCGATGCCCTGGGCCGGATCGACCGTGTACGCCTCCGTCTGGACGTCGACGTCGGCCCAGCCCGTCGCCCACGTCCCGTCCCCGTTCTTCGAGGCCTGGATCCGGACGGCGCCGTACGCGTTGTCGCCGGGAAGGACGTCCATTCCGGGAGCCTCGAGAATGTCTTCGAGTGGGAAGACGTTCTTCGCGGTCAAGCCGATTGTGAGCCGCCGCGTCACGTCTCCGCCCTTTGCGTCGAGGAACTCGAGAGTCACGAAGCGCGATTCGCTCGTGTTCGTGTTCGTCAGCGTGACCCGCGTCCGCCAGAATGGCTTCTGGCCACTCGCGAGGGGCGCGCCCGCGGACTGAACGGCCGGGAACAGGAGCGGCGCCGGAGCGCCCGCGAACGGCAGGGACGCGAGCGCCGACCGCGACGACGAGAGGCTCGACGTGGGAACGTACGAGGGGTTCAACGCATTCGTCGACACGCCGACGTGCAGCGACGAGTCCTGCGTCCGGTTGTCGATGACCGTCGCCATCCCCACGACCGAGCCCTTCGCGTTCCCCAGAGCGTCCGCCGCGCTCGACATCCACTGGATCGTCGCCCACGCGTAGGCGCCGGGAACGGGACCGTCGAAGAAGACGTCGTCCCCGTTCAGCTGGACCGTTCCGTTGGCGGGAACGACCTGCGTGAGCCGGACGACCTGGCCGCCCTTCAAGATCGGCGCGCCGTTCCTGTCGGTCAGTGTGATCTGGACCGTCGTGTCGTAGCCAGACGTTTCGAGGAGCAGCAGGTTCGAACGGCGATTGGCGTCCTTGGCGAGGCCGGAAACGACCTGGATCGGATCGTTCTGTTTCGCCCCCTCGCCCGGGGAGGTCGGCCGCATCTCGAACCCGTACGAGCCCGAGGCCGCGCCCGTCAGCGCGCGGCGCGCGGCCGCGACCGCCGGAAGGGCCGTGTTCGCGACGAGCGCCGTCGCGCTCACGGTGGGCGCCGAGGAGCGGACCTC
>JBDTTJ010000056.1:0-14620 GCA_039930645.1 Acidobacteriota bacterium
GTATTCGTACCTCTCCGAGCTCGGCAAGCTCCTCCTCGGGAAGACGGCCGGCGAACAGGCGACGGTGCTCGGCGACGAGATGACGATCAGGAAGATAGAGGTCTTTGCATGAAAAGCCGTTCGAACGTTCTCCTTCTCGCCAGTCTCCTTCTTCTCCCTCTCGCGGCGCCGGGCGCCGACGACGTTGTCGTGCCGAACGAGGCGCTCGTCCTCGACGGCCTGCCGGCGGTGCCGAAGGCGCTCGCCGAGCGCGCGTCCTCGTACATGGAGTTCCGGACGGCGTCCTTCCAGGCCTGGAACCCGCTGCGCCCCGAGATGCTCGTCACGACGCGCTTCGGCGACGTCCCGCAGCTGCACCGCGTCAAGGCGCCCGGCGCCGCGCGCACGCAGCTCACGTTCTACCCGGAGCGCGTTCTCGGCGGGCGCTACCGGCCGAAGACGGCCGACATCGTCTTTTCGAAGGACGTCGGCGGCGGCGAGTGGTTCCAGCTCTACCTCCGCGACGACAAGACCGGGAGGGTCACGCTCCTCACGGACGGCAAGTCGCGCAACCAGGGGGGCGCGTTCAGCAAGGACGGGACGTGGATGGCCTATACGTCCACGAAGCGAACGGGAAAGAGCGGCGACATCTGGGTCATGAATCCCTCCGACCCCGCGAAGACCGACCGGATGGTCGTCGAGGGCTCCGGAGAGAACCTGTTCGTCACGGACTGGTCGCCGGACGGCAAGACGCTCCTCGTCGTCGAGGGGATTTCCGTCAACGAGTCGCGGCAGTGGCTCCTGGACGTCGCGGCGGGCGTGAAGACGCGCTTTTCGCCCGAGTCGAAGGAGCAGGTTTCCTGGGGCGGAGGCCGGTTCTCGCCCGACGGCAAGACGGTGTACACGACCACGGACATGGACGCGGAGTTTCGACGGCTCGTCGCGGTGGACGTCGCGACAAAGAAGCTCGAGGTCCTGACGCCGGGGCTGACCTGGGACGTGGAGGGCTTCGACCTCTCCGAGGACGGCACGAAGCTCGCGTGGTCGGTCAACGAGGCGGGGGCGGAGACGATCCACGCGATGGACGTGAAGACCCGCAGGGCGATCCCGCTCCCGAAGATCCCGTACGGGACGATCGGCGGCCTGCGCTGGGATGCCGCGGGCCGCAGCCTCGGCTTCACGCTCACGTCCGCGAAGTCGCCCGCCGACGCCTGCGCCATCGACACGCAGACGGGCGTTCTCGCCCGCTGGACCGAGAGCGAGACGGGCGGCCTCGACGCGAACGCGTTCGCGGAGCCCCAGATCGTGTCGTGGAAGAGCTTCGACGGAAAGACGATCACCGGCCTTCTCTACCGCCCGCCGGCGTCGTTCGCCGGCCCGCGGCCCGTCATCGTGAACATCCACGGCGGGCCGGAGGGGCAGTCGCAGGCGGGATTCCTCGGGAGGAACAACTTCTTTCTGAACGAGCTCGGCGTCGCGATCCTGTACCCGAACGTGCGCGGCTCGACGGGCTACGGCAAGACGTTCGTCAAGCTCGACAACGGCGTCCTCCGCGAAGACTCCGTCAAGGACGTCGGCGCGCTCCTCGACTGGATCGCCGCGCAGCCCGGCCTCGACAAGGGCCGCGTCATGGTGACGGGCGGCTCGTACGGCGGCTACATGACGCTCGCAGCCATGACGCACTACAACGACCGCTTCCGCTGCGCGCTCGACGTCGTCGGCATCTCGAACTGGGTCACGTTCCTCGAGCACACGGAGGCCTACCGGCGCGACCTGCGGCGCGTCGAGTACGGCGACGAGCGCGATCCGAAGATGCGCGAGTTCCTCGAGAAGATCTCGCCCCTCGCGAGCGCCTCGAAGATCACGAAGCCCATGTTCATCGTCCAGGGCAAGAACGACCCGCGCGTGCCGTACACCGAGGCCGAGCAGATGGTCGGCGCGATCAAGAAGAACGGCGGCCCCGTGTGGTACCTGCTCGCGAAGGACGAGGGCCACGGCTTCAGCAAGAAGAAGAACCAGGATTTCCTGTTCCTCGCGACGCTGAAGTTCGTCGAGGACAACCTGCTCAAGTAGAAGAGAAGAGATTCTGCTTCGGATTCGGATTTCGGACTTCGGAATTCTTAGAAGGTGGAGGTTCCGATGCGCCTCAAGAGCGGCAGAATCGGTGGGCATGAACCGGCCCCTCTTGCCTTTCTAAGAAAATCTTCTCTTCTCTCCTTCCTTTTCTTCTTCTTCCCCCTCGCATATCCCTCTTCCGCCCCGGCGCCCGCGGCCGGCGGCCGCTGAGGGGAGGGGAGCATGGGCCGCGGCGCCTGGATCTTCGCGGGCCTCGGGCTCGCGTTCGTCGCGTTTCTGATGTTCGTGATGGGGAAGGCGCTCGACACGAAGGCGCCGATCCGCATCGACAGGGTCGGGGCGACCTCCCCGGAGCCCGTCCGGACGCCGTCGGCCGAGGAAACGGCCGCGCGCGAGACGGCCGACATGCGGGCGATCGTCGTGCGGCGGTCGCGGTCGCTCGGCCGCCGCGCGGCGGATCAGGCGTTTTCGGGCGAGGAGGCCGCGCGCGCGAGATGCACGTTCACGGGCGCGACGCCGGTCAGCCGCGACGGCGTGTCGGCTTATTGGAACGCGGAGTTCTCCTGCGTCGACCCGAACGCGACCGGCTCGTTCCCGAACCTCACGAGCGTGTCGGTGCGCCTCCGCCTGGACGGGGAGCGCTGGGTCGCGGACGACTGACGGGCCTCAGCGCGGCAGGGCGAGGAAATCCTTGACCTGATCCACGGGGATCGCGAAGTTCAGCCCCTGCGTCTCCTTGATCTTGAGCGTGTTCACGCCGACGACGCGCCCCTGCTGATCCAGGAGGGGCCCGCCGCTGTTGCCGGGGTTGATGGACGCGTCGTGCTGGATGAGCGCGACGTCCCCGAACTGGCGCAGCTTGTCGGAGCTCACGATGCCGCGCGAAAGGCTCATCTCGAGGACGGGGCCGGCCGGCGAACCGAGCGCGAAGACGGGATCGCCCATTTTCAGGAGCGCGCTGGCCGCGAGCGGCGCGACGGGGACGGGCGGATCGACCATCGCCTGCAGCAGCGCGAGGTCGTGCTCCTCGTCGCTCGCGAGGATGCGCGCGTCGATCGGCTTTTTCGAGCCCGGCATCAGGATCTGCTGGTAGTCCGTCCTTTTGACGACGTGGAAGTTCGTGACGAGCTTGCCCGACGACGTCACGAAGAAGCCCGTGCCCGTCGCGAATCCCTTTTCGAACGCGAGTTTCGCGATCACCGTGACGACGGACTTCTTGGCGGCCGCGAACGGGTCCGCCGCCTCTTCGACCGGCTTCGTCGGGTGAACGGGTGTCGTTGCCGTGTCCGCCGTCGCGGCGAGCTTCGACGCAGGCGCCGCGCCCGGGGGGCCCGCGGCCTTCGGCCGGAGGATGGCGAACCAGACGCCGGCCGCGAGGAGGGCGACGAGGCCGCCGCCAAGGAGCGCCGAGGCCAGGCGCCGGTCGGGCTCCGGCGGGCGTGGCCCCGCGACTGCCGGGCGGCGCACGGGAGGAGGCACGAGAATTCGCGACGAGCCGGAGACCGTCGCGGCAGGCCGCGCGGCCGCTCCCGCGGGCTCGGGTGAAGCGCCCGCGTAGCCGACGGTGAAATCGAGAATGCCGATCGAGAACGTCGAGCCGGGACGGAGCTCGGCGCGCGGGACCATCGCGCCGTCCACCTTCAGGCGCAGGACGCCGACCGGCGCGATCTCCCATCCGCCGCCGGGACGCGAGACGATCTCCGCGTGAAGGGCCTCTACTCCCGCGAAGGGCAGGGCGACGTCGTTCTGCTGTCGGTTCGAGCCGAGGCGCAGCGCGTGGTCGAGCGGTACCTTTCGTGTCTCGCCCGTGGCGGGGTCCATCCACATGAGGGCGAGGGAGGCGCCGGGGTCGGGCATCAGCGTGGCTTCATCGGAGCGTTTCCATAGGGTGAGGCCGGTGTCGGCGTGCGCGCCGGAGCGGCGGTCTTCGTCGGCGCGGGCGTCATGAACGGGTTCGAGCCGTCGGGCTTCGAAACCTCCTCGGTATGTCCCGCGACGTCCGCGATCATGACGAGGACGGCGTCGTTTTTCGTGCGGAACGACGAAGCCTGGCCGGCCCAGTCGCACGAAAGCCAGAGGAAGATCTCCGACTCCTCGCCTGGGACGAGGTCGGACGGGTCCATCGTCTGGACCTGCCCGTTGTAGTCGCCGGATCGGATACTCCCGATCAGAACGAGCGCCTTGAGGCTCCGCAGCTTCATCCGCGAGATGTTTTTCACCGAGCCGTACGCTCGGGCCCGCTGGGAGGGACAGCCCGAGGCGTCCGCATAGAACGTGCTGAGCTTCAGATGCTGCGCCACGGATTCCTTGCCGAAGAACGGCACCGAGTCGTCGAGCGAGACCTCGCGGTCGGCGAGCCTCATCTTCCCGGAGAGCTGGTTCTGCTTGACCGCGGCTTCCGCATCGCGGAGGGACGTCTGCCTCGCGATGCCCGACAGGGACGCGCGCGTCGGGGCGGGCGCAAGGCTCGGGGGCGGCGCGGGCGCGTTCCCCGCGGCGTTGGCCCGCTCGGTCGCGCCCCAGTCGACGTCTCGCGCGGCGAACATCGTCAGCGTTCCGTTCGAGCAGAGGCGGAACTTCACGGGCTTGCCGTCGTGATTAGGGCGGTCGAGGGCGCCGACGCGCTCGCCCGACGTCGTCATGACGAAGAACGGGCAGGCCTTCGTCGCCGGCCTCAGGTCCTGGACCTGGAGGAGAAGCGCCGCTGCGAGGAGCGCGGACATCGTGCCCAAAGTGTACGCCCTGGGGAGGCGGCAACGGCCCGCCTCAGCGGTGGGCGCCGACGAACGCGCGCACGTCTGCCGCGGGGACGCCGAGAGCGAGCGCCGCCGCGCGCAACGCGTCGTCGTCGTCGAGGCGTGTGGCGAGCACCAGGCCGTTCACGGGAACCTCGAGGAGCGCGAGGTCCTTCCCCGGATCCGAGGCGACGAGACGCGCCGTCACCGGCGCATCGGCCTCGGCGGCCCGCACGAGAATGGACTCGGCGGCCGCGATGAGGCGCTGGTTCGTGAGGACGAGGCCGTTCGTCGTCACGAAGAACCCCTGCACGGGCGCCCACGAGCCGCCGATCTTCACGAGCACGATCGGGGCGGCGGCGCCGGAGTCGGGAGCGGCGGCCGGCGACGTCGCGACCGAACCGGCTTCGAGGAGAGCCGTTCGGCCCGCCGCCTTCGCCTTCGGGCGCGCGCGGCCCGCCGCGGCAGCCGCCGGCGAGGCCGCCTTCGCCCGGAAGCCCGACGCGACTTCCGCCTTCTGGTGCAGCGCGGACCACGTCGCCACGCCCGTCGCCGAGACGAGAAGCGCGGCGCCGGCAACGGCCCAGCGGCCCGGGGCGGGCGCGGGCGGCGGAGGCGCGAACGCGCGCCGCGAGCCCGTGCTCGAGACGGCCCTCGAGACCGTGAGCTCGCTCGGCCTGACGCGGAACGCGACCGGACCGACGGAGAACTCCGTGCCCACCGTGAGGCGCGCCCGGGGCGTCATCTGGTCGCCGACCTTGAGCCGCCTCGGGCCGAGAGCCACGAGCTCCCAGCCGCCCGCCTGGTCGCCGAGTATCTCGGCGTGGAATGGCTCCACGGAGCGCAGGGGAAGGACGACGTCGTTCTGCTGCCGGTTCGAGCCGAAGCGCAGCGCGCCTTCCAGCGGGACGCTTCGCGCCTCGCCGGTGACGGGGTCCGTCCAGCAGAGCCTCAACGAAACGGGGATTTCCCTGGGCATGAGGCGCGCAGTCTACCCCCGGATGCGCTCCGGGTGGGCATAGACGTTGAAGCGCGCACCGCGCAGGAACCCGACGACCGTGAGGCCCGCCTCCTCGGCGAGCTCCACGGCGAGGCTCGTCGGCGCCGAGACGGCCGCGACGATGAGGGCGCCCGCGAGGGCCGCCTTCTGGGCGATCTCGAACCCGAGCCGCCCCGAGACGAGGAGGATGGGCGGCGTCCTCCGCCCCTCGCGCAGGAGCGCCCCGACAGCCTTGTCGGTCGCGTTGTGGCGGCCGACGTCCTCGCGCGCGACGACGAGCGTTCCGTCGGCCTCGAAGAACCCCGCCGCGTGCAGGCCGCCCGTCGAGGCGAAAACGGACTGGCGCTCGCGCAGGACGCCGGGGAGACGCGTGAGGAGCGCGGCGGTGATCGTGAGGTCCGCTGCGCCTCCGGCTCCGGCGGGGCGGGCGGCGCGCGCGCGGGCCGCTTCCGCGAGCGCGATCACGTCGGAGACCGAGCTCCGGCCGCACACGCCGCAGGCCGACCCCATGACGGTCGCGCGCCGCGGGGCGCGTCGCGCGGCGCCGGAGGTCAGCGTCACGACGCGGACGTTCCGCGCGAGCTCCGGGGCGAGGCCGGGCTCGCCGGGCGGGCCGACGGCGGCGACGTCGCCGATCCCCGAGATCACGCCTTCCCCGTAGAGGAGGCCAACGGCGAGGTCGTCGTCGTCGCCCGGCGTGCGCATCGTGACGACGAACCGTTCGGGCGCGGCCGTTCCCTCGCCGAGCCGGATCTCGAGGGGCTCCTCGGCCGTGAGGGAGTCGCGGTCCCGGCTCTCGGCGTCGCCGTCGCGGCGGACCACGTGCACGGAGACGGACGCGTCGCGGTGCGGAGCGGACATCGGGCGCTAGCCTACACTTCGCGCGTGACGGCTGGCCGCGTCCTCGTCCCGCTTCTCGCGGCGGCTTGCCTCGCACCGGTCGTGCCTGCCGGCGGGGCCCTCGTCCTCGGAATCCTCGTCGCCCTCACCGCGGGCAACCCCTGGCCCGCCGAGACGAAGCGCCTCGCGCACCTTCTCCTCGGCCTCTCGGTGATGGGGCTCGGAGCCGCGGCGGACCTCGGAGTCGTGGCGCGAGTGGGCGCCCGCGGGATCGGCTACACGGCGGCAGGAATTTCGCTGACGTGCGCCGCTGGCTTCGCCCTCGCGCGCGCGCTGCGCGTCGAGGAGGACACGGCGATCCTCGTCACGGCGGGGACGGCGATCTGCGGCGGCAGCGCGATTGCGGCGGTCGCTCCCGCGATCCGCGCGAAGGCCGAGTCCGTGTCCGTGGCCCTCGCGACCGTGTTTCTCCTGAACGCGATCGCGCTCGTCGTCTTCCCGCCGCTCGGGCGCCTCCTCGGGTTCGACGAGGCCCGGTTCGGGCTCTTCGCGGCGCTCGCGATCCACGACACGAGCTCCGTCGTCGGGGCGGCGGCCGCGTACGGGCCGAAGGCCGTCGAGGTCGCGACGACGGTGAAGCTCGCGCGCGCCCTGTGGATCGTCCCGCTCGCGCTTCTCGCGGCGCGGTACCACGCGCG
This sequence comes from Acidobacteriota bacterium, assembly GCA_039930645.1. Classification (GTDB taxonomy): domain Bacteria; phylum Acidobacteriota; class Thermoanaerobaculia; order UBA5066; family UBA5066; genus Fen-183. The sequence goes on from JBDTTJ010000056.1 coordinate 7,329, forward strand.
CCGCACGGGGGAGAGCGGGCGCGCCCGCCTCACCGTCCCGTGGTTTCTCGGGGGTTTCGTCGCCGCCGCCGCGCTGGTCACGTGGATCCCGGCCCTCGCTCCGGCAGGCCAGTCCATCGCGGGCGCGGCAAAGCGCCTGCTCGTCGTCACGCTGTTTCTGATCGGGACATCGCTCACGCGCGAGGCGATCGCGCGGGTCGGAGTGCGGCCGATCCTGCTCGGCGTGATCCTCTGGATTCTCGCGGCCGCGGCCACGGCGGCGGCGATCCTCGCCGGCTGGATCTCGTGACGGGGGGCACGCCTCGGGGGACATGATCATGCTCTGGCGCGGGCGCGCCGAGACCGCGACACTGCAGGGCGTGACGCGCCGCTTGAGGTTCATGGTCGTTTACGAAGAAGGCCTCTGGTTCGTCCACGAAGTCGGAAGCGGACAGCCGATGGGCTCGTTCGAAGGTCAGCAGAATGCGGTTCGGACCGCGCGCCACCTCGTGGAGATCACGGGCGCCGAGCTTCTGGTCATGAACGCCGACGGGACGCTCGCGTCCCGAGAGTACGGCACCGCCCAGAAGACGGCCTGAGGCGGCGTCCGCGCCGCTGCGGAGCCGCTCGCGCTCAGATCCCGCCGCCGTCCACGAGCGCGTCCTCGTGGACCGGCTCGCGGAAAGCGCGGACGTTCGGGTCGAAAAGCGTATACGTCCCCATGTTCAGGAGGGGCGGCGAGTAGACGTGAAGCGTCACGAGGTCGCCGCCGTCGTCGGCGACGTTCGAGACCTGGTGGATGTCCGCGTCCTGCGTCGCGCAGACGCCGCCCGGGACGTGGGAGAGGGAGCGGACGGCGAAGACCATGCCCGCCCGCGTCCGCTCGAAGACGGTCTCGAGCGCTTCCCCCGAGAGGACGCGCACGCCGCAGCTCGAGCCGGAGTGGTCGTGGATCGGGCTGCGCTGCCCGTTCCTCCAGCACAACACGAGCGCCTGGTAGGCCGGGCCCGCGTGGACGAGGTTCCGGCGGTACGTGTCGGCCCCGAAGATCAGGTGGTGCCGGACGTCGTCGAGGGACATCGAGACGTCCGACAGCGCCGCCTCCATCTCGCCGAGCGGGATGCGGTCCGAGAAGGCGTCGAGGCAGCGGAGGAGCTCCGCGAAAGTCTTCGCCATCGAGAATCAATCGCATCGTAGCACCGGACCCGGTCGGCTAGACTCGCCGCGGTGAACGAGCCCGAGCCGCGTTCCGGGGCCCTCTCGGCGGTCTCCGCCCGCCTGAAAGCCCTGAGCGTGGCGGCCTCCGCGCGCCTGGAGGCCATCTCCGCTTGGTGCGGACGGCAGCTCGGCCGTATCCCGCGGCCCGCCTGGTTCGCGCTCGGCGCGACGGCAGTCCTCCTCGTCGTCGCGGCCGTCGTCGTCGTCGTCTACTTCTCCCGCGTCGTGTCGAGGACGATGGACGGGCGGCGCTGGAGCCTCCCCACGCGGCTGTACTCGGACGTCTGGGTCGTGCGGCCCGGCGACGCTCTCGCGCCGGACGACGTGACCAGGCGCCTCGGGCGGCTGCGCTACGCCGAGGTCCCGAAACCGCCGCTTCTTCCCGGCCAGTACGCGCTTTCGCCGAACCGGGTGACCGTCTTCGTGAACGACCGCGAGACGGCGTGGGGGAAGACGGCGGGCGTGGCCGCGGTTCTCGAGTTCTCGGGCCGGCGCGTCGCAACCGTGCGCCGCGCGGAGGATGGCTCGCACCTCGCGCACGTGGTCTTCGAGCCCGAGGTCGTCGGCACCGTCTTCGACGAGAAGATGCAGGACCGCACGCTCATCACGCTCGACCAGGTGCCGAAGGTCCTCCTCGACGCAATCCTGACGACGGAGGACCGCGATTTCTTCACCCACGCGGGGATCTCTCCGCGGCGCCTCGTCGGGGCCGTTCTGCAGAGCGTGACGCGCCGCGCGGGAGTGCGCGGCACGTCCACGCTGACCCAGCAGCTCGTCAAGAACATGTTCCTCACGCCCGAGCGCACGCTCAAACGCAAGGGCGTCGAGGCGCTCATGGCGGTCATCCTCGAGTCGAAGTACTCGAAGACGCAGATTCTCGAGGCCTACCTCAACGAGATCTATCTCGGCCAGCGCGGCTCCGTGTCGGTGACGGGCGTCGAGGAGGCGTCTCGCTTCTACTTCGGCAAGGGCGTCTCGCGGCTCGAGCTCAACGAGGCCGCGATGCTCGCCGGCCTCATCTCCTCACCGGGCAAGTACTCGCCGTTCCGCAACCCCGACAGCGCGCGCCAGCGGCGGGCGGTCGTCCTGAAGGGAATGCTCGAGCAGAAGAAGATCGACAAGGCCGCGTTCGACGCCGCGAGCGCGGCGCCGCTCACCCGGATCGCCTCGCCCCCGACGGGCGTCGTCGCGCCCCACTTCGTGGACTTCGTCCTGAAGCAGGCGATGGAGATCCCGGGCTTCTCCAAGGAGGACGGCTCGTCGATTTTCACGACGCTCGACCCGGAGATGCAGCTCTCCGCGCAGGCCGCGGTCCACAAGGGGCTCGAGGACCTCGAGAGGCAGTTCAAGCGCCTGCGCCCGCGCGGCGACGAAGACCAGCTCCAGGCGGCCCTGATCGCCCTCGACCCCTCGACAGGTTCCGTGCGTGCGCTCGTCGGCGGGCGCGACTACCAGGTGAGCCAGTTCAACCGCGTCGTGCAGGCGCGGCGACAGCCGGGCTCGCTCTTCAAGCCGTTCGTCTACCTGACCGCTTTCGGCAAGCGCGACCTCGTCCCGCCGATCACGCCCGCGTCGCTCTATGCGGATTCGCCCATCGCGCTCGTGTGGGGGAAGGGCGAGGACGAAACCTGGTCGCCGAAGAACTACGACGGGGAGTACCGCGGGACGATGACGGCGCGGCAGGCTCTCGAACAGTCCATCAACATCCCGACGGTACGGATCGCCGTCACCGAGACGGCGCCGGGCCGCACTCTCCTCGCGGACATCGTGGAGACGGCGCGCCGGGCGGGGATCTCGTCGCCGCTGAAACCGTACCCGTCGCTCGCGCTCGGGTCGTTCGAGACGAGCCCGATGGAAGTCGCGGCGGCATACTGCACGTTCGCGAACGGCGGATTCCGCGTGAAGCCCAACGCGCTCCTCGGCCTCCTGACGCCGTCCCTGCGGCGCATGGAGTCGAAGGACGAGCCGATCGTGCGTGGCGCCGACGCCGACGCGGTGTCGGTGCTCGACTCGGTCCTCCGGGGCGTCGTTGACCGCGGGACGGCGGGCTCGGCGCGGCGCCTCGGGGCGCAGGGCATCTTCGCCGGCAAGACGGGCACGACGAACGACGGCCGCGACGCGTGGTTCGTCGGCTTCTCGCCCAGGCTCCTCGTCGCGGTGTGGGTGGGCTTCGACGACAACCGCGGCCTGAACCTCTCGGGTTCGCACGCGGCGCTCCCGATCTGGGCGGACTTCGTTCGACGCCTGCCGTCGCATTGGTTCGAGACGCCGTTTCCGAAAACGCCGGGCGTCGTCACCGCCTCGATCGATCCGACAACCGGCCTGCTCGTGACCGAGGAGTGCCCCGCGTCGCTGGACGAGGTGTTCCTCGTGGGGACCGAGCCGAAGCAGCGCTGTCCCCACGGCGGCGGGGGCGCGCCCGGGCCCGGCATCGGCGGAGCGGGCAACTGAGGCTGACCCTCCCGCCCTTCGACCTCGACCTCGTCGTGCGGAGCCACGGCTGGTACGACCTCCCCCCGTTTGAATGGGACGCGGAGAAGAGAACCCTGGGATTCAGATTCTTAGAAGGTGAATACCCCGTGCAGGTCGTTGTGGCTGCGCGCGCGAGCGGGCTGGTCGCGACCGCAGCGCCGCTCGCGCCTTCGGCGCGGAAGATTTCTTCGAAGGGTGAAGAGGGGCAGGGGAAAAATCATCGGGTCTCTTCGAGCCTTCCATCTCGTGCCGCTCTCCTCGGGGCGCTTCAGCGCGTGTTCGACCTCAAAGCAGAACTCTCTTCCTTCCATGCTCTCTGCGCCGGCGATCCGCGCTTCGCGTGGATCGCGCGGCGCGGGGCGGGGCGCATCCTGCGCGCGCCGACGCTGTTCGAGGACGCCGTGAAGGTCCTCGCGACGACGAACTGCACGTGGGGCCTCACGAAGGTGATGGTCTCGAACCTCGTCGCGCGCTTCGGCCGCGGTGGGGCGTTCCCTCACGCGGCGTTCGTGGCCGGCCTTTCGGCCCGGGAGCTCGAGAAGCTCAAGCTGGGCTACCGCGCGCCCTACCTCGCCGCGTTCGCGGACCGCGTCGCTTCTGGGGCGCTCGACCTCGCGCGCTGGGAAGATCTCGCGCGGCCGGACGAGGACGTCGAGAAGGAGATCCGCGCCGAGAAGGGCTTCGGCCCTTACGCCGCCGACACCCTCGGGCGTCTTCTCGGCCGGCACGGCAAGCTCGGGCTCGACTCGTGGTCCCGCAAGAAGGTGTCCTCGCTGCGGTTCCGCGGGCGCAAGGTCTCCGACGCGCGCGTCGCGCGGCTCTACGCGCGTTTCGGCGCTCACGCGGGAATCGCGTTCTGGCTCGACGTGACGCGCGACTGGCACGAGGAGAGGGAGCGCCTCTGGCCGTGACGGGCCGCCGTAAGATGGGCGGGGAGATCGCGTGAAGAGAGTCGTCCTCGTCGGGGCCACGGACGGGCTGGGGCGCGCGCTCGCGGCCGAGTACGCGTCGCGGGGTTGCTGGGTCACGATCCTCGGCCGGTCGAAGGAGAAGCTCGACGCCCTCGTCGCCGAGCTCGCCGCGCGCCACGCGGCCGCCACGGTCCGGGGCGTCGTCTGCGACCTCGCGGACGCCGCGCGCATCGAGCCGGCCTTCCGCGAGGCGCTCGAGGCGACGGGACACTGCGACCTCTTCCTCTACAACGCGGGGCTGATGCCCGCAGGTGATGGCGTCACGTGCGATCCGGAAAGCGACGCCGCGACGATGATCGTCAACGCGGTGGCCGCGGTGCGCATGCTCGGTCTCGCGGCGAACTACTTCCGCGCGGCGCGCCGCGGGCACCTCGCGGCGATCTCGTCGATCGCGGGCGACCGTGGCCGCAAGGGGAATCCGGCCTACAACGCCTCGAAGGCGGCGCTGACGACGTATCTCGAAGGACTGCGCAACCGGCTCTTCCCGTTCGGCGTTAAGGTTTCCACGGTGAAGCCCGGCTTCGTCGGCACGCGGATGCTGGACGGGAAGAAGAACCTCTTCTGGGTCGTCCCACCCGACGTGGCGGCCCGGATGATCGCGGACCGCCTCGAGAAGGGGCACGAGGTCTTCTACGTCTACCGCCGCTGGGCGCTCTTCGGCCTCGCGCTCCACCACGTTCCTCGCTTCCTCTTCAAGCGCGTGGGCCCGCCGTGACGGCCGTCGAGTGCCCCGCTCCCGAGCGGGTCGAGGGCTTCGGCCTCTACAACTTCTGCGTGTCGGCGGTCTACCGGCCGTCGTCCCTGGAGGAGCTGGCGTCGATTCTCGCGGACCTCCGCGCCCGCGGCGAGACTCCGGTCTTCCGCGGTGCGGGTCGTTCCTACGGCGACGCGGCCCTGAACCCCGCCGGGCCCGTCATCGAGCTCACGCGCCTGAACACGATCCACAGCCTCGACGCCGAGACGGGAATCGTCCGCGCCGGTGCGGGGCTCACACTCGGAGAGCTCTGGAAGGCCTCGATTCCGAAGGGCCTCTGGCCGCCCGTCGTCACGGGCACGATGAACGTGACCCTCGGCGGCGCCGTCGCCGTGAACGTCCACGGCAAGAACGGCTGGAGGCGCGGGACGATCGGCGACCACCTCGAGAGCGTCTCCGTGCTGCGGCCGGACGGCCGCATCGAGGAGATCGCCGCCGGCTCGGCCGCGCTGGCCGACGTCGTCGGGAACACGCGCCCCGCGGACCCGGTCGTGGAAGTCGCGCTCCACCTCAAGAAGCTCCGTTCGGGCTACCTCGACGTCGAGGGCTTCGCGACGCCGGACCTCGCCGCAACGCTCGCGGGGATCGATGGCGCGAAGGACGACTGGGAGTACGTCGTCGGCTGGATGGACTGCTGGGCGTCCGGGCGCGCGCTCGGGCGAAGCGCTCTGCACGTCGCGAACGAGCACGTTCCGGCGCCCGGCGAGCCGACGGGGTTCTCGGTCGCGGAGCAGCTCGCCGACGTCAAGACGGGGCCGCTGCCGGTCCCGCTGCTCCTTCTCGGGCTGAAGCTCACCGCGCGCGGCCCGCAGATGCGTCTCGTGAACGCGGCGAAGTTCCTGGCCGGCCGCCTTGCGGGCCGGGCGCGTTACCGACAGTCGCTCGTCGCGTACTCGTTCCTCCTCGACTACGTTCCCGGGTGGAACGAGGCGTACCGCCCGGGCGGCTTCATCCAGTACCAGCTCTTCGTCCCGAAGGAGAAGGCCGAGGAGGCGTTCGCCCGCGCCCTCGTCCTGCAGCAGGAGACGGAGGTCGTCTCGTCCTTGGCCGTCGTCAAGCGCCACCGCGCCGACTCATTCCCGCGCGGTTATGCGCCGGACGGGTTCTCCCTCGCGCTCGACTTCCCGGTCACGCGCGGCAACGCGGGCCGCCTCGTCCGCCTGTGCCGCGGCCTCGACCGCATCCTCCTCGAAACGGGCGGCCGCGCCTACCGCGCGAAGGACTGCGTCGGCACCGTCGACCGCCTCACGGCCGCGCGCGGCGGGAGGGCCGCGTGAGAGCGGGCCCGCTTGCCGCCGCGCTGGCGGCCCTTGCGGCTGCCTTCGTTCTCACGAGCTGCGGCAGCACCGAGACGCCGACCCAGCCGTCCTCGTGCGTGCCGCTGACGGGGCAGTACGCCGGGACGTTCACGGACTCGTGCGGGGCGAAGACGCTCGACGTCACGCTCTTCCAGACGGGGTGCAAGGTCGTCGCGGATCTGCCGGGCGTCGGCACGCTCACCGGCAACGTGAGCGGCGCGACGCTCGTCTTCGCGATCGGGTTCTCGCCTTGCGGAGGCTCGGCGAGCGGCACGATGACGCTCACCTCGGACGGGGGCCTGACGGGCACCTACGCGGGCCAGGCAACGGGCGCCGGCGCCTGCTGCGGCGCCGTGACCGGCACTGTCGTCCTCGTCCGGAAGTGAGTCAGCCGCCGGAAGCCGGATCGAAAGCGTCGACGCCGGCCGACTCGCCCGCCGGAGCGGGGGGACTCGCTGGGCGGAGCATCGGAAGAAAGATACGCCTAATGGACGAATGAAGCATCCGGGTCACGAATACCAGGCGGCGGGGTTTCTTGTCGGACGACTCTTACATCTTCATGCCGCCGTGGCTCATGCCGTGATCCATACCCACGCCGGA
>JBDTTJ010000057.1:0-14560 GCA_039930645.1 Acidobacteriota bacterium
ACCCGGACGATCGGAATCCCGTACTTCGTCGCGAACTCGAAGTCGCGCGTGTCGTGCGCGGGGACGGCCATGAGGGCGCCCGTGCCGTAGCTCGCGATGACGAAGTTCGCGATCCAGACGGGGATCTCCCGCCCCGTGAACGGGTTGACCGCCTTGACGCCCGTGTCGCGGCCGTCTTTCTCGGCACCCTCGGCCTCGCGCGCGATGCGTTCCTGGTCGCGTACGGACGTGACCCAGGCCTCCAGCGCGGCCTTGTCCGGATGGTTCGCGATCAGGCGCGGGACGAGCGCGTGCTCGGGGGCGAGGATGAGTGCGGTCGCGCCGAAAACGGTGTCCGGGCGCGTCGTGAAGACGCGCACGCTCTCGCCGAGCGCGGGGATCGCGAAGTCGAGGTCGGCGCCGGTCGACTTCCCGATCCAGTTGCGCTGCATGGTGACGACTTTCTCGGGCCACTTTCCGAGCGTGTCGAGGCCGGCGAGAAGGCTCTCGGCGTAGTCCGTGATCTTCAGGAACCACTGCTCGAGCTCGCGCTGGACGACCGGCGTCTTGCAGCGCTCGCAGACGCCGCCCTCGGCCTGCTCGTTCGCGAGCACGGTCTCGCACGAGGGGCACCAGTTCACGGCGGACTTCCGCCGCACGGCGAGACCCTTTTCGAGGAGCTTCAGGAAGAACCACTGGTTCCAGCGGTAGTAGGCCGGCTCGCAGGTCGTGACTTCCTTCGTCCAGTCGTAGAGGACGCCCCACGCCCGGAACTGCTCCTTCATCGCCGCGATGTTCGCGAGCGTCGAGGTGTGGGGGTGAATCCCCTTCTGGATCGCGTAGTTCTCGGCCGGCAGGCCGAACGCGTCCCAGCCCATCGGGCAGAAGATCGTCCGTCCGCGCTGCCGGAGGTAGCGGTGGAGCGCGTCCGTCAGGAAGTACGTCCGGGCGTGCCCGACGTGCAGCCGGTCGCCCGACGGGTACGGCAGCATGACGAGCAGGTACGTGCCGCCGCCCGCGGGCTTGCCCGTGTCCACGAAGGCGGCGCGGTCCCGTTCCCAGCGCTCGCGCCACTTGGCCTCGATTCGCCGGATTTCGTCGCTGCGTGAGGGGGAGACGGTCGGAGTCGTCATGAGAGCGCGCGAGTGTAAACGACGGCGCCGGACGTCCGGTAGGCGAGGTCGCTCCCGAGCAGGACCGGCGCGAGCGGCGCGGACGCGGCGTACGCGTGGTCCTCGCGCCCGAGCAGCAGGTAGCCTCCCGGCTTCAGGCACGCGCCGAGACGCTCGACGGCCTCCGGGCGCGCCGCGGCGGGCAGCTGTGCGAGGAGACCGTGGCAGATGATCGCATCGTGCTTGCCCGCGCCCGGCGGCTCGTCGGCAAGGGCGCGCGCTTCGAAGTAGACGGCTTCGCGGAGAGGCTCGCGCACGCGGTAGCGGCCGTTCGACAGAGGCTGGAAGTGGCGCGTCCGGACCGCCTCCGCGACGCCGCGCAAGGCGTGCGGGCCGTAGACGCCCGCCTTCGCGTGGCGGATCGCGGCCGGAGAAAGGTCCGTACCCCGGATCCGGACGCGCCGATTCGGGACGAACCCGCGCTCGGCGAGCCGGATCGCCGCCGACCAGACTTCCTCGCCGGTGCCGCACCCCACGCACCAGACGTCGAGCGTGCCGTCGGTCCCGAGGGCGAGGAGCCTCTCCGGCGCGATCTCGCCGGCGAGCGCGTCGAGCGCCCCGGGGTCGCCAAAAAACCTCGACGTCGTGTCCGCGACGGAGTCGACGAGCCGCGCGAGCAGGGCGTGGGAGGCCGGCAGGTCGCGCATCCGGCGCCAGAGCCGTCGGAACGAGCCCGCGGCCCACGCTTCGGCGGCGAGGAGCAAACCCAGGCGCGGCCGCAGGGCCTCTGCGTCGAGGTCGAGCCCCGTGCGCATCCGCGCGAGACCCGCCAGGAGGCGGAGGGCGTCGGCCTCGTCGTCCGGAAGAGCCTGTGCGCCCGGACGGCGCGCGGCCTCGATGGCCGCGCCCCACGCCCGGCCGGCCCGCGGCGGCGCGGCTCCCCACGCTCCCCGGGCCGCCTCGGGAAAGCGGCGCGCCAGGGACTCGGCTGCGGCGCGCGACTCGGTCCGCTCGGCCTCCGTGCCGAGCGCGCGCGTGACGGCGCCGATCGCGTCCGCGCGCCCGGACGCGGCGATGGCCCGCAGCAGCGCGGCGCGGGCTTCCGGATCCGATTCGCGGTCCAGCGCCTCGGCCAGCGGGATCCCGAGAGCGGCCGCGAGGTCCTCCCCAGCCCGGGCCGCCGCGGCGGCGGCCGCGATGCGAACCTCGGGGCGGCGGTCCGTAAGGCCGCTCACGACCGCGTCGGCGGCAACCGGAGGCGGCGCACCCGCCGCCGCCTCGAGCACGGCGCGGGCCGTGGACACGTCCTCGTGGACCACGGCGAACGCTACGGCCGAGGCCGCTGCGGAGTCGCGGAGATCCCCGATCGTCTCGAGCGCGGCGCGCCGCACGGCGCCTCTCTGCGCGAGCATCTCGCGGGCCAGCCGCGGCCGCTCGGCGCCCGCCAGCGTGACGAGGAGCGCCCCCGCGGCGGCGGCCACCTGAGCGTCGTCGTTCAGGAAGCGAAGAATCCGCCGGGTGTCGATCGCCGACCTGCCGTCGCCCGCGAGACGGGTCAGCGTCCGGAGCGACTCGGCGCGGACCGTCGCGTCGTCGTCCTCGAGGAGAGGCAGGACGTCGCGCTCGGTCAGTTCGGGCCGGAACGCCGCGGCCGCGGCGGCCGCGGCCCGGGTGCTTGCATCGGCCGATCCGAAGGCGGATCGCAGCGCGCCGTCGGCCGCGGCGCCCGGCTGCTCGCGGAGCGCCGTGAGCGCGGCCGCCCGCCCGGGGCCGTCGTGACCGCCCGCGCGATCGTGCAGCGCCGTGGCGGCCGCCCGCGCGCGTTCCCCGTCCTCCCGCCAGGCTTCGCGTGCGACCGCCCACGCGGCCGCCAGCGCCGTGTCCGGGTCGTCGTCCGCGAGGATCTCGAGGAGGTCGGGGAGCGGGGTCGAGCCCGGCACGAGGCGGTTCAGCGCCGCGGTTTTCGCACGCGGATGCGCGTGGGCGAGCAGGCGCGCCGGATCCACCGCCACGCCGCCGTGCACGAGCAGCACGAGGGCGGGCTCCGCGTCGTCGACGACGAGAGCGGTGCGCGCCGCTTCGACGAGGCGCTCGGGCGGAAGCTCCGCGAGCGGGCCGTAGCCGTCCGGATAAGGTCCCTGACGGACGACGAGCGCCGCCGCTCCCGCAGCGTCGAGGCGGGCGAGGAGGCGCGCGACGGCGCCGGCGGCGCCCCGCGGGAGACCGGGTGCCACGAGGGCCGCCTGTGCGGCGTCGGTCACGGAGGGCCAGAGCGAGCGCACGCGCCGCGCGACGGGCCCCGGAGCGCTGCAGACGGACGTCGACAGCGCGACCAGAAGATCGGCGCCCGCGGCAGGGTCCCGGGCCCCGCGCCGGGCCAGCTCCTCGGCCGCCTCCGGCGCCGGCAGGCGCGAGAGAGCCGCGAGCGCGCAGGCGCCCACTCCCGGTTCGTCGAGAAGAGGCAGGAGCCGGGCCGCGGCCCTCGGGTCACCGAGCAGGCCGAGAGCCCACGCCGCGTGGGCGCGGTCGAACGGATTGCCGTCGCGGAGGGCGCGCAGGAGCACGGGCACGGCTTCGGTGCGGCCCGTGCGCCCGAGAGCGAGGAGGAGCTCCGCGTGCACGTCGGCGTCGGTCTCGCTGCGCACGGCCGCCTCGAGGGCGGCGACGACCGCGGGTCCCGCCGCCTGCGGCGGGACCTCCCGCGCCGCGCGAAGGCGCACGACTGCAGACGGGCTCGAGAGCGCTTCGAGAAGGACGCCCCCGGAGTCAGCCCGCGCCGCGAGCGCGCGGGCCGCGGCGATTCCCGCGGCGCCCGACGCCGGGTCGAGCAGGATGTCCGTGCAGGTCGCGCGGCCGGCCGGTCCCGCACGCACGAGCCCTTCCACGGCGCGGGCACGCACGCGGTGGTCGGAATCCGAGAGTAAGCCCGCGAGCGCCTCTTCGGCCTCCGTCCCGCCGAGGCCCGAAAGGACCGCCGCCGCGTGGAGGCGGACCTCGGCCTTCGGAGAAGCGGTCTCCTGGACGACGGAGATGAAGGGGCGCCGGTTCACGGCGGGCTCCCGGGAATGCCGGCGGCCGTCAGCGCGGCGGCAACGGCGGGAGGATCGAACGGCGTGCGCAGCAGAGCGACCGCGCCTGCTGCTTCGGCCCTCGCGTCGGCGTCGGTGTCGGAGCCCGGCGCGACGGCGACGACCGGAAGACCGCGGTGCTCCGGGTGCGCGCGCAGGAGGGCCACGAGCTCGTCGCCGGATAGGACCGGCAGGTCCAGCGCGACGAGCGCGAGGGCGGGCCGCCCGCGGGCCACGAGCCAGAGCGCCTCGAACGCCGATCCGGCTTCGGCCGCCACCACCGTGCGTCCGCCCGGCTCCAGAGCCGCGCGCAGCGCGGCGACGGCGAGAAGGCGCTGCGGCGGCGAAGGAAGGACGACGAGGATCGACAGCGGCGCGCCGGGGGCGCCCGCGCCGGCAGTCAACGCCGGTCGTCCCGGCCGGCGGGACGCGGAGCCGCGAGTGGCGCGGGATCGAAGGGCGCGCCCTCGAGGGGGCCGCGCGGACGCGCGAGCGTGATGCGGCCCTCGCCGCCCTCGAGGACGGGGCGGCGGATCTCGGCCGAGCGCGAGAGGACGCCGGCGTGGAACGAGGAGGCCGGCTGGCGGGAGAGGGCGAGGTGCCGGGCCGTCACCGTGTTCGCGAGCCCGCCGGGATCCGACGGCACCCAGCCGAGGCCCGGCACGAAGACCTCGATCCAGCGGTGGCGGACTCCGCCGAGGCCGGCGTTGTAGACGAGTCGCGATTCGGGCGTCAGCTCCCAAGGTTCCGCCGCGACGAGGAGGCCGGTGACCTGCCGCACCGGCACGCCCGCACGCAGGAGGAGATCGGCGGCGAGAAGCGAGCGGCCCACGCACGAGCCGCGGCCCGAGCTCAGCGCCGAGGCCGCCGTCTCGTTGCCGTCCGGCAGCTTGTAGGCGACGTTTCGGGACGTGAACGCGATCACGCGCTCGACGGCTTCGAGCGTCGTCAGGGCACCGGCGAGAAGTCGTGACGAGGCCGCCTCCAGCAGAGCGTCCTCCGGACGGGGCTCGGCCAGCGTCGCGCGGGCCTCGGGCCCGAGCGCGTCGAGGGGCGGCGGGAACGGCGCGTCGGCGCCGAACGGGGACGCGTCGACCACCACCCGCGCTTCGAGAGCGCGCCCGTCCGGGGTGGACAGGACGACCCGGTAGCCGGCCGCCTCGACGGCGCGCGCGAAGCGCCATGGCGCCTCGCCGTCCACGCGGTACTGGGCCCACTCCGTGCGCGGGCCCTCGGCCGTGGCCGAGGGCGCGGCGGCCAGGAACGCGAGGGCGAGGACGAGGCGTTTCACGCCGGACCCCCGGGGGCCGCGGGGCGAGGGCCGTACGTGGCGCGGCGGATCCCATCGAGGACTCCGTTCACGAACGGGCCCGACGACGGCGTCGAGAACTTCTTGGCGATCTCGACCGCTTCGTCGATGACGACGGCGTCCGGAGTGTCGTTCTCGAAGAGGAGCTCGTAGAGCGCGAGACGGAGCAGGTTGCGGTCCACCGCGGCCATGCGCCCGAGCCGCCAGTGTTCCGAGCGCTCGGAAAGCTTCGCGTCCAGCTCGTCACGGCGGGCAAGCGTTCCCTCGACGAGACGTGCGGCGTACTCCTGCACGTCGGGCCGGGCTTCGACGAACTCCTCCGTGCGCCGGAACATCTCGGCGGGCAAGGTGCCCGCGAGGTCGTTCTGGTAGAGGAGCTGGAGGGCCAGCTCGCGGGACTTGCGACGGCGGCCGCTCACGCGTCCCTCCGCGGCCCGTCAGCGCGCGCGGCGCTTCGCGGCCGGGGTCTTCAGGCGGGCGCGGAGGTCGGCGGACTCGACAGCGGCCATCGCCGCCTCGAAGCCCTTGTTGCCGGCCTTGGCGCCGGAGCGCTCGAGCGCCTGCTCGAGGGTGTCGCAGGTGAGAACGCCGAACGACACCGGAAGGTCGAGCTCGAGCGAGACCTGGAAAACTCCCTTGGCCGTCTCTCCGGCGACGTAGTCGAAATGGGGCGTGCCCCCCCGGATCACGGCGCCGAGCGCGACGAGGGCGTCGAACCCGCCGGAGCGGCCGAGGTCGCGAAGGGCCAGCGGGAGCTCCCAGGCCCCCGGGGTGCGGACGACGACGACGTCCGCGGCGCCGGTCCGGCGGAAGGCGTCGAGGGCCCCGTCGAGAAGCCGCGAAACGACGACGTCGTTCGTCCGTGCGGCGACGATTCCGAAGCGGCGGCCGGCTGAGGTGAGGTGTCCTTCGATGACGCTCATGGGAAGGTGGAGTGTAACCCCCTACGCCGCTTCATTGCAGGTCAGGCTCCGGCGAGCAGGCGTTCCACGGTCCCGTGCACGCCGTCGGCCCCGTAGTTCTCACGGTAGCGGTAGAGGAAGTCGCCCATGGCGTAGCGCTTCGGCTGGGCGCCGATCGTCTCGAGGGCGTATACCGCGGCGACGCTCCCGACCCGCCCGGCAACCTCCCACGGCAGCCCACGCTGGCGCGCAGCGAGCAGTCCCGCGCGGAACGCATCCCCGACGCCCGTCGGATCCACGGCGGTCGTCCGCAGCTTCGCCGGCGGGATCCTGTGCATCACCGCCTCCTCCGACCCGTCGCCGCGGATCGCGATCGTCGAGCCTTCGTCTCCGCGCGTGACGATGAGGACCGGAACCCGCTTCAGGACATCGGCCTCGGAAAGCCCCGTCTTCTTCTCGATGACGCCGAACTCGTATTCGTTCGCGACGAGGACGGCGGCGCCGTCGAGGCCGGCGAGGATTTCATCGCCGCTCAGCCGCGCCACCTGCTGGCTCGGGTCGAAGACGAACGGGATGCGCAGCGTGCGGCACTCCCCGGCGTACTTGATCATCGCCTCGGGGGCGTTCGGCGCGATCACGGCCAGCGACACGGTCCCCGGCCCGAACGCCCGGAACGACAGGTCCACGGCCCGGGCCATCGCGCCCATGTAGAACGTCGCGATCTGGTTCTGGACCTCGTCGGTCGAGACGAAGAACGAGGCCGTGAAGAGGTCGTCGCTGATGTGGAGCTCGGACGTGTCGACGCCCTCCTCCGCGAGCCAGCGGGCGTAGTCGAGGGCGTCCACGCCCGCCGTCGCCATGATCACGGGCTTGAGGCCGAAGAGCGCGAGGCCGTAGGCGATGTTCGGCGCCACGCCGCCGCGGACGCGGCGCATCGAGTCGACGAGGAAGGAGACCGACAGGCGGCTCATGCGGTCCGGGACGATGACGTCGAGGAACTTCCCCGGAAACGTCATGAGGTAGTCGAAGGCGACCGAGCCGGTGACGACGATGCGCGGGGGCGTCATGGACGTCCTTTCTGCGTGAGGAGCGCGAGCCGCTTGCGGGTCCGGGCGGGAACGCGCGCCGGGTGCGTGAGGATGGCGAAGGCGAGGGCGTCGGCGCAGTCGCTCGGCCGCGCCGGGTCGAGCCGGCCCACGGCGTTCGCGAGGACGCGGTTGGCGGTCGCCGCGTTCGCCTTCAGGACCGCGAGGACGGCTTCGACGCTGACCGGGCCCTCCTCCTCGTGCCAGCAGTCGTAGTCCGTCACGAGGCAGGCCGACGCGTAGGCGATCCCCGCCTCGCGGCAGAGCTTCGCTTCCGTGGCGTTCGTCATGCCGATGACATCGACGCCCCATGACCGGTAGAGGAGCGACTCGGCTTTCGTCGAGAACTGCGGCCCCTCCATGCAGACGTACGTGCCGCCGCGGTGGACGATGGTCTTCTCGGCCCTCCCCGCGGCGTCGAGAGCGTCGAGGAGCGTCGTCGAGACGGGGTGCGAGAACGACACGTGCCCGACGCAGCCCTCGCCGAAAAACGTCGAGGCGCGATGCTTCGTGAGGTCGATGAACTGGTCCGGCAGGACGATGTCGGTAGGCTTGTAGGCCTCCTTCATCGAGCCGCAGGCGGAGGCCGACATCAGCCACGAGCAACCGAGGTGCCGGAAGCCCCAGATGTTCGCGCGGTAGGGGACTTCGGTGGGCAGAAGCGAGTGGTGGCGCCCGTGCCGGGCGAGAAATGCAACCGGGACCGAAGAGAGATTTCCTAGAAAGTAGGAATCGGAGGGGGCGCCAAAAGGAGTGCGAAGCCGGATCTCGCCCGTGACCTTCAATCCGGGGAGGGCGTAGAGGCCCGATCCGCCGATGAGGCCGATGCGCGGCGTCCCTCTCCCTCTTCCACTCGAGGAAATCTTCTTCTTCTCTTTCTTCTCTTCCTTCTCTTTCTTCGTCTTCACCGGTTCCGACCCATCTCCTCGAGGATGTCGAGGGCGAGCTTGAGCGCCGCGCGGCCGGCCTCGCCCGTTACTTCCGGCTCGCTGCGCTCGCGGCACGCCTTCAGAAACGCCGCATCCTCTGCGGTGAGCGGATCCTGCGGCTCGACCGCGACCGGCCACGGCACGATGCGCGGCGGGCCGGTCATGCGGTCGAGACGGAACGCCGTCACGTCGCGGTTCTGGGTGTCGATCGAGAAGTACCAGTCCGGCTGGAAGAACCGGAACTTTCGCGTCTTTTCCTGCGAGACGCGCGAGGCTGTCAGGTTTGCGACGCACCCGCCCTCGAACGAGAGGCGCACGGAGGCGATGTCGATCTTGTTGGAGAGGATCGGGACGCCCACGGCGCGGATCTCGACGACCGGCCGGCCCACGAGGTCGAGCGCGATGTCGAGGTCGTGTACGAGGAGGTCGAGGACGACGTCCACGTCCAGCGCGCGCGGCACGAAGACCCCGAGGCGGTGCGCCTCGATGAACTTCACGTCCGTGACGAGCGGCCGGACGGCCGCGACGGCGGGATTGAAGCGCTCGATGTGTCCGACCTGCAGGACGCGGCCCTTCTCCCGGGCTGTCGCGACGAGGCGGTCCGCCTCGGCCAGCGTCGCCGAGATCGGCTTTTCGACCATCACGTCCGCGCCTCCGAGGAGGAGCTCCTCGGCGACGGCAGCGTGCGTGACCGTTGGCGACGCGACGACGACGGCCGTCGCCCCCTCGTCGAGGAGGTCCCGGATCGACCGCCGTCGGACCATCCCCGTGGCTCCGTGAGCCGCCTCGATCGCAGCCGCGGCGGCGTCGTCGGTCTCGACGAAGCCAGCCGGGCTCGAACCCTCGAGAGTGGACAGGATGCGAGCGTGGTGGCGGCCGAGGTAGCCGCAGCCAACGACACCGGTCTTGAGCGACGCCATGCGCGGCGGAGTGTAAGGGACGAACGAGGCTCCGGAGGCCCGCCTGATCCATCTGAATCATGTAACCTCCGCGGCTCTAATGAGCCGCGACTGGAAATCCACGCTTCTGCTTCCGAAGACGGACTTCCCCATGAGAGGGGATCTCCCGAAGCGCGAGCCGCCGCGCCTCGCCCGCTGGCAGGAGGACGACCTCTACGGCCGCATCCGCGCCGCCCGAAAGGGCGCTCCCGGGTACCTCCTCCACGACGGCCCGCCGTATGCCAACGGCCGCATTCACATGGGCACGGCGATGAACAAGATCCTCAAGGATCTCGTCGTCCGGTCCCGGACGCTCGACGGCTTCGACGCTCCGTACGTGCCGGGGTGGGACTGCCACGGCCTCCCGATCGAGCTCAAGGTCGACAAGGAGCTCGGCCCGAAAAAGCGCGGAATGTCCGACGTCGCGATCCGCGAAGCGTGCCGCGCTTACGCCGAGAAGTGGATCGACGTCCAGCGGACCGACTTCATGCGCCTCGGCGTCCTGGGCGCGTGGATGAAGCCGTACCGGACGATGGACTTCTCTTACCAGTCCGAGATCGCGAGGGCGTTCGGGCGGTTCGTCGAGAAGGGCCTCGTCTCCTTCGGCTTCAAAGCCGTGCTCTGGTGCGTCCACGACCGCACGGCGCTCGCCGAGGCCGAGATCGAGTACGAGGACAAGACGGACTGGTCGATCTACGTCGCGATGCCCCTAAAAGAAGATTCTTTGAAGGGTGTGTGGGGCCCTCTCGTTCAGTCAGGCCAAGTGCGGCAGCTCTACGCCGTCATCTGGACGACGACGCCATGGACACTCCCGGCCAACCGGGCCATCGCGCTGGGTCCGAAAATCGAATACGTTCTTCTGAAGAGGGAATCCGAGCCCGGCTCCGCCTACCTTGTGGCCGAAGCGCTCGTGCCGCAGGTGACGGCCGCTCTCGGCTGGAAGGACGCCCACCCTCTTCCCCACTCGAAGAAGAGCGGCGAAGCGATCGCCGGGGCCTCGCCGGACTTGCGTTACGCCCGCCCCTTCGCGTCCGACCCATTCGACAACTTCGGTTTCCTCCTCGGCGAGCACGTCTCGACGACCGACGGCACGGGCCTCGTCCACACGGCCCCCGGCCACGGCCGCGACGACTACGAGGTCGTGCGGCGCGCGGGCTTCAAGGTGGACGACCCGGCGCTCTGCCCCGTGGACGAGGGCGGCGCCTACGACGCGAACGCCCCGGAGTTCCTCAGAGGAAAACGCGTCGTCACGCCGAAGACGGCCGCCGACGACGCGAACCTCGCCGTCCTCGAGGCCCTGAAGGATGGACGCGCCGGGGCCTCGATTCTTCTTTCGCAGAAACCTGCTCCCCACTCCTATCCCCACTGCTGGCGGTGCAAGAACCCGGTCATCTTCCGGGCGACGCACCAGTGGTTCATCGACCTCGGCGCCCTTCGCGACCGCGCACTGGGAGAGATCCGCGGCCGCGTGGAGTGGATTCCGTCCTACAGCGAGAAGCGCATCGGCGCGATGGTCGACAACCGCCTCGAATGGACGATCTCGCGCCAGCGCAGATGGGGCTCTCCGATCACGTTTCTCCGCTGCGTCGACTGCCGGGAGAAGGGCGTCGTCAGCCACTTCCCCCGCGTCGAAGGCGGCGGGAGCGAGAAAGACAAGAAGGAAAGAGAAGATTTCTTTGAAGGTGTAAGAAGGGCCTTCCGCGAGCACGGAGCGAACGCCTGGTACGACGACGCGTTCCCCCCGTCTTACTTTCTCAGAGAATCTTCGTGCTCTTCCTGCGGCGGCACGAACTTCGAGAAGTTGAAGGACATCCTCGACGTGTGGTTCGACTCGGGCGTCTCGCACGCGGCCGTGCTGCGCTCGGGCGACTACGGTCTCGAGGACCCCTACACGGCGTCGCCCGCCGTGCCGGTCATGTACCTCGAGGGCCACGACCAGCATCGCGGCTGGTTCCAGTCGTCGCTCCTCACGGCGGTCGCCCTGACGGACCGCGCGCCGTACGACACGGTGCTCACGCACGGCTTCGTCGTCGCGGGCGACGGCCGGAAGATGTCGAAGTCGCTCGGGAACACGATCGAGCCGCAGGACCTCCTCAAGACGGAGGGCGCCGACGTCATCCGCCTCTGGGTCGCGTCGCTCGATTACACGAACGACGACCCGCTCTCGAAGGAGATCCTCCAGCGGACGTCCGAGGCGTACCGGAAGATCCGGAACACGGCGCGATTCCTTCTCTCGAACCTCGACGACTTCGACCCGGCGAAGGACGCCGTGCCCGACGCGAGGCTCGAGCCGCTCGAGCGCTGGGCCCTCGACGCCGCGGCCCGCTTCGCGATCGAGGCCCGCGGGGCGTACGGCCGGTACGAGTTCCACGCCGTGGTGCGCCGCCTCCTCGATCTCGTCACGACCGATCTCTCTGCGTTCTGGTGCGACGTGCGCAAGGACGCGTTCTACGTCCTCGCGTCGAACGACCCGGTGCGCCGGTCGGCGCAGACGGCCGCCTGGAAGCTCGTCGAGACGATCGCGGTCGCGCTCTCGCCGATCTGCCCGTTCACGGCGGAGGAGATCTTCGAATCGCTGCCCGGGAATGCGAAGGACCCTTCCGCGCTGTTCCTGAAGAGCTGGAGCGACCTCACGCTCTCGGAGATTTCTTCGAGTGAAAGAGAGGCGTGGGGAACCCTTCTCGCGCTTCGGGCGAGCTTTCTCGCGCAGCTCGAGCCGCTCAGGAGGGAGGGCCGTGTGGGCAACGCGGCCCAGGCGGTCGCCGTCGTAGGGCGCGGCGAGGACGTCGACAGCGCGATGGCCCTTCTTCACCTTTCAGAAGGAAATCTTCCGGACGTCTTCGGGACTTCGTCCGTCGCGCGCGACCCCGGCGCCGAGGGCATTCTCGCCCGCCCGGCCGAAGGCGCCAAGTGCCCGCGCTGCTGGCAGGTCCGGAAGGACGTCGAGCCGGGCGAAGACGGCGTCTGCGCGCGCTGCCGCGCGGTCGTCGGCGGTTAGAATCCCCCGGTGACGCGGCGCCTTCCCTATCTCGCCCTCGCGCTGGGCGTGGTCGTTCTCGACCAGGCCACGAAGGCGCTCGTCGTCGCGAACATCCCGCTCTACCGCACGATTCCGGTGATCCGGGGCTTCTTCGACCTCACCCATCTCCAGAACACGGGCGCGGCCTTCGGTTTCATGGCCTCGGCGGGCTCGGCCCGTCCGCTTCTCGTCACGCTGCTCGCCCTCGCGGTCTTTGCGGGCGTTCTCGCCTGGTCGCTGACGGCGCGCCCGGAGCACCGCCTTCTCCAGGGCGCGCTCGGTCTGATCATGGGCGGGGCCGTCGGCAACCTCATCGACCGGGTCCGCTTCAGGGCCGTCACCGACTTCCTGCGCTTCTACGTCGACCGCTGGGAGTGGCCGTCCTTCAACGTCGCCGATAGCGCCATCTCCGTTGGCGTCGTCCTCCTGGCGTGGGACATCTGGCGCCGCCCCGAGCCCGAGCCGGCGCCGAAGACCGCAAGGACCTGACCCGGATGCATCCCGAGCTCTTCCGCATCGGCTCGTTCGCGCTCCCGAGCTACGGCTTCATGATGGCCGTTGCCTTCGTCGCCGGGCTCTGGCTCATGCGCCACCGGGCCCCGTCGTTCGGCATCGAGGCCGAGACGGCGTCGGACATCGGTGTGTGGCTGCTGCTGTCGGGCCTCGTCGGCGCCAAGCTCCTCCTCGTGATCGTCGAATGGCCGACCTACGTCCGTTCGTGGAGCGAGTTCGCGTCGCTCGCGCGAGCCGGCGGCGTCTTCTACGGCGGCCTCATCGGCGCGGTTCTCGCGACCGCGATCCTGCTCCGGCGCCGCGGGATCTCCTTCTGGACGTTTGCGGACGCCGCGGCGCCGTCCGCCGCCCTCGGGCAGGCATTCGGGCGCGTCGGCTGCTTCCTCGCGGGCTGCTGCTGGGGCCGGGAATGCGCCCTCCCCTGGGCGGTCACCTTCACGAGCCCCGTGGCCAACGAGAACGTCGGCGTCCCGCTCGGGATCCCCCTCCACCCGACGCAGGTCTACGAGATCCTCGGCACGCTTCTCCTCTGCGTGCTTCTCATCCGCTTCGAGCGGCGGGCGTTTTCGGGCGAGACGTTCGCCCGCTACGTCTTCGGCTACGCCCTCCTGCGCGGCACGATCGAGTTCTTCCGGGGCGATCCGCGCGGCGAGGTCCTGGGCGTGATGTCGACCTCGCAGTTCATCGCGCTCTGCGGAGTCCTTGCGGGCCTCGCGATCTTCGCGTTGCGCCGCCGGATACCGGCCGCCCCGAAACCGGCGTGAGCGACGCGCCGCGGCCGGCCCGGGAGTTCCGTGCGGACCGGGGCGACGCCGGCGAACGCCTCGACCACGTCCTCCTGCGCCACCTGACGGACCTGCCCGAGGCCTCGCGCACGAAGATCCAGGAATGGATCGAAGGGGGATCGGTTTCGATCGGGGGGAGGAGACCGAAAAAGACTTCTGAGAAGGTGAAGAAGGGAGACCTCATCGAGGTCGCCCTGCCTCCGCCTCCCCCGCCCCGCCCAGACATCCTCGCCGAGGACATCCCCCTCTCCATCCTTTTCGAAGACTCCGAGATCCTCGTCCTCGACAAGCCGCCCGGCCTCGTGGTGCATCCCGCCGTCGGCCACCGCGACGGGACGCTCGTGAACGCGCTCCTTCACCGCTCGAAGGACTGGGCGGGCCCGGCGGACCGCCCCGGCCTCGTTCACCGCCTCGACAAAGACACGTCGGGGGTCCTCATCATCGCCAAGACCGAGCGTGCGCTGTCGGTTCTCGGGCGGGCGATGAAAGAGAGATCCCTGGAAAAGGAATATCTCGCCGTGGTCTATGGCCAGGCGCCGCTGAAAAAGGGGCGCATCGACCTGAAGATCCGACGAGATCCCGCCGACCGCAAACGAATGGCAGCCTCGAAGATCGAGGGGCGCGATTCTTCAACCTTCTATGAAATCCTCTCCGAGTCTTCGGGCCCCCTCTCCGGTCTCTCCCTCCTGAAGTGCCGCCTCGTCACCGGAAGGACGCACCAGATCCGCGTTCACCTCAAGGCGCTGAACCTTCCGATCGTGGGAGACACCGTCTACGGGTCGCCGCGCTGGAAGGGCCTGAAGGACGAGACTCTGAAGGAGGCCTGCAAGGCGTTTCCGCGGCAGGCGCTGCACGCATGGCGGCTCGGCATCCGGCACCCCCTCTCGGGCGAGCCGATGACGTTCACGGCGCCCGTGCCGG
>JBDTTJ010000058.1:0-14451 GCA_039930645.1 Acidobacteriota bacterium
TCACGCCGTCACTGGGCGACGATGCCGATCGCCTTGCCGGTCGCGCAGTCGATCCGCAGGAACTGCTGCGACGTCATGCCGTACTTCCCGCCCCCGGGGGCGCCCGGGTCCACCCCGTAGTCGCCCTTCCCGCCCGCGGAGCGGCGCAGGAGGAGCTCGGTCCTGTCGCGAGGGTCGACCATCGGGTTGCGGCAGACCCCGTCCGCCTTCGGCTCCTCGTACTTGCCGATGCCCGAGCGCGCCACCATGAAGTGGTCCGGGGGGTCGAACGGAACGCCGACGACCGGCCCGGACGTGTCGCCGCCCGTGGACGCGCAGCCGGCGAGGGAGAGAGCGAGAACGGCCAGGGACCTCTTCATGAAGGCTCCTATCGCGTTTCGGTGATCTTGTGAATGCCGCGCGGGTGGTCGGGGTCGAGGCCGCGCGCACGCGCAGCGTGGAAGGCGAGAAGCTGGCCCGGCAGGATCGAGACGAGCGGCGACAGGAGCTCGGGCACGCGCGGAACGCCGAGCGCGCCGCGCCGGTGCGGGCCGATTGCGAGAACGGGGCTGCCCCGCCGCCGAAGCTCGCGCCCGAGCGCCTCGACTTCGCGCGCCGGACGCGAGCCGGGCGGCGAGACGAGGATGACGGGCAGGTCCCGCTCGGCCATCGCGATCGGGCCGTGCTGGAAGTCCGCGGCCGAGTACGGCTCGGCGAGGAGCAGCGCGAGCTCCTTGAGCTTGAGCGCGATCTCGCAGGCCGTCGGGTAATGCAACCCGCGCCCGATCACGACCGCGCGCTGGGCGTGGGCGAGCGATCCCGCGGCCGCCTCGGCCTCGAGCTCGACGCCGAGGGCGTCGTTCATGGCCTCCGGAGTGGCTTCGAGCGCGGCGAGGTCCCTTTTGCGTCCGCCCATCGACAGGACGAGCAGCGCGACCGCGGCCAGCTGCGCCGTAAAGGTCTTCGTCGCGGCGACGCTGCGCTCGACGCCCGCGTGGAGCGGAAGCACCCACTCGGCCGCCCGCGCGAGCGGGCTCGCCGCGTCGTTCACGATCGCGAGCGTCGGGGCCCCGGCGCGGCGGGCCGCGGCGACGGTCTCCACGACGTCCGGCGAGCGGCCGGACTGCGAGATCCCGATCACGAGGGCTCCCTTCACGCGCGGCTCCCGTCCGTAGAGCGTCACGAGGGACGGCGCCGCGAGCGCGACGGGCAGGCGATGGACGATCCCGAACGCATACTGAGCGTAGCGGGCCGCGTTGTCGGACGTTCCGCGAGCCGCGACGAGAACCCACGAGAGGTCGAATTTCCCGAGCCGCGCCGCGAGCGCCGCCGTCCGCCGCCCTTCCCGCGCCAGGACGCGCGCCACGGCGTGCGGCTGCTCGCCGATCTCGACTCTGAGAACGGAGCGCGGGGGGCGGGGCATCGTGCGAGGATAACGCGGAGGCCCGCCGTGTTTGGACGCGAGCGCAAGACACCGCGGCGCCGGACGCCGCGTTTCCTGAGGCCGGTGCTGCGCCCGATGGCGTTTCGCGTCCTCCCGCGCGACCTCAGGCCCCGGCGCGTCGGCCGGCTCGCCGCGGCCCTTCCCGATGGCGTGCGCGATCCCGGCTTCGAGGTCCTGCTGCGGCGGATCGACACCTCGCCGATCCACCGAGGCAACGCCATCACGCTGTACTTCGACGGGGTGGACGCGTTTGCCGCGATGCGGGCGGCCATCGCCTCGGCGCACGAGGAGGTTCTTCTCGAGGCGTACATCCTCAAGGACGACACGGTGGGGCACGCCCTGGCCGACGCCCTCGCGGATGCGGTCCGGCGCGGCGTCAGGGTGCGCGTCCTCGCCGATGCGTTCGGGTCCAGCGCGACCCGCGGAGCGTTCTGGCGGGAGCTGGAGGAGCGCGGCATCGACGTGCGCCTCTACCACCCGCTCTTTCCATACCTCTGGTACCAGCCCTACCGGGACCACCGCAAGATCCTCACGGTGGACCGCCGCGTCGCCTTCACGGGCGGAATGAACATCGGCGAGGAGTACGGCTCGTCTCTCGGCCACCCGAAACACGGCGGGGGCTGGCGCGATACGCACGCGCGCCTCGAGGGGCCCGTCGCGTGGGAGATGGCCGTCGTGTTTCGCGAGGGCTGGGAGGGCGCGGGCGGCGCGCCGTTCGAGATTCCGCCGCTCGCTCTCCCGCCGGACGGCGCGCCCGTCCCGCCGGGCGCGTCCCTCCTCGTCCTCGACTCGGCGCCCGGGCGCGGCCACGAGGAAACGGCGTCCGTCCTCGCGGCCGTCCTCGCGGCCTCGCGCGAGCGCTTCTGGCTCACGAACGCGTACTTCGCCCCGCGGCGCGACGCCCTCCCCCTTCTCGCCGCAGCGGCCGGCCGCGGCGTCGACGTGCGTCTCCTCCTCCCCGGAGTCAGCGACGTCCCGCTCGTGCGCCACGCGGGCCACGGGTCGTACCGGCACCTCCTGAAGCGCGGCGTGAGGATCTATGAGTACCGCCCGTCCGTCCTCCACGCGAAGTCCTTCGTCGCGGACGGATACCTCTCGATGGTCGGCTCGACGAACATGGACTTCCGGTCGTTCCACTTCAACGCCGAGTGCAACGTCGTGGCACTGGACGCCGGGGTCGCGGGAACCCTCGAGGAGAGGTTCAAGGCCGACCTCGCGGACGCGACGGAAATCACGCTCGCGGAGTGGGACCGCCGCACCCTTGCCCACAAGGCCGGCGACGCGCTCGCGCGAATGCTCTCGCCCGTGCTCTGACCTCTCCTATCATCCGGGCATGAGACGCTCGCACTTCTTCGCCGCCGCGGCGGTTCTCGCGGCGTGTCCCGTGCTCGCCCAGACCATCACCACGGTCGCGGGCACGGGCGACCCCGCACCCTCCCCGGACGGCTCGCCCGCGGCGTCGTCGTCGCTCGCTCTCGCGACGGATGGCATCACGAACGTCCTGTTCGACACCGACGGCAACCTGACCTTTTCCGAGGTCCGCGCGTGCCGCGTGCGCCGGATCGTGCAGAAGACGGGCCTCCTCGAAACCGTCGCCGGCAACGGCAAGTGCGGCTACTCGGGGGACGGCGGCCCCGCGAAGGAGGCCCGCCTGAAGGCCCCGGCGGAAATCGCCTTCGACGGAAAGGGCAACCTCTTCGTCGCGGACGCCGGAAACAACCTCGTCCGCCGCGTGGACCGGAAGACCGGCGTCATCACGACGGTCGCGGGCAACCGGCTCCCGACCTACGCCGGGGACGGGGTCGCGACGGAGGTCGCGATCGGGCGGCCGAGCGGCCTCGTCTTCGACCGGAAGGGGCGCCTCGTGATCGCGGAGGTGTTCGGGTCGCGTATCCGCCGCCTCGACCTCGAGACCGGGAAGACCGAGACCATCGCGGGCAAGAACGAGCTGAACTTCACCGGGGGAGCCGCCCTCGAGACCGGCTTCGCGTGGCCCAACAGCCCGCGTTTCGACCGCGGCGGCGCGCTCTTCTTCGCGGCGTCCGGAAACAACCGGGTCCTCAGGCTCGACCCGAAGGGCGAGACGCTCACGGCCTTCGCGGGCAGCGGACTCGTCGGCCTGAAGGGCGACGGCGGCCCGGCCGCCCAGGCCGTCCTGAACCAGCCGGCCGCGCTCGCCGTCGACGGGGCGGGAAACGTCTTCATCGCGGACACCGCGAACAACGTGATCCGGCGGGTCGACGCGAAAACCGGAACCATCACGCGCGTCGCGGGCACGGGCGACGAGGCGTTCGCGGGCGACGGCGGCCCGGCGGCCGCGGCCGCCCTCTCGGACCCGCTCGGTCTCGGCCTCGACGGAAAAGGCAACCTCTACGTGATCGACGCGAGGAACTACCGGATCCGAAAGATCGAGGGCGTCGCACGGTGACCCGCCGCGTCGCCCGCTCCGCGATCCTCGGTCTGGCGCTCGTCGTCCTCGCGCGGTGTGAAACGACGCGGCCGGCGCCGTCCGGACGTGTCGTCGCGATCTCGTTCGACGGCCTTGGAGGCGTGCGCCTGAACGAGTTCCTCGCCGCCGGGACGCTCGACGCCGGCGGCTTCGCGGCCTTCGCCGCGCGCGGGCTCCTCGCGGGGCGCGCCGTGGACGTGACGCCCTCCCTCACGCCCGTCGCGCACATCGCCGCGATCACGGGCGCGTCCCCCGCGAAGACGGGCATCGTCGCGAACCAGTTCCGCGAGCCCGGCTCCCCGTTCGGGACGCAGACGAGCGGCTTTGCGGCCTCGATCGGCAGCGAGACGCTCTGGGAAGCCGCGCGCCGGCAGGGGCGCCGCGTCGCCGTCATCACGTACCCCGGCGCGGACGGCGCTACCGAGGCGCGCCGCGGCGACTTCGGCCTCGTCTGGCCCGAGAAGCCCGCGCGCGATTCGGCGTTCGTGAGCGTTGCGGGCGACGCCTGGACCGACGCGGCCGGCGCGCCGAAGTCGTTTTCACCCCCGCGCGCGGCGCGGGTCGTCGTGCAGACTCCCGCCGGCGCGGCGACTCTTGGCCTCGTCGCGACCGACACGACCGACGACGCGACCGCGAACTACGATCTCGTTTCCGTGTCCCGCGAGGACGGTGCGACGTCCGCGCGGCTCGGCGCCGTCGCCGCGCACGGATGGTTCGCGCTCGCCATGCCGGGCGCGGGCGGGTCCTTCACGGCGTGGTGCCGCCTCGAGGAGCTCGACCCGTCGCTCGCGCGCGCGGAGTTCTACGTCGGCGCGTTCAACGCCGTGCCGGGCTACCCGGAGGATTTTCGCCGCCGCCTCGAGGCGGCGGTCGGCGGCTGGCCGGGTGCGCCCGATTACGCGCTCGTGCGCCCTCCCCGCGGGAACTATCCCGCGCACGAGGAGCAGGCCGCGCGCCTCGCGGAATACCTCACGAAGGCGATCCTCTTCACCATCAGGAGCGAGCGCTTCGACCTTCTCGTCGGGTACCAGCCCCTCGTGGACGAGATCGAGCACGCGTTCGAGCCGGGGCCTTACGGGGGCTCCAGGGACGCCGTCGTCCGCGCGTTCCGGACGGCCGACCGCACGGCCGCCGCGATCCTCGCGGCGCTCTCCACGCGCGACTCGTTCCTCTTCTTCAGCGACCACGGGATCGTCCCGCTCGAAACAGGCGTGAACATCGAGAAGTACCTCCTCGAGAAGGGATGGACGCCGGTCGGCCCGAAGGGCCCGAAGGGCGGCGAGAGGCGCGTGCAGATCTGCGCAACGAGCGGCATCGCGCACGTCTACCTCGATCCCGCCCTCGCGGCCGGCGCGCGCACGGCGGCCGCAGCCGCGCTCCTCGCCGATCTCGAGGGGCTCGCCGCGCTGAAGGAGGGTCTCGTCGACGAGGTCGTCCCGCACGCCGACCTCGCGCGCCTCGGCCTCGACCATCCGCGCTCGGGCGACATCGTCGTCCTCCTGGCGCCGGGCGCGGATTTCTGGCGTGGCGGCGCGCAGATCCTCGGAAAGCCCGGCAACCGCGGAGGGCACGGCTACCGCGCGACCCATCCCGTTCTCGACGCGTCGTTCGGCGCGATCGGCCCTGGCATCGCGCCCGCCCGCCCGGAGACCGTTTCCCTCCTCGAAGTCGCCGCGCGCGCCGCGCGGGCGCTCGGAATCGACCCGCCCCGCGGCGCCGCCCCCGCCGGGCGCTAGGATCAGGGCCCCGATGGAGAGCGTGCGCGTCGAACCGGCCCCCCTCGCGTGGGCGAGCATCTCGGACGTCGGCCGGGTCCGGCCCGCGAACGAAGACTACGTCGGCGATCCCGAACGGCTCGCCCCGCTCGTCGGCGGCGCCCCCCGTCTTGCCGCGCGCGGCTCGCTCTTCGCCGTGGCGGACGGGATGGGCGGCCACGCGCGCGGCGAGATCGCGAGCAAGCTCGCGATCGACGTCCTCTACGCGACGTTCTACAACTCCCCCGGCGACCCCGTGGAGATGTTCAAGAAGGCGATCCTCACGGCGAACACCGCCGTGCGCCGCGCGGGCGTCCTGGCGAGGCCCGAGACGGTCGGGGACGGCGAGGGCGCCCGGACGCTGCCGCGGATGGGGACGACGCTCGTGACCGCGCTCGTCCTCGGCCGATGGGTCCTCATCGGGAACATCGGAGACAGCCGCGCCTACCTGATGAACGAGGGCCGCCTCGAGCAGGTCAGCCGCGACCATTCGTACCTCGCCGAGGAGATCCGGCGCGGCCTCGTGCCGCCCGACGCCGCGGAGACGTCGCCGTTCCGGCACCTCATCACGCGCTCGCTCGGGACGAAGGACGACGTGGAAGTCGACCTGTTCTGGCGCCCGTGGCCCGACGGGTCGACGCTGCTCCTCGCCACGGACGGACTCCACGGATGCGTGGAGGAGCTCGAGATGGAGACGATCCTCGCCTCGCGTCCGCCCGACGACGCCGTGAAGGCGCTCGTCAAAGCCGCGCACGAGGCCGGTGCGCCCGACAACGTCTCCGTCGTCGTCGTCCACAAGCCCGTGCTCCCGCGAAAGAAGGAGCGCGCGTGAAGCTCTTCGCGGGCACGAGCGGGTTCAGCTACGACGGCTGGACGGGGACGTTCTATCCCGAGGACACGCCCGCCGACGGGCGACTCGCGTACTACGCGAAGAAGCTCCCCGCGGTCGAGATCAACAACACGTTCTACCGGATGCCGAAGCCCGAGCTCCTCGCGAACTGGGCCGCGCAGGTCCCCGCGGGCTTCCGCTTCGCGCTCAAGGCTTCGCAGCGCATCACGCACATCAAGCGCCTCAAGGAGGTCGACGGCGAGGTCAAGTTCCTCCTCGGCGCGGCGCGCCAGCTCGGCGACAAGCTTGGCCCGGTCCTCTACGGCCTGCCGCCGAACCTCAAGAAGGACGTCCCGCGCCTCGCGGCGTTCCTCGCGCTCCTGCCGTCCGACGTGAAGGCCGCGTTCGAGTTCCGGAACCCTTCGTGGCTCGATGCCGAGGTCTACGCGCTCCTGAAGTCGGCCGGCGCCGCGCTCTGCGTCGCCGACGACGAAAAGGGCGCGACGCCGCTCGAGGCCACGGCGCCGTGGGGATACCTCCGGCTGCGGCGCGAGGACTACTCGGAGGCCGACCTCGCCGGCTGGGCCGCGCGTGTCCAGGGCGCCGGATGGACCGAGGCGTACGTCTTCTTCAAACACGAGGAGGAAGGCGCCGCCCCAGCCCTCGCCGCCCGCTTCGCGGAGCTCTCGTGATGAAGGTCGCCACCTGGAACGTGAACGGCATCAGGGCCCGCGAGCTGCAGGTCCTCGAATTCCTCGACACGCACGCGCCGGACGTCGTCTGCCTGCAGGAGCTGAAGGCCGCGCCCGAGCAGATGCCGATCTCCCTCGCGGCGCCCGCCGGTTACGCGTCGTACTGGCACGGGCACAAGGGCTACTCCGGCGTCGGGCTCCTCCTGAAGACCGCGACGTTCGGCGAGACGGCCGGCTTCTCGCATCCCGATTTCGACCACGAGACGCGCATCGTCGAGGCCGCGACGCCGAAGTTCTCCGTGGCGTCCGTCTACGTCCCGAACGGCGGGAAGGACTACGCCGCGAAGCTCGCGTTTCTCGAGGCGATGGCCGGCTGGGCGCGCGCGGCGAAGGACGCGGGCCGGGCGCTCCTCGTCTGCGGCGACCTGAACGTCGCGCCGACGGACCGCGACGTCCACGCGAAGGAGCGCAAGGCGAACGCGATCGGCCAGCGGCCGGACGAGCGCTCGCTCCTCGACAAGGTGATCGCCGAGGACCTCGTGGACGTCGGCCGCGCGCTCGACCCGGACAACGACGAGCTCTTCACGTACTGGGCCCCGTGGCGCGAGATGCGCAAGCGGAACATCGGCTGGCGGATCGACTTCGTCCTCGCGAGCGCGGGCCTCGCAAAGACGGCGGCGGCCTCGCGCGTGTACCCCGGGTTCGGCACCAGCGACCATGCCCCGCTCGTCGTCGAATTCGGCTGAGCCCCGTCTAGACTGACGGCATGGCGACGCCGCGGGTCCGCCTCTCGACCAGCCCCGGCTGGGAGGTCGTGCGCGCGGACGCCCGGCGAGCGGCCGCCCGGGCCGCAGCACAGGATCCCTTCCTCGCGCACGCTCTCGCGACGCGGCGCCTCTCGCTCGCAAGTTCGGCGCGCGTGCGCCCGCGCCGCGGAGCGCCCCCGGGCCCCGGCCGCGCCGCCGCGACGATCGAGGGCCCGGAGTCCGACGGCTTCGTCGCAGTCGTCCGCCACGCCTCCGGCGCGTTGACGTTCCACCGGACGGTCTCGTTCGCGGGCGGCGCGCACGTCTTCGACGTGCCGCTTGCCTCCCCGGCGCGCCGCGGCCCGGCCGGAACCGTCGCGCTCTTCTTCCTCCGTGTCGCCGGCGCCGCCGTGCACGCGGCGCTGCCCTTCCTCGCGCGCGCCTGGGAGAGGCGCCGCTTCGCGGCCGCACGCGCGCCCCTCGGCCTCGTCCGGCTCACGCGCCGGGAAGCGACCCTCGTCGCCACGCGGGCGAAGGGGCCGCTGCCGCCGGGGCCCGGGAAATGCCTTCTCTTCCTGCACGGGACGTTCTCGCACGCGGCAGCCGCGTTCGACGACCTCGCGAAGAACCCGTCCGCATTCGACGCGCTCGTGGCCCCGTACGGCGGGCGCGTCTATGCGTTCAACCACCTCACGGTCGGCCGCGCGCCCGGCGACAACGTGAAGGACCTGCGAGGGCTCGTCGCCGGTGCGCGCGTCGACGTCGTCACGCACTCGCGCGGCGGCCTCGTCCTGCGCGCGCTCGCGGCCGGCAGGAGCGCGCCCTGGATCGACCGGGCTTTTCTCGCGGCATCTCCTTCCGAGGGGACGCCTCTCGCGTCGCCGGCGCGGTGGGACGAGATGGCCGCCTGGATCGCGAACCTCGCCGAGGCGCTGCCCTCGGGCACCCTCGTCTTCGGTCTCGACTTCGCGGCGGAGGCGCTCGTCTGGATCGCGCGGCGCGCGGGCGGCGCGCTGCCTGGCATCGCGGCCATGGACCCGGCGGGAGAATTCCTCGCGGACCTGAACGCGCGCGCTCCCGGCAGGACCACGACGTACGGCGCCGCCGTCGCGGATTTCAAGCCGGAAGGCGGCCTCGCAAGGCGCCTCCTCGACGCGGGCGCCGACGCGATTTTCCGCATGCCACACGACCTCGTCGTCCCGACGGAGGGCGGCCTCTCGCTGGGCCGCCGGCGAATCGAAGCGAAGAACACTGTGCGGTTCGCGGGGGACGTTCATCACCTGAATCTCTTTGCTCAGAGGGAGACGAAAGAGGGGATCAAGAATTTCTTAGAAGGTGAAGAGGGGATGGGCGCCGTCACTCGGCGCGCGAGCCGCCCGTCCCAGCCCTCTTCACCCCCAAAGAAATCCCCCGGCGCGCGCAGCGCGCTCCCCTCCCCCGCGCGAAGCGCGCAGAAATCTCCGTCTTCCTCCCGGTTCGATCTCCTCCTCGTCGACGGCGCGCCGCCGCGCCTCGTGGCGTCTTGGGCGGGCGCGCGCGTCGTCGAGCCGTTCGAGACCCGGGGCGGCGCCGCGGGCGAGCGGATGCGGAAGATCATCGCGCTTCACGAGCGAGTGCTGCGCGCACTCGACGGGCGCGCAGCAGGGCCTCTCCCGAAAGCCGCCGAGCTTCAGGCGTACGGCGCGGTTCTCTTCGAGACGCTGTTTCCGGGCGAGGTCCGGCGCCTCTGGGACGCGGCGCGCGGCGCTTCCGCGCGCCCGCTGGAGCTCGCGTTCACGTCCGCGCTCGACTGGATCGCCGACAAGCCGTGGGAGCTCGCGTGGGACCCGTCGCGCCGGCGCTTCCTCTCGGACGACGCCGTCCTCGTGCGCAACGTCTTCGGCGCGATCCCGCCGGAGGCGTCCGCGCCGCGACGGGGGCCGCTGCGCGTCCTCGTCGCCGTCGCGCAGCCGCGCGACGCGACGCCGGTCTCGGCGCGGCTCGAAGTCTCCGCGATCCGGGCCGCGTTCGCGCCGCTCGTGAAGTCCGGCCACGCCGTCCTCGACGTCCTCCCGGCGGCGACGCCGTCGGGCCTCCACCACGGGCTCGCCGCCGCGCGCGTCGACGTCCTCCACTTCGTGGGCCACGGCGCGTGGGACGAGAAGGAACGCTCGGGCGCCCTCCTTCTCGTGGACGGCCGCGGGCGCGGGACGTGGGTCGACGCGGACCGGCTGCGCCGCCTTCTCTGCGGGCGCGGCCTGCGCCTCGTCGTCCTGAACGCGTGCGAGACCGGCCGCGGCGGCCGCAACGATTTCCTCCGCGGCGTCGCGCCCGCGCTCCTCGCGGGCGGGATCCCGGCGGTCGTCGCGAACCAGTACAAGGTGCTCGACACGTCGGCGACCGCGTTCGCCCGCCATCTCATGTGGGCGCTCGCGCGCGGCCACGCGCTCGGCGAGGCCGCGCGCGAGGCGCGCGTCGCCGTCTCGGTCGCACGGGGAGCCGAGCCGATGGACTGGGCCGTGCCCGTCCTCTACGCGCGCGATACGTCGCTCGTCCTCTGCCGGCCGGCGCGGCGCTGACCCGGGAGGCGTGCGAAGGGTGACGACACTACCGGGTATGCCGGGGCCCCGAATCCTTGCCGCCGCCATCGCGGCCGTCGCAGCCGCTCTCTGCGCACCGGCTCCCGCCGCGGCCGCCGTCGCGGTGTCGGTGGATCCCGATGCCGGCCGCCACCCCGTCAACCCGCTCATCTACGGGATGAACTTCGGAACGGCCGCGCAGATGTCACGGCTGAGGGTTCCCGTGCGCCGCTGGGGCGGGAACTCGACGACGCGCTACAACTGGGAAAACGACACGCACAACAGCGCAAGCGACTGGTTCTTCTTCAACTACGCGGGAAGCGCGAGTCCAGCGAGTCTTCCAAACGGCTCCGACGCCGACGTCTTCGTGGACGAGATCCGCGCCGCGGGTGGCGAGGCGCTCGTCACGGTCCCGCTCATCGGCTGGACGCCAATCGACCGGACGCGGCGATGGGGCTTCTCGGTCGCGAAGTACGGCGCCCAGCGGCAGACGGAGTGCTCCGCGACCGGGAACGCCTCCTGGTGCAACCCCGACGCCGGGAACGGCGTGAAGTCGAACAGCGCGAACGTAACCGGAAACGACCCCGCCGACACGTCAAAGATGATCGACGCGACGTTCGTGACGCGCTGGATGACGCACCTCGCGGGGCGCACCGGCACGGCCGCCGCGGGCGGCGTGCGCCTCTGGGCGCTGGACAACGAGCCCATGCTCTGGAACTCGACGCACCGCGACATCCACCCGGCGGGAGCCACGTACGACGAGCTCTGGACAAAGACCGCCACGATCGGCGCGGCGATGAAGGCGCAGGACACCGGAGCCAAGCTCCTCGGCCCGGCGGTCTGGGGCTGGTGCGCGTATTTCTACTCGGGCGCCGACGGCTGCTCTCCCGGCGCGGACCGCGCCGCGCACGGCAACGAGGATTTCCTGCCCTGGTACCTCGACCAGGCGAAGGCCTGGGAGACCGCGCACGGGACGCGCCTTCTCGACACCCTCGACATCCACTACTACCCGCAGGCCGCGGGCGTCGCCCTCTCGACGGACGAGTCGTCCGCGACGGCCGCCCTCCGCCTCCGAACGCTCAAGAGCCTTTACGACCCCACGTACCTCGACGAGTCGTGGATCGGCACGGACGTCGGCCAGGCCGTTACCCTGATCCCGCGGATGAAGGCGTGGATCGCGACGCACTATCCGGGCACGAAGCTCGCGATCAGCGAGTACAACTGGGGCTCCGACGACGGGATCAGCGGCGCGCTCGCGCAAGCGGAGGCGCTCGCGATCTTCGGCCGCGAGGGCGTGGACCTCGCGACGCGCTGGGTGGCGCCTTCGGAGAACTCGCGGACGGAAGACGCCTTCCTCCTCTACCGCAACTACGACGGCGCGGGCGCGCAGGTCGCGGGTGACTCGGTGCGCGCCTCCAGCGCGAACGTCGACCTCGTCGGCGCGTACGCGCAGCGCGGCGGTGCGGGCGGGAATACCCTCTACCTGCTCCTCTTCAACAAGGACGTCTCCGCGCGGACCGTCACGACCGCCGTCGCGGGCGGGCTCTCGGGCTCAGCGTCGCTCTTCCGCTTCACGGGCTCGTCGCGGCTCGCGTCGGCCGGGAGCGCCGCACCGTCCGGCGGAACGCTCACGCTCGCGCTACCCGCGCGCTCGGCGACGCTTGCGGTGGTCGGGCTGCCCGTCTCCGCGCCCGCGGGCGCCAAGTTCCACACGCTGACGCCCTGCCGCGTCCTCGACACGCGGGGCGCCGCGGCGCCGGCTCTCGCCGCGAACGCGCGCCGAACGTTCGTCTTCGCGGGCCAGTGCGGCCTCCCGGCGACGGCCCAGGCCGTCTCGGCGAATGTCACGGTCACGGGGCCGACGGCCGCGGGCGACCTCGTGGCGTACCCGACGGACCTCTCGCAGGCGCCCGGGACGAATACGCTGAGCTTCGGAGCGGGACAGACGCGCGCGAACAACGCCGTCCTCCTCCTCGGCCGCGACGCAACCGGGGCCGCGGCCTTCACGGCGCAGATGCCATCCGGCACCGTGCACCTCGTCGTCGACGCCAATGGTTGGTGGGAGTAGCGCCGTCCGGGTTTACCCTTCGAGCGTGACGCGGACCCTTCTCCTCGCGACCGCACTCTTCGCGTCGCCCGCGCTCGCCCAGGCGCCGGCCCGCGAAATTGCGGTCACGATCGACGACGTGCCCCTGAACGGCCCCGACCTGCCGCTGCCCGTGCTGCAAACGATGACGAAGAAGCTCCTCGCCGGCCTGAAGGCCGAGGGCATCCCGTCCGTCGCCTTCGTGAACGAGTCGAAGCTCTACCGGACGGGCGAGGTGGACGCGCGGATCGCGCTGCTGCGTGCGTGGCGGGACGAGGGCGCCGAACTCGGCAACCACACGTTTTCGCACCCGTCCCTTCACACGACGCCGCTTGCCACGTTCGAGGAGGACGTCGTCCGCGGCGAGACCGTCACTGGGATTCTCCTGAAGGAGAAGGGCGGGACGCTGCGCTGGTTCCGCCATCCGTTCCTCCAGACCGGGCCGACGGCGGAGATGAAGAAGGCCTTTGAGGACTTTCTCGCCGCGCGCGGGTACGCGGTGGCGCCCGTCACGGTCGACACGAACGACTGGATGTACAACGCCGTCTACGCCGACGCGCTCGCGCAGGGGGACGAGGCGGCGGCGGCGCGCGTTCTCGAGGCGTACGTCGCCTCGTACGAGACGATCCTCGACTTCTTCGAGGACATGGCTCTTCGCGTCTTCGGCCGGCCGATCCGGCACGTCCTCCTCGTCCATGCGAACCGGCTCAACGCGGAGACGCTCCCGCGGTGGGCGGCCGCGCTGCGCGGGCGCGGCTACGCGTTCGTGACGCTTTCGCGCGCGCTCGAGGACCCGGCGTACGCCTCCTCGGACCCCTACGTCGGCAGGAACGGCTTCTCGTGGCTCCACCGCTGGCTGTTCGCGAAGACGGGCGCCACGCGCCTGAAGGAGGAGCCGGATCCGCCGCCCTTCGTCATGGACGCGTATGCGGCGATCGGGAAGAGGCGCGCCGCCCGCTGAACCGGGTCGGGCGCGCCCGCTGCGTCAGTCCTCCCCGTCCTCGTTCGCGTCGCGCCGCGCCCGCGCCTTCGCGACGGCCTGCTTGAAACGCGGGTCCTTCCGGATCGCGTCGAGGTCCGAGTCGCTGCGCATGTGGTCCGCGCCGTCGAAGCCGGCGTCGATCGCCGCGAAGAGGCTCTCGAAGGCCTTGTCCGTGTTTCCCGAACGCGCCTCGGCGCAGGCGAGGTTGTAGAGCGTCGTCGGCCTGCGGTACCCGAGGCCGAGCGCCTTGCCCAGCGATTCGGCCGCCGCCTCCGGGCGGTCCGCCATCAGTTGCGCGTACCCGAGGTTGAACCAGGCGAGACCGATCTTCGGGTGCGCCTTGGCGGCTTTTTCGTAGCGTGGGATCTCCCTTCGCCACGCCGTGCGGGCCGTGTGCGGGAGAAACTTGCCCATGTAGCCTTCGGCCCCGGCGTCGAGAGACAGGTCCTCGGCGAGGTCGACGAGCTCCGTGAACCGCTTTTCGCCATGGACGCTCTCGAGATCGTCGTCCTTCTCCATGTGGCTCGCGTCCGTGTAGCCCTGCTCGATCGCCGTCTGGAGCGTGTCGAGGGCCTCGGACTTCTTCCCGGCTCGCGCCAGCGCGCAGGCCGCGTTGTAGTGCGAGGCGCCGGGCCGGTTACCGGCCGCCGCGGACGCGCGGAAGGCCTTCTCGGCAAGGTCTAACCGGCCGGCGTTCAGGAGGTCCATGCCGGTCCGGTAGAGCGCGGGGCCGTCCTTGGCGCCGGCCGCGACGAGGCTCTCGTAGCGCGCGGCCGCGGCCGACCCGGAGCGGGGCGGCGCCGCGGGGGCAGGGGCGGCCACGGCGAAGGAGAGGACGGCGACGAAAGCAGCGGCCAGGGCCCTGACGGGTTCCGGGTGGCTCTTCATGGGAAGAGATACGCACCGGGCGAGAAAGGGTTCCGGCGCCGCTC